>DASPKC010000001.1:0-3286 GCA_035628295.1 Baekduia sp.
ACGACGTCGTAGGGGTGCACCCGGGCCTTGGCCAGCGCACCGGCGCCGTCGTTGGCGACGTCGACGGCCATGCCCTCCCGCCGCAGGCCCTTGGCCACGGCGGCGGCGACCCGCACTTCGTCCTCGGCGATCAGCACGCGCATCCCGGCGGACTCTAGGCCCGCTTCCTCAAGTCCGCCTGAAGCGGCGCGCAGCCCGGGGGCTTACCGGGGGCTGACGAATGGGCGCGTACCGTCGCCCGCGTGAACGCGCCGCACCTCGAGCCCGTCGGTGAGCACCGCCCGTTCGGCGGCGACGACCTGCCGGAGAGCCGCCGGGCGCTGGAGGCGGGCCTGCAGGAGGCCAAGCGCGTCGTCGTCGGCCAGGACGCGCTGCTCGAGCGGCTGCTGCTGGCGGTCCTCGTCGGCGGGCACGTCCTGCTCGAAGGCGTGCCGGGGCTGGCCAAGACGCTGACCGTCAAGACGCTCGCCCAGGTCGTCGGCGGGCGCTTCGGCCGCGTGCAGTTCACGCCCGACCTCGTCCCCGCCGATCTCGTGGGCACGCGCATCTGGCGGCCGGACACCAGCACGTTCCAGACGGAGCTCGGCCCGGTCTTCGCCAACCTCCTGCTGGCCGACGAGATCAACCGCGCGCCGGCCAAGGTCCAGTCCGCGCTGCTGGAGGTCATGCAGGAGCACCAGGTCACGATCGGCGGCGAGACCCACCACGTCCCCGAGCCGTTCCTGGTCCTCGCCACGCAGAACCCGATCGAGTCCGAGGGCACCTACCCACTGCCCGAGGCCCAGCTCGACCGCTTCCTCTTCAAGGTCCTCGTCGACTACCCCAGCCCCGGCGAGGAGGCGGCGGTCGTCGGGCGCGTCGTCGGCGGCCTGCCCGACGCGCGCGACGTCCTGCACCTCGACGACCTGCGGCGCTTCGCGGCGACGGCGCGCGAGATCCTGGTCGACCGTGAGGTCGTCGGCTACGCCGTGCGCCTGGCCGACGCCACGCGCCGCCCGTCGCGCCACGGCCTCGATGAGCTCGAACCCCTCATCTCGTTCGGCTCGAGCCCGCGCGGGCCGATCGGCCTCGTGCAGGCCGGGCAGGCGCTGGCCATGCTGCGCGGTCGCGGTCACGTCGTCACCGGCGACATCCGCGACCTCGCCCACGACGTCCTGCGCCACCGCATCGTCCTCTCCTACGACGCCCTGGCCGACGGCGTGAGCACCGACGACGTGCTCGACCGCGTGCTCGCCGCCGTGCCGACGCACGGGGCCGCCGCCGCTTGATCGAGCACCGGATCGGAGAGGGGCTGCACCGCCCGCCCGGGGCCCAGGGACCCGGCCCCATCCCGCCCGCGCTCGTCCAGGGCCTCGCGTTGCGCCTCGAGCAGCGCGTCGGCGGGCTGCTGCCCGGCGAGCACCGCGCGGCCGGCGCCGGCTCGGGCACCGAGCTGTCGCAGATCCGCCCGTACCGCGCGGGCGACGACCCCCGCTCGCTCGACGCCGCCGCGAGCGCGCGCACGGGCGAGCCGCACGTCCGCGAGCGCGTCCCGGAGCGGGTCCTGACCTCGTGGATCGTCGTGGACGTCTCGCCGTCCATGGCCTTCGGGACCGCCGACCGGCTCAAGAGCGACGTCGCCCACGGCGCCGCCCGGGTCCTCGCGCGCCTGGCCGGCCGCGGGGGCGGGCGCGTGGGGCTGATCCTGGCCGGCGCCCCCGGCATGCCGCTGTCACCCCCGCGCGGCGGCCGGCGCGCGGTGCTGGCGGTGGAGGCCGCCCTGGGCGGCGGCGTGGCCACCGACGGCGCCGGCCGGCGCGACGGCCTGGCCGCGGCGCTCGACCGCGTCGGCCGGGTGGCGCAGCGCCCCGGGTTCGTGGCGATCGTCAGCGACTTCCGCGACGTCGCGGGCCTGGACCGCGTCCTCAGCCGGCTGGGCCATCGCCACGCGCTGTGCTGCGTGGAGGTCCACGACCCGCGCGAGGCCGCGCTGCCCGCCGTCGGCCGCGTGACCATGGCCGATCCGGAGACCGGGCGCATCGTCACCGTCGACACGTCCGACGCGGACCTGCGCGCCCGGTACGCCGCCGCCGAGCGCCATCGCCGCGGCGCGCTGCAGCAGAGCTTCCGGCGCGCCCGGGCGGTGCACCTCGACCTGTCGACCCAGGGCGACTGGCTGCGCGCCATGGGCGGGGGGCTGGCCCGGCGGTGAGCTTCGGCAGCCCCGTCGCGCTGCTGGCGCTGCTGGCGATCCCCGCGCTGCTGTTCGCCCGCTCCGCGGCCCGGGCCCGGGCCCGGCGCAACGCCGTGCGGTTCCCGGGCGTCCCGGTCCTGGCCGAGGTCGCCGGGCACGAGACGGCCTGGCGCCGCGTCCTGCCGCTGGGGCTCGTGCTCGCCGCGCTGGCGGTGATGGCCGTCGCGCTCGCGCGGCCGCAGACGACGGTCGCGGTGCCCGACGAACGGGCCTCGCTCATGCTCGTGCTCGACGCCTCGCGGTCCATGGAGGCCATCGACGTCGATCCGAGCCGCCTGGAGGCCGCCCGGGCCGCGGCGCTCGCCTTCCTCGACGAGATCCCCGATCGCGTGCGCGTCGGCGTCGTGGGCTACTCCGACCGGCCGTACACCGTGGTGCGCCCGTCGCTGGACCGCACCGCGACCGACGGCACCATCCGCTCGCTCGAGCCTCTGGGTGGCACGGCGACGGGCGACGCGCTGCAGGCCGCCCTGGAGGTTCTGCCCAGGCGCCTGGACGCCGCGGGCCGCCGGCCGGCCACGGCCATCGTCCTGCTCTCCGACGGCCAGGCCACCGACGGCGCCGACCCCGTCGCCGTCGCGCGCCGCGCCGGCTCCGCGCGCGTCCCGATCTACACGATCGCGCTGGGCACACCGGACGGCGTGGTGGAGGGCGGGCCGTTCGGCGGCGTGCTGCCCGTCCCGCCCGACCCGCAGACGCTCGCCGAGATCGCGGCCGTCTCGGGGGGCGCGGCGTACGAGGTCGACGACGCCGACCGCCTCAAGGAGATCTATCAGCGGCTCGGCGCCCAGCTCTCGACCAAGCGCGAGGAGCGCGAGATCACCGCCGGCTTCGCGGGCGCGGCGCTCGTGCTGCTGCTGGTAGGCGCCCTGCTCGGGGCCCGTTGGCAGGGCCGCCTGCCGTAGGCGCCGCCGCGGTACAACGTGCGTCATGCGGATCGCGGTGGCGGCGGACGAGCGGACGGGCGTGGCGGACGACGTGGCCGCCGAGCTGGGCGAGCGCGGGCACGAGGTGGTCGCGCTGCACGGGGCGCTCAACGACGCCGAGCGCGAC
>DASPKC010000002.1:0-2081 GCA_035628295.1 Baekduia sp.
GCCCAGGCGCTGCTCCTGCTGGCGCTCGGGCTCTGGATACTCTGCGGCCCCGGCTGCCGCGTGGACGGCGTCGAATACGTCGCGTGGCCCGAGGGCGACCGCGCCGCCGACTTCGTCTGGGCGTATTACGACGTGCGGACGCGCGCCCGGCCGGCGGTGCGCTGGGTCGCGCCCGCGTCCCTGGACTGCGGCGGCGGTAACGGCTGGGTCGACGCTTACGACCGCTGCGTCGCCGGCATGTTCCGCTCGGACACCTGGACCGCCGACGTGGCGCACCCCGACGGCGTGCACGTCGCCGACACGGCGCTGGCGCACGAGCTCTGCCACGCGCTGACCGACTGGTACGGCTACGTCGACTCGGGGCACGCGGTCTGCTACCAGGGCGGCGGGCTCGTGCAGCAGGTGCAGGCCGAGCTACGCCGGGCCTTCTAGCGCAGCCCGACCACGGCTAGCGCCTCGTCCACCGTCTCGACGACGGCGTAATGCCCCCGCCACGCCGCGCGCCACGCCTCCTCGTCGGGGGTGAGGCGGCGGCGGCTGGGCGGAAGCGCGCCATTCTTGACCTCGATGCAATAGCTGCGGCCGCGCAGTCCCACCAGCAGGTCAGGCACGCCGCCGCCGACGTGGGACAGGTCCGCCACGCTGCACCCGCAGGCCCGCAGGGTGTCCCGGATCTCGGCGTGGTTGCCGTCCGTGCGCGCCGCCCGCCGCCTCACCGTGTCTCTCGCTTGCGCTTCTGGTACTTGGCACTGACTGCGGTCTGCGCGTGACGACAGGGGTCGCACCGCCGGTACCCATGCTCCGCCGGCCGTTTCGCGCACAGGGAGCAGAGGCCGCGTAGGCGCGCAAGGGAGCGGCGGATCTTGTCCAGCTTGCTGGCTCGCGCCTTCTCCTCGGCCGTCAACGGGCGCCTCGGACGCTTGTCCGGGCCGTCGCACCATGGCTCGTGCTCGTAGACGTAGCCGAGTCGGCCGTAGGCATCGCCGCAACCGCACTTGGAGCAGTGCGCCGTGGCGACCTTGGCCCGCATGAGCCTGTCGACAAAAGCGCCCTCGTACTGACGGAACGTCACCGCGGCCGGCACCGTCCCTGCGTCGTCCTTGCGTCTCATGCTACCCTCCGGGCCCGTGGGGACGGCTGCCGAACTGCGCTCAGAGGCCCGCAGGCTGCGCCAGGAGGCCGAGGCGCACGAGCGGCAGGCCCAGGCGCTGCGAGCCGCAGCCGACGCCCGCGACGCAATGGCGGCCGAGCTGGAGAGCCTGGATGCGGGGCTGAAGGCGGCGAAGGGCTTGCGTTCACCTAAACAGGACTATACACTATCTCGGGACATGAACCTATCCCCCGAGGTGCGCCAGCGTAAGAACCTCGCCTTGAGCGCCGGCAAGAGCCGGGACCCCATGGTCCAGGCGGCCAACGCGGCGGGGTTCTCGATGCGCTCCCTCGCGAAGGCGCTCAAGCCCGAGTTGTCCGTCGGCTCGCTGTCGCAGTACCGGGCCAGGGGCAAGGCGCATTCAAGGCCCGTCCCGCGCTGGGTTGCCGAGCAGATCGAGCGCCTGACCGGGTTCCGGGCGACGGCCAGCAACTGGCCGAACGGAATCTCGCAGTAAACACACGGCGTTAGACCGCCGGTCGATTGTGTTTACTTTTTTCTTGCCTACGCCGTGAACACAATCTAATGTGTTTAGGTACGGAGGCAATGACGATGCGGAGCGAGCACAGCGACTGCGACCACGGCAACGGCCCGGACGCCTACTGCGGCGCCGAGGTGACGTGCGAGGTGTGCGGCGGCGCCTACTGCGCGAGGGCGTGGCGCGGCTGCTGCCCCGAGTGCATCGCCTGCGACGTGTGCGGGCGGCGGGTCGCGCCGGGCACCGAGTTTGACGTCGTGTTCTGCGGCGAGGTGTGCGCGGACCTGGATTACCAGCGGATCACCAACAACAAGACGGAGGCTGCGTGATGGAACGATTCAGTGTGGGAGACGTGGGCCAGGTGGCGCGGTTCGACCGGGTGCGCGGGCACCACCGGGTGTCGGCGCTGATCGACCAGGTGACGGACCGGGGCGACGGTCTCCAGGCGGTCCA
>DASPKC010000003.1:0-4343 GCA_035628295.1 Baekduia sp.
GGGATGGACCGCTTCGTCCTGCGCGGGGAGCTCGCCCTCGAGCGCGTCCACTACGCCGACCCCCGGCCGCTGCTGGGTCCGGCGCTGCGCCAGCCGGTGCTCTGGCCGCGGCTGCTGCGCGCCCGTGCCCGCCCCGGCGCGCCGCTGGGCCAGAGCCGCCACCGGCCGCCCGGTGCGGGGCCGCCGCTCGAGCTGCCGGCCGCGCCGCCCGACCCTGCCGCGCCGGGCGGCCTCGCCGTCGGCCGGGTCGTCCGCCGGTGGCCGGGTGTGCGCGCGCGCGAGCTGCGCCGCGGCTCGCGCGGGCCGCTGACGCTCGCGGAGATCGAGCTGAGCGACGGGGCGCTGCGCTGGCCGGCGGTCCTGCGCACCCGGCGCGCAGGCGACCGGGTCGTGGCGGCCGACCTCTTCTTCGACCCGGTGGCGCTCGCCGTGCAGGTGGCGCACCCGCGCCGGCTCGCGGCGGCCGCCCGCGGAGGCCGCCGGCGGCCGGGCCGCGAAGGGGCTTGACGCCGGCGCCCCGCGGCCTAGTGCCGGGGGTGCAGAACGTCCCAGGAGGTCTCGACCGTGCACACCTTCCTGTTCGATCCGCTGCGCCACCGCCTGATGACGCTGATGGGCGTGCTGGCCATCCTCCTCGTCGCCGTGCTCGCCGCGGCCCCGGAGCTCAGCTCCCTGGACTTCGGCGGCGGCGTGACGGCCACGGAGGCGCCCGAGCAGCCGGCGCCGGCGCTCGCGCCGCTGACCGACCGGCCGCAGGCCGGCCCGCTCGCGCCGCCGGACCCGGCGTGGCTGCGCGACCCGGTGCACAGCCCGCTGCAATCCCTGGGCCGGTGAGCCGACGCGCCAGGAGGGATTCGAACCCCCGACTTCCGCCTCCGGAGGGCGGCGCTCTATCCACTGAGCTACTGGCGCGGGCCCGGGACGCGTCCCGGGACGACGGACGGTAGCGGGTCCGGCGGACCGGCGTCCGGGCCCGGGCGCGCGGGTAGCCTTCGGCGCATGGTCACGGATGACGATCGCAGCACCGACAGCCTGGGCGACGACCCGCTCGCGGCGCTCGCCGCCGAGCTCGAGCGCCTCGGCGAGGCCACGCTGGAGCTCGGCGCGCTCACCGAGGAGCTCGCGCGCCACGCCGGCCCCGCGGGACCGCGGCTGCGCGACGCGGCGGCCGCCTCGCGCCGCGCGGCCCGGGCGGTGACCGCGGCCAGCGCGAACGTCCGGGCTTGACGCGCCGCGGGCCGTCGGGCGCCCGGCCGACCGCATCACGACCCCGCGCACAGCGCCTGCAGCACACCCAGCGCCCGTTCCGGCTCGCGGCGCATGAGCACGAACGCCCCGCGCGCCTGCTCGACGTCGTCCAGGCTGACGTCGTGCTTCTCGACGCAGAAGCGGCCGATCCAGCGGACCGCGGCCGCCTCGTAGCGCTCGGGGGCCTGGTCGCGCAGCAGCACGCAGACGTGCAGCGCGTCGTCGAGGCGGACCTGCGGCAGGTCGGCGGCCGCGGCCCGGATGAGGGTGAGGTTGCCGGTGGCGAGCGCCCGGCGGAAGCGGCTGTAGGCGGAGCCCTGGCTGGTCACTGCGGCATCGAACGCATGTTCGCATGCCGGACGGCGGAAGAGCGGTCCGACTGCGTCGCCTGGTGCTCGCGGAAGGAGCATCAGGCGACGCAGTCGGCCGTCAGCCGCCGGGCAGCCGCTGGACCAGGGTCAGCGTCTCGGCGAAGAGGTCGCCGTGCTCCTCGACGCGTCGCAGGACGTCGGCGGTCTCGAACGACAGGCCGCCGGCGTCCCCGGCGTCGACCGCCGCCTGCACCTCGTCCCAGAGCAGCGGCGTCGAGACCGTCGGGCGCTCCCGCGCGCGCACCGAGTAGACGCAGACGGTCGTCTTGTGGCGGTCGTTCTGGCTCCAGTCGACCAGGATGCGGCCCTTGCGCCGCGCCTTGACCTGGGTGGAGACCACGAGGTCGCCGGCCTCCGCCTCGAGCAGTTCGGCCACCGCTTTGGCGAACCCCTTCGTCTGGTCGTAGGTCGTCTCGGGATGGTTGAGCGGGACGTAGACCTGCATGCCCTTGGAGCCCGACGTCTTCGGGAAGCTCTGCAGGCCGAGGTGCTCGAACATGCCGCGCAGGACGACCGCGATCTGGCAGCACTCCAGCAGCGCGGCGGGCGCGCCGGGGTCGAGGTCGAAGGCCACCATCGCCGGCGCGTCGGGATGCTCGGCGCGGTGCATCGGCGTGTGGATCTCGAGGTCGGCGAGGTTCCCCAGCCAGGCGAGCGTCGCCGGGCCGGTGGCCATGACGAAGTTGTCCTCGCTGGTCTGCACCCAGTCGGGGCGGTGCTTGGGGGCGTTCTTCTCGTAGAAGAATTCCCCCTCGACCCCGTTGGGGTAGCGCTTGAGCGTCAGCTGGCGGTCGCGCACGTGCGGCAGGAGCGTCGGGGCGATGGCCAGCAGGTACTCGACGTAGTCGCGCTTGGTGAACCCGGCCCTGGGAAACAGGACCTTGTCGGGGTTGGAGAGCTTGAGCTGGCGGCCGTCGACCTCGATCAGGACGCCGCCGCGCACCGGCTCGCGCACGACCAGCTCCGGGGGCCTGTCGTCGCGCAGGCCCTTGTACGCCGGAGCGCGCAGGATGCCCTCGCGCGTCCACTCCACGAACTCGACCTCGGCCACCAGGCACGGGCGCACGAAGACGGCGCCGCGCGGGATCCGGCCCTTCGGCGCGTTGGCCTCGAACGGCGAGGCGTCCTGCTCCAGCGGCGCGAGCAGCTCGCGCAGGCGGTCGAGCTCGGCCTCCGTGAACCCCGTCCCGACGCGGCCCGCGAAGCGCAGCCGCCCGTCGTCGTCGCGGGCGCCGACCAGCAGCGCGCCGATGCGGTCGCGCCGGCGCCCCTCCCCCGGGAGCCAGCCGCCGATGACGAGCTCCTGGCGGTTGCGGTTCTTGACCTTGACCCAGCAGCCGGTGCGCCGCCCCGGCTCGTACGGGCTGTCGCGGCGCTTGGCCAGGATGCCCTCGAGACCCTGCTCGCGCGTGGCCGCCAGGAACGCCGCGCCGTCGCCGGTGTGGTGGTCGGGGACCATCCAGCGCTCGCCCGGGCGCAGCACCTCGGTCAGCGCCGCGCGCCGCTCGTCGTAGGTCCGGTCCATGATCGACCGGCCGTCGAGCCAGAGCAGGTCGAAGGCCATGAAGGTCACCGGGCGCTCCTTCGCCACGCGCCGGACGCGCGACTCGCCGGTGAGGTGGATGCGGGCCTGCAGCGCCTCGAAGCTCGGGCGGCCGTCGTCGTCGAAGGCGACGACCTCGCCGTCGACGATGGCGTGGTGCATGCCCAGCCCCCGGTTCATGCGCGCCAGCTCGGGATAGCGCGCCGTCATGTCGTTGCCGGTGCGCGACACCAGCCGCATCCGCCCCGGCGTCGAGAACACCACGGCGCGCACGCCGTCCCACTTGATCTCGTAGGCCCAGCGCCCGTCGTCGGCCGGCAGGTCGCCGGACTTGGCGAGCATCGGCGTGAGCGTCTCGGGCATCGGCTCCTGCCCGGCGCCCCAGCCCTCCGCGGGCGGCGGGTCCATCCGATGGACCATCCACTCGTCGCCGCCGGGCTCCTTGGCGATCTTGAACAGCGCGTAGCGGCCGGAGACCTGGTCGCCGTGCAGGTCGACCTCCACCTTGCGCTCGTCCCACTTGAGCAGCTCGAAGGTCCCGCGGTCCCAGATCGTCATCGTCCCCGCCCCGTAGCTGCCCTTGGGGATCTCGCCGTGGAACTCGAGGTACTCCAGCGGGTGGTCCTCGGTGTGGACGGCCAGGAGGTTCTGGCCCGGCGCGGTCGGCAGCCCGTTGGGCAGCGCCCACGACGCGAGCGCCCCGTCGTGCTCGAGGCGCAGGTCCCAGTGCAGGCGCGTGGCGCTGTGCTCCTGGATGACGAAGCGCGGCGCGTCGGGCCCCGCGGCCCCAGGGCGATCGTCCGCGGCCGGCTCCGGGGTCGCCCCGAAGTCGCGCTTGCGGCGGTACTGGTCGAGGCTCACCGAGCCGCGTGCTCGGCAGCGGCCTCTGCCGCGGCGTAGTCCTTGCGGCTGATCGGCAGTTCCTTGGCGGGCTTGGCCGGCTGGCCGACGAGCAGCCAGCCGTCGGGGTACTCGCCCGCGGTGACCGTCGCGTGGGCGGCCACGAACGAGTTGCGGCCGATGCGCGCGCCGCGCAGGACCACGCAGTTGGCGCCGATGAACGTGTTGTCGCCGACATCGATCGGCGCCGAGGCCACCGGCTGGTGCATGAAGAACGTGTCGGAGCCGTCGTGCAGGTGGTCGGAGTCGACGACCATCGTGTTCTCCGCGTACCCGGAGAA
>DASPKC010000004.1:0-8972 GCA_035628295.1 Baekduia sp.
CGTGCAGGTCCACGGCGGCGCCGGCTACATGCGCGAGTACCCCGTTGAGCGCGTCATGCGCGACGTGCGCCTCTACCGCATCGGCGCCGGCGCGGACGAGATCATGCTCGACGTCATCGGCAAGCACCTCGGGCTGTAGTCGTGGGCGACGATCTCGCGTGCGTCCGGGCGCTGTACCCCGCGCTGGCGGCGGGGGACCGCGCCGCGCTCGAGGCGCTGCTGGCCGAGGACTTCACCGGCGAGTTCGCCGCCGGGATGCCGGTCGGCGGCGGCCCGGCGGCGAGCCGCGCGGAGGCGCTGGAGCACTGGTGGGCCATCGGCCGCGCCTTCGCGGTGCGCGCCGAACCGGAGGAGCTGCTGCGCTGCGAGGGCGGCCGCGTCGTCGTGCGGGGCGCGTACCGCGGGCGCCGGCGCGCCGGCGGCGGGCCGGTCGAGGCCGCGTTCCTGCACCTCTGGCGCCTGCGCGACGGCCGCGCGGCGCACCTCGTCCAGGTCACCGACACGGCGCGCTGGGGTTGAGCGTGCAGCGCATCACCTTCGAGCTGCAGGACGGCGTGGCCGAGGTGCGCCAGATCTGCCCGCAGCGGCGCAACGCCATCGACCCTCCCTGGGTCACCGAGTTCGCCGACGCCGTGGCGGCCTGCGAGGCGCCGGAGGTGCGCGCGGTGCTGCTCACCGCCGACGGACCGGCCTTCACCGTGGGCGGCGACCTCGAGCACTTCACGCGCGAGCGCGACCGCCTGGGCGACGAGCTCGAGGCGATGGTCCGGCCGTTCCACGCAGCGCTCGGCCGCCTCGGCGCGCTCGAGGTCCCCGTCGTGGCGGCGGCCCAGGGCGCGATCGCCGGCGGCGGGCTGGGACTGCTGCACTGCGCCGACCTCGTGGTCCTGGCCGACGACGCCAAGATCGCCACGGGCTTCGCGCGCATCGGCCTGTCCGGCGACGGCGGCAGCACGTGGGCGCTGCCGCGGCTCGTCGGGCTGCGCCGCGCCCAGCAGCTGACGCTCGGCGGGCGGGTGCTCAACGCGCGCGAGGCGCTGGATTGGGGGCTGGCGACGGAGGTCGTCGCGCGCGGCGAGCTCCAGGCCGCCGGCGCGGCACACGCGCGCCGGCTGGCCGCGGGGCCGACGTTCGCGCTGGGCCGGATGCGCCAGCTGCTGCGCGCCTCCTCAGCGGCGACGTGGCAGGACCAGCTGGCGGCCGAGCTCGAGGCGATGACCGCCTGCGGCGCGACGACCGACGCCCGCGAGGGCGTGACCAGCTTCGTCGAGCGCCGGGATCCGGCCTTCAGGGACGGTCGCTGATGGCGGGAGCGGCGACCAGCCCCCGGGCCAGGCGCCGGCTCCAGATCCGAGGGCAGCTCATCGCCGTGGTCGAGGAGCTGCTGGACCAGGGTGAGAGCTTCGCCGACCTCAGCGTCGAGCGCCTCGCACAGGCGGCGGGCATGTCGCGTTCGACGTTCTACCTCTACTTCGAGGACAAGAACGACCTGCTGCGCTCGTGGTTCTCCTCGGTCAGCGACGAGATCGGCGAGGCGGTCACCGCCTGGTGGGCGCTGGGACCGGACGTCGCGCGAGACGACGTGCGCGCGGCGCTGGCCGAGCTCGTCGGCACCTACCGGCCGCACGTGACCCTGATGGCGGCGACGTACGACGCGGCCGCGTACGATCCCGCGCTGCGCGAGCTCACCGACGGCCTGGTCGACAGCAGCGCCGCCGGGTTGCGCAAGCACATCCGGCGGGGCCAGCAGGCCGGCTTCGTGGATGCCGGCCTGCGGCCCGTCGAGACCGCCGGCTGGCTGACCTGGATGGCCGAGCGCGGCCTGCACCGGCTGGTGCGCGGGGCGTCCGACGCCGAGGTCGAGCGGCTCATCGACGGCTACGCCGACATCGTCTTCAAGACGCTCTACGTGCCCCGCCCCTGAGCCGGGCTCGGCCCGGACGCCGGACCGCCGGCGTAGACGCCCTGGAAGACCAGCCGCGTCACCGCCTCGGTGAAGCGCTCCGCGTCCGCGTCGGTGCTTCCGCGGACCCGCAGGTGCAGGCCGCGTTCGAACATGGCGATGAGCCAGGCGGCCGTCGCGTCCGGATCGAGGTCGGCGGCCAGAGCGCCGGCGGCGCGTCCGTCGCGCAGGTGGCGCGCCAGATCCCCCTCGATCTCGCCGACCATCGCGAAGAACGCCTCGCGCACCCCCAGGTCGTAGCCGCAGGCGTCCATCACGGCGCCGAGCAGGGCCTCGTGGCGACGGTAGGCGGCCACGACGTCGCCGAGGATGACGCGCAGCTCCTGGCGGGTCAGCCCGGGAGGGGCCTGGGCCCACCGGCGGACGACCGCCACGAAGTCCGCCTGGACGCCCTGCGTCACGGCGCGCAGCAGGGCGCCCATGTCCTCGAAGTACACGTAGAACGTCGTGCGCGAGATCCCGCCCGCGCTCGCCAGCTCGTCGGCCGTGAGCTCCGCGAACGCCCGCCCTGCGTCGAGCTCGCGCTCCACCACCGGGATCAGGTGCTCGACGAGCTGCCGGCGGCGGTCGGCGCGCGACCCGTGCAGGATCCGGGCGGAGCGCCCCCCGCTCACGAGGCGGCGGCTGCCACGGGCGTGAACGTGACCGGCACCGAGGTCATCCAGTGGAAGGCGCTCGAGGGCTGTCGCGTCACCGGGCCGGCGAGCTCCATGTCCGGCAGGCAGCGCAGGACCTCGTCGAGGAAGATCCGCAGCTCCAGGCGCGCGAGCTGGTTGCCGAGACAGAAGTGGATGTCGCCGGGACCGCCGAACGCGCAGTGGCGCACCCGCGGCCGGGAGACGTCGAACTCGTCTGGCCGGTCGTTGGCCCGGGGATCGCGGTTGGCCGCCACGTGCCACAGCACGACGAGATCGCCCTCCCGGATGCGGACGCCGGCGATCTCGGTGTCGCGGGTGGCGGTCCGGGCGTTGTGGAGGATCGGCGTGTGCCAGCGCAGGATCTCCTCCACGGCTCCGGGGGTCAGCGACGGGTCGGCCAGGAGCTGTGCGCGCTGCGCCGGGTGCTCCATGAGGGCGAGCATGCCGCCGGCGAAGGCGTTGCGCGTGGTCTCGTTGCCGCCAGCCATGAGCTGGGCGAAGTGCGCGACGAGCTCGACGTCGGTGAGCCGCTCCCCGTCGACCTCCGCCGCGATCAGCCGCGACAGGAGGTCGTCCTGCGGTCGTGCGCGGCGCTCGGCCACGAGCCCGAGGACGTAGGCGCCGAGCTCACCGATCATCGCGTTCTTGGCCTCCGTCCCGAGCGACAGGTCGGCCATCTGGTTGGTCCAGTGGAACAGCTTGTCCCGGTCCTGCGCCGGCACCCCGAGCATGTTGGACGTGACCGTCAGGGGGAACGGCACGGCGAGGTCGGCGACGACGTCGCACGCGCCCTTCCCGGCCACCGCGCCGACCAGCTCCCGGGCGACGGCGCGGATGTCGGCCGCGCGCTCGCCGACCGCCTGGGAGGTGAAGACCTTCTGCAGGATCGCCCGCTGGCGGCGGTGCCCCGGCGGGTCCATGTTGGAGAAGACCAGCTCCTGGAACTCCCGCGGCAGGATCCCGCCGTCGCGGACGAAGATGCCGCGCCGGGCCGAGGAGAACCGCTCCCAGTCCTTCGAGACCTCGGCCAGCTCGTCGAAGGCGACCACCGACCAGAACCCCGTGTCCTGGTCGGTCGGGTCGGTCCAGTGCACCGGCCCGAGGGCGCGCAGGGCCGCGAAGCGCTCGTGCGGCGGCCCGTCGGCGAAGGTGGAGAAGTCCGCGAGGCGCGCGGCCGCTTCGGCGGTGGGCATACGGCGGACCGTACAGCGGTCCGGACAGTTTGTCCACCTTCCGAAACGATACCGTCTCGTATCGATGCCCACCACACTGACACCCGGCCGCCCTCGGGACGCCGCGCGCGACACCGCCATCCTCCAAGCGGCGGGCGACCTGCTCGCCGAGGTGGGCTACGACGCGATGAGCATGGACGCCGTCGCGGCGCGCGCCGGGGTCAGCAAGGCGACGATCTACCGGCGGTGGCCGGGCAAGGCGGACCTCGTCCTCGCGACCATCCGGGCGCGCGACTTCTTCGCCGAGGAGGTCCCCGACACGGGCGACCTGCGTGGCGACCTGCTCGCCCTGTTCGACCAGGCGCGCCGCCGGCTCGAGGAGTCGTCGTTCGACCACCTCGCCGGCGTGCTGGCGGCGCTGCGCCGCGCGCCGGACCTGGCCAGGCCCGTCCGCGAGCAGCTGCTCGGGCTGTGGTCGGCGCGGGTGCACACCCTGGTCGAGCGAGCCGCCGATCGCGGCGAGGTGCGCCGGCCGGACGGCGCGGCGCTCGAGCTGCTCGCGCAGATCGGGCCGTCGCTGGTGGCCGTCCAGGTCCTGCTCGAGGACGAGCCGCTGGACGCCGCGTTCTTCGAGCGGCTGGTCGACTGCGTCCTGCTGCCCAGCCTGCGAAGCCGCTGATGGAGCTCGCCGCCCCGCCGCCGCCCGCCGCCCCGGGCGACCGCGACGCCTCGCTGGCCGACGACCCACGCCGCTGGTGGGCACTCGCGGTGCTGCTGCTGGCGCAGGTGACGCTGATCCTCGACATCGCGATCGTCAACGTGGCGGTGCCCGCGGCCCAGGCCGAGCTGCGCATCGCCCCCACCGACATCCAGTGGCTCGTCACCGCCTACCTGCTGCCGTTCGGCGCCCTGCTGCTGCTCGGGGGGCGAGTCGCCGACCTTGCCGGGCGCAAGCGGGTCTTCTGCGTTGCAGCCGCCGGCTTCGCGGCCGCGTCGGCGGCCGGCGGGGCAGCAGAGGACCCGGGTGTGCTGTTCGCCGCCCGGGCGGTGCAGGGCACGTTCGCGGCCGCCATGGCGCCCGCGCTGCTGTCGATGCTGTCCCTCGGCTTTCCCAGCGGTCCGCAGCGCACCCGCGCCTTCTCGCTCTACGGCGGCGTGTCGGCCGCCGGCGGCGCGCTCGGCCTGCTGCTGGGCGGCGTCCTGACCGAGTACCTGTCCTGGCGCTGGAGCCTGTTGATCAACGTCCCGATCTGCGCGGTGGTGCTGATGGGCGCCGTGCCCTTGCTGCGCGAGAGCGCGGCGTCCACGCCGCCGCGCTTCGACCTCGGCGGGGCCGTCCTCGCCACGTCGGGGCTGCTCGCCCTGATCTACGGCATCTCGACGGTTGCCGAGGAGGGCTGGGCCTCGCCCGAGGCGCTCCTGCCGCAGGTGGCCGGGGCGGTGCTGCTGACGGCGTTCGTCGGGTGGGAGGCGCGGGCCGCCGAGCCGTTGATGCCGCTGTCGCTGCTGGGCGACCGCACGCGGGCGGGTGGCCTCGTGATCTCCGGCGTCGGGATCGCGGTGCCCACCGCGATGGCCCTCCTGGTGCTCGTCTTCCTGCAGGGGCCGCTGGACAAGTCGCCGTTCGAGGCGGGGCTGCACTTCCTCCCGCTGCCGGTCGCGGGCCTGCTCGGCGCGTTCGCTGCCTTGCAGCTCACCCCGGTGGTCTCCACGCGCGTGGTGCTCGCCGCCGGCACCGCCACGACCGCGCTCGGGGTCTTCCTCGTCGGCCAGCTCGACGCCGGCTCGTCGCTGGCCGGCGGCATCGCGCCCGGCCTGGCGCTCGTCGGCTTCGGCGACGCCATCCTGTTCGTCGCGGGCAACGCCATCGCGATGTCGGGCGTGCCGGAGCGCGACGCGGGTCTGGCGAGCGCCGTCGTCAACGCCACGCAGCAGGTCTGCTCGGCCCTGGCCGTCGCCGTCCTGAGCACCGTCGCCGCCAGTGCCGCGACCGGCTACCTGGCCGACCACGGTCCCGAAGCGGCGGGGGCGGCCATCGCCCACGGCAACCACCGCGCGCTCGTACTCGCCACGCTCGTCATGCTGGCCTTCGGCGCGCTCGCCGCCGCGCTGGTCGCGCCGCGCACGCGCGTCACCGCGCATCCCGTGGCCGCCTAGCTCTTCTGCGCGCGACTCCCCGCCGCGCCCGACGACGAAGGGCCCGCACGAAGCGGGCCCTCCGAGGTCGGTGTCCGAACGGCGTTGCTGTCAGGCGTCCCGACCGGTGGCCGCGACGGCACCCGGCTGGCGCGTGATGCCCTGGATGTAGGCCTCGCGCTGATGGGGCAGCATGAACCGGGACTTGAACAGGCCCCAGAACGTCCACTCGACGTTGGCGTCGTCCTTGGCCACCAGGTGAGCGAGGACCCGGATCCAGACGACGGAGATGACCAGCGTGAGCGACCCGATGACCCACTGCAGCCACGTCGGGATGTCGGCGTTGATGGCCAGGAACACCGGGAAGCCGGAGCCGAACTCGCCCATCGTGGTGCCGATGATGCCCAGGGGCAGGACGAGGAGCTGCCACGTCCCGCGGTCCTTGACGTGCGGCCAGACGTAGTGCAGCAGGACCCCGATCGTGCAGATCGCCACCCCGTTGGTGAAGGACCAGTAGAACGGGAACTTGTAGAACTCGAACGGCTGCGTCCCGTAGTACTCGTAGACGCCCATGATGACGCCCGGGTGCTCCATGATCGCGTCGCTCAGGCCGATCGCGGCGAACATCAGGAAGAAGCCGCGAACCGTGATCCCGCGCTGGATCACCGAGTACAGCCAGTAGGCCTCCAGGCCCATGAACAGCGCGTAGCACGGCGGGATGAGCAGCGGGACCGGGATCCCGAAGTTGGTGAACGCGGGGCCGTGCAGGTTCTCCGACCAGCGCAGGTGGCCCACGAGGTCGAGCATGGGCTCGCCCAGCGACGTGATCAGGCCCGCCCCGAGGCACAGGATCGGCAGCGTGTCCTTGTGGCGGATGAGCCGCGTGAGCGCCCACGGCAGGGCGATGACCACGACGAGCAGGCCCGCCCAGAACAGGAAGAACCATGCGTCGAAGTCGCTGGCGGTGATCGGGGAGGGATGCGGCAGCAGCTCCCCGTATCCCGGTGACGGGGTGTATCCCGGTTCCATCTCGAGCCTTCTCCTCAGTGGCCGAACAACGTGTCGGATTACCGTACACGATGTTCGATGCCGCAGCAAGTCCGACCGGTGACGGGCACCGGACCGCGGGTCCGGGTAGCACCAGGCCTCGTGTCGGGGTCCAGGCTCCCGGGATTGGACGGCCTGCGCGGGCTCGCCGCGATCGGCGTGGTCGCCGTGCACGTGTGGATGTACACGGACGAGCGCGAGAGCCCCTCGCCCCTTGTGGACGGCGCGATCGGCGAGCTGCGCCTCGGGCTGATGTTCTTCTTCGTGGTCTCGGGCTTCCTGCTGGCGGGCCCGTGGGTGCGGGCGGCGCTCGAGGACCGGGCGGCGCCGTCGCTGCGGCGTTTCACGCAGGGGCGCCTGCGGCGCGTCCTGCCGGCCTACCTGGTCGCCCTCGCCGGCGCCTTCGCCGTCCTGCACGGGACCGGGCACCCCCGTGCGGTGGGCTGGGAGGCACTGCCCCTCTTCGCCGTCTTCGCCCAGAACCAGGTCGAGAGCACCGCCGGCCAACTCAACCCGCCGACGTGGTCGCTGTCGGTGGAGATGACGTTCTACGCGCTGCTGCCGGTGCTCGGGGCGCTCTTCCTGCGCGCGCGGACGCGGGCACGCATGCTGGCGGTCTGCGGCGCGGCGGTCGCGGTCGGCCTGGCGTGGTGCGCCATCGCCTACGAGCAGCGGTGGCCGTTCACGGCCACGACGTCGCTGCCGACCTACCTGCCCGTGTTCGCGTGCGGCATCGCTGCGTGCGTGCTCTCGGCCGGGCGGCGCCCGGGTCCGCGCACCGCGCTGGCGCTGCTCGCGGCAGGCTGGGCGGCGGTCGTCGTGTGCGGCTGGTGGCACGCGCGCGGGGACACGGGGCTCGCCGGCCACACCTTCCGCGACGTCCCGGCTGCCGCGGGCTTCGCGGCGATCGCCGTCGGGCTCTGCGCCAGGCCGCCCGGCCTGCTCGACCTGTGGCCCATCCGCCAGCTCGGCGTCATCTCCTACGGCCTCTACCTGTGGCACATGCCCGTCCTCTACTGGCTCAAGACGCGCGGAATGTTCGCCGACGCCTTCCTGCCGGCGTACGCGACCGTGGTCCTGCCGGCGATCGCCCTCGGGGCGGCGAGCTGGCTGGCGGTCGAGCGCCCGTTCCTGCGGCCCGCTGCACGCCGCCGCGGCGACCGCGCCCGGCGCCCGGTCGCGGCCTCGGCCTGAGCCTGGCGCTACGCCGGGACCGGCGCCTGCGCCGGGCGGTCGGCGGCCGCCGCGCCGCAGACCGCGTCGTCGAGCTGCTCGAGCGCCCGGCACATCGCGTCCATGAGCGGCCAGAGGTCGGCGATCTGCTCGCGGTCGGCGACGATCCCGAAGTCCAGGTGGTCGCGGTAGCTCAGCACGGTGATGTTCAGCCCGACACCGTCGACGATGACCGAAACGGGATAGTTGGCCTCCAGGCGCGCCCCCATGCAGTACAGCGGGACCCGCGGGCCGGGCACGTTGGAGACCACGAGGTTCAGCGCGGGGCGCAGCCGCTCGACCCCCGCGAGCTCCGCGAGCACCCGCGCCGAGCGCGCGACCAGCGCCGGTGGGATGAACTGCGTGAGGTCCTGCATGAGGTCGGCCGGCAGCGCCCGGTGGCGGTCCTTGGCCGAGCGCATCACCTCGTGGACGCGCTGCAGCCGCCGCACGGGGTCAGGCTCGTGGGTCGGGACCTCGACCACCATCGTGGAGACCCGGTTGCCGAACGTCCCCTGCTGCTCGGGCGTGCGCACGGACACCGGCACCATCGCCACCAGCGGCTCGTCGGGCAGCTCGCCGACCTCGAGCAGCAGCTCGCGCAGCGCGCCCGCGCACAGCGCCAGGACGACGTCGTTCACGGTGACGCCGGCCGCCGCCTTGATCGCCTTGACCTTCTCCAGCGACAGCGACCCGAACACGAACCGCCGGTGCGCGGAGATGCGCCCGTTGAACCGGCGGTTCGTGTTCGGGTCGCTGTCGCTCGAGAAGGTCAAGGCGATCAAGGCGGCGGCCGGCAGGACC
>DASPKC010000005.1:0-7907 GCA_035628295.1 Baekduia sp.
TGTGCTCGCAGACCGACTTCAGAGTCGCGTGTGCGAGGATCACGTCCTCGCGCATGTCCTTGGGGTGGGGGCTCGTGTAGCGGATGCGGTCGAGCCCGTCGATCGCGTCGAGCGCGTGCAGGAGCTCGGAGAAGCTGTGCCGCGGTCGCAGGTCGCGACCGTACGAGTTGACGTTCTGGCCGAGCAGGGTGATCTCGCGGGCGCCGTCGGCGACCACGCGTTCGGCCTCGGCGACCAGCTCCGGCAACGGGCGGCTGACCTCCCGCCCGCGGGTGGACGGGACGATGCAGTACGAGCAGCGGCAGTTGCAGCCGACGGAGATCTGCATCCACGCCTGGAACTCGCGCGCCCGCTTGGCCGGCAGGTGGCCGGTGAAGCCCTCGAACTCGAAGAACCCCTGGGCGGTGATGCTGTCGGCGGTCAGGAACTCCGCGAGCTTGTGCACCTGGCCGGGCCCGAACGCGACGTCGACGAACGGGAACTGCCGGAAGACCTCGTCCTTGACCGACTGGGCCCAGCAGCCGCCGACGCCGATCAGCATCTCCGGCCGGCGGCGCTTGAGCGACGCGGCGTGGCGCAGGTGCGCGACGAAGCGCTCGTCGGCCTTCTCGCGGATCGAGCAGGTGTTGAACAGGACCAGGTCCGCCTGGTCGCGGTCCTCCACCTGCTGGAAGCCGAGGGCGTCGAGCATGCCGAGCATCCGCTCGGAGTCGTGCTCGTTCATCTGACAGCCGAAGGTGGTGACGTGGACGGTGCGGGCCATGCGCGACCAGCAGGGTAGCCGTCACTTCGCGTAGTCGACGGCCCGCGACTCGCGGATGACCGTGACCTTGATCTGGCCGGGGTACTCGAGCTCCTGCTCGATCTCGCGGGCGATGTCCCGGGCCAGCGCGATGGCGGCGAGGTCGTCGACGGCGCCCGGCTCGACGATCACGCGGACCTCGCGTCCGGCCTGCATCGCGTAGACCTTGTCGACGCCGTCATGGCGGGCGGCCAGGTGCTCGAGGTCGCGCAGCCGCGAGACGTAGTGCTCCAGCGACTCGCCGCGGGCGCCGGGCCGCGCGCCGGACAACGCGTCGGCCGCCTGCACGATGACGGCCTCGACGGTCTGCGGCTCGACCTCGTTGTGGTGGGCCTCCATCGCGTGCGCGACCGCCTCGGACTCCCCGTGCTTGCGTGCCAGCTCCCCGCCGACCAGCGCGTGCGGACCCTCGATCTCCTGGGAGACGGCCTTGCCGATGTCGTGCAGCAGCGCGGCCCGGCGCGCGGTCTTGGGGCTCGCACCCAGCTCGTAGGCCATGGTCGTGGCCAGCAGCGCGCACTCCACGGAGTGCGCGAGCACGTTCTGGCCGTAGCTCGTACGGAAGCGCAGGCGGCCGAGCAGCCGCACGAGCTCGGGATCGAGCCCCTGCACGCCCGCCTCGAGGACGGCGTCTTCGCCGGCCTGCGCGATCACCGAGTCCAGCTCGGACTTCGACTGGAAGTAGGTCTCCTCGATCCGCGCCGGATGGATGCGCCCGTCCTGCAGCAGCTTCTCCAGCGTCAGGCGGGCGATCTCGCGGCGCACGCCGTCGAACGAGCTCAGGACGACGGCGTTGGGGGTGTCGTCGATGATGAAGTCCACGCCCGTCAGCGTCTCCAGGGCGCGGATGTTGCGGCCCTCGCGCCCGATGACGCGGCCCTTCATGTCGTCGCTCGGCAGCTGCACGACGGAGACCGTCGTCTCGGCGGCGTGTGAGGCCGCGAGGCGCTGCATCGCCACCGAGAGGATCGAGCGCACGCGGCGCTCCGCTTCGCGCTTGGTCTCCTCCTCGACGGCGCGCAGGGTGCGGGCGCCGTCGTGGCGGGCCTGGTGCTCGATCTCCTTGAGCAGCTCGGCCTTGGCCTGGCCGGCGCTGAGCCCGGAGGCCCGTTCGAGCGCCGCGGTCCGCTGGGCCTGCAGCTCCTCGAGCTCGCGCTCGCGCGTCGCGAGCTCGGCGCTGCGCCGCTCGAGCTCCGCGGCGCGCCGTTCGAGCTCGGCGGCACGGCGGTCCAGGCCGGCCGGGTCGGCGACATGCGGGGCCGCGGGCGTCGCGGCCGCGGACGGCTCGTCGGCGATCGCGGGCGCGGCCGTCGCGGCGGCCGCCCGCCCCCGCCCGAGCGAGGCGGTCGCCGGGCGGGAACGGACGACGAGGAGCGCGGCCACCACGATGCCCGAGGCGATGAGCACCGCACCGATCAAGGTCTCCATCCGGGTCCGTCCTCTCTCCGGCGCCACGGACAGCGCCGGTCCTCTCGCAGCTTTCTGGAGGCGGAGACCCGGTCCTCGCGGACGACGGGGACAGTGCGGCGGGCGCCGCGCGCTCGGCGACGCGGGCCGCGATCAGCGGTGGTGGAGGCGGTGCGTGGGGGCTGGTGTTCGGGGGCCCGCCGGCCCGGGGTCGGAGGTGCTTCCGTGGTTCACGTGCTGGGAGTTCGTCTCAGGTTGGCGCCCGCAAGGGGACCGAGGTCTTCGCTGCCGCCGATGCTACTCCCGGCCGCGGCGCCCGGCCACCGGCGCCACGTCCGGCCCGCCGTGCACCATTGCCGGTCCCGATGTCCGAGCCGGTCGTCGTCACCGCCGCGCAGGTCCGGGGGCTGCGCGCGGCGCGCCAGCACCTCGCCGGCCGCGTTGCGCAGGACCGCCTCCTCGACGTGGTGCGCGTGGTCTGCGGACTGCACGCGCAGGTGTTCTCCAGCGCGGTGTTGCAGGCGGCGGCGCGCGTCGAGGAGGTCGACGCCGCGGTCGTCCGCGAGCTGCTCTGGGAGCGGCGCACCCTCGTGAAGACCTGGGCCATGCGGGGGACGCTGCACCTGCTGCCCGCCGCCGAGCTGGGGCTGTGGTCCGCCGCGCAGCGGGTGCTCCCGCCCCGGTGGGCGTCCCCGTCGTGGCTGAAGGCCAACGGCCTGACGGCCTCGCAGGCCCGCGGGCTCTACGAGGCGCTCCCCCGCGTCCTCGACGGTGCCCCGCTGTCGCGCGAGGCGCTGGCAGCGGCGATCGGCGACGCCGTCGGCCACGACGCGGCGCTCGAGGCCGCGATGCACTCGTGGGGCTCGGTCCTCAAGCCGGCCGCGATGCGCGGTGGGATGGTCTTCGCCGACGACGACGAGCGCCGGGTGCGGTTCACGCGCCCGGACCGCTGGCTGGCCGGCGTGGCGTGCGCGCCGGACGGCACCCCGGTCGGCCCCGAGCCCGACGCGGCGATCCTCGAGGTCACGCGGCGCTGGCTGAGCGCGTACGGGCCGGGGACCCGGGAGGATCTGGCGCGGTGGTTCGGCACACCCTCGGCCGCCAGCGCCGGCCGCTGGATCGCCGCGCTCGGCGACGAGGTCACCGACGTCCTGGTGGAGGGCGAGGCCAGGCCCCGCAAGGCGCTCGCCGGCGATGTCGCGGCGCTCGAGGCCGCTGTCGCGCCGCGCGAGCCCCGGCTGCTCGGCGCGTTCGACCACCACGTCGTGGCACTGCTGCGCGACCCGGTCGCGCTGGCGCAGGACCGCCGGCCGGAGGTCTCGCGCAAGGCCGGGTGGATCACGCCGGTGCTCCTGCTCAGCGGCGCGATGGCGGGCGTGTGGCGCCACGAGCGCCGCGGCCGGACGCTCGACGTCGAGGTGCGGCCGTTCCGGCGCCTGCCGCGCGGCGCGAAGGCCGGCATCGCCGAGGAGGCCGAGCGGCTCGCTCGCGTGCTGGGCGGAGACCTGCGGCTCCGGGTCGGTTGAGGGCGGCGGGGGCCGCGCCGGCACGAGGCGGCCGAGGGCGCACGGGCTGCGCCCTCGCGGTCGTGCAAGGTGGGGTCCGCCGCACCCCGTCGTGGCGCGCACCACCAGGCCAGGCCTCGTGGCGCGCACCACCGGGCCAGGCCTGGTGGTGCGCGGTCAGTCCGCCGGCGCGGCCAGGCGGAACAGCACATGCGGCAGGCCGGCGTGCTCGATCTCGCCCGCCGGCGTGAAGCCCAGCTTGCGCATGACCGCATGCGAGGGGGCGTTGGCCGGTAGCGTGAAGCTGACGAGCTCGGGCAGGCGCAGGGAGGCGAAGGCGTGCTGCACGGCGACCGCGGCGAGCTCGGTCGCGTACCCGAGGCCCCAGCGCGCCCGGGACACGAACCAGCCGACCTCCACCGCCTCGCGCCCCTCGACCACCGCGCTGAGCAGCCCGACCCGCCCCACCACCGCGCCGGTGGCGCGCTCGCGGGCCACCCAGGGGCCGAACCCCCGCTCGTCCCAGTGGCGGACCATGCGGTCGATCCCGGCGCGCGTGCGGCCCGGCCCCCGCAACGCCGCCGGGTACATCGCCTCCGGGATCTCCGGGTCGGCGACGATGGCGACCAGCGCCTCGCTGTCGGCGCGCGTGATGCGGTCGCCCACCAGCCGCGCGGTCTGCACCTGCGCGGGGAAGCGCCGGACCTGCGCCACCGGCCGGATCAGGCGGCGTCGGCGCGACGCGCGTGGGCCCGCACCGCGTCGTAGGCCAGGTCGAGCTCGTAGCCCTTGCGCACCAGGTGGCCCAGGGCCCGCTCGCGCTCGCGGTCGTCGGCCAGGCCCGCGCCGAAGCGTCGCTGCAGGAGCGCCAGCGCAGCCTGCAGCTCGTCGTCGGCCTCGCGGCCGCCCACCGCCGCCTCCGCGACGTCCGGCGCGACGCCGGCCGCCAGGAGCCGCCGCCCGATCCGCTCGGCTCCCCATCCATCGAGGGTCCGGCGGTCCGCGGTGAAGCGCTGGGCGTAGCGGACGTCGTCGAGGTAGCCCATCCGCGACAGCTCGGCCACGACCTCGTCGATGGTGTCCGGCTCGACGCGCTTGGCCTCCAGGTGCCGTCGCACCTCCGCCACCGTGCGATCACGATGGCCGAGGTACCGCGACGCGAGATCCATCGCGTGCTGCAGCCGGAGCTCCGGATCGGCCATGCGGTCGAGCAGCCGGTGGCCCGCGTCCTCCGCCAGGCTCACGGGCTAGGCCGCGGCCGTGATTTCCCCGGTCTGCGGATCGACCAGCGTCGACGTGTCGTCGCGGTCGATCGGCGCCACGAGATCCTGGTTCATCCCCAGCGCCTCGTAGACCTTGTTCTCGATCTCCTTGGCGATCTCGGGGTGCTCGTCCAGGAAGTTCTTGGCGTTGTTGCGCCCCTGGCCCAGGCGGTCCTCGCCGTAGGAGAAGAAGGAGCCGGACTTCGACACGACGTCGTGCTCGAGGCCGAGGTCGATGAGGCAGCCGGCCGTCGAGATGCCCTTGCCGAACTCGATGTCGAACTCCGCCTGGCGGAACGGCGGCGCGACCTTGTTCTTGACGACCTTGACGCGGACGCGGTTGCCGACCGCCTCGGTGCCGTCCTTGAGCGTCTCGATGCGCCGGATGTCCAGGCGCTGCGACGAGTAGAACTTCAGCGCGCGGCCACCCGGCTGGGTCTCCGGCGAGCCGAACATCACGCCGACCTTCTCGCGGATCTGGTTGACGAACAGGCAGAGCGTCTGCGTGCGGTTCAGGTTGCCGGCGAGCTTGCGCATCGCCTGGCTCATCATCCGCGCCTGCAGGCCGACGGTCTGGTCGCCCATCTGGCCCTCGAGCTCGACCCGCGGCGTGAGCGCCGCCACGGAGTCGACTGCCACCACGTCGACGGCGCCGGAGCGCACGAGCATGTCGGCGATCTCGAGCGCCTGCTCGCCGTAGTCGGGCTGCGAGACGAGCAGCTCGTCGATGTCCACGCCGATCCTCTGGGCGTACAGCGGATCCATCGCGTGCTCGGCGTCGATGAACGCGCAGACGCCGCCCAGCCGCTGCGCCTCGGCGATCACGTGGTAGACGAGCGTGGTCTTGCCGGAGGACTCCGGGCCGAACACCTCGACGATGCGCCCGCGCGGCATGCCGCCGATCCCCAGCGCGATGTCCAGCGCCAGCGCGCCGGTCGGGATCGCGTTCACCTTCACCTGGGCGCCCTCGTCGCCCATGCGCATCACGGCGCCCTTGCCGAACTGGCGCTCGATCTGCGTCAGCGCGCCGCTGAGGGCGGCGTCACGGGCCTTGGCGGCCTTCTCGATGTCGGTGGGTGCAGCCATGTCGTCAGAGCCTCTCTGCGAAGGGGATGTCCGGCATGGTGCGGGTCGGGCCGGACGGAACGGCAGGGACGCTAGGCGCCCCCGCGTGCCGGGTGGGGCGCAGGACGTGCCGATCCTGCGGCGTCAGTGCAACGGGACCGTGACGAGCGGCTCGTACCGGGCGTCGCGGCCGAGCCTCGACTCGTACAGCACGAGCGCCAGCGGGCCCAGGTCCACCCGCGGCGGCGGCGGCAGCTCCAGGGTCGCCGGCGCCGCGCCCCGCCGGACCCGCGCCACCGTCACGTGCGGCCGGAACCGCCGCCGCTCGCGCGCGAAGCCCACCGGCTCCAGCCCGGACCACACCGCGTCGTGCAGCGCCTCGAGCGGCCCCTCGACGGCCACGGTGAGGACGTGCGGCCGCCGCGGTGCCAGCCACAGCGCGCCGCCCGACCGCAGCGGCCCCGCCTCGGCCACCACGCCTCCGACGATCGCGCCGAGCGGCTCGACCAGCCCCTCGTCGCACGACCCGAGGAACGCCAGCGTCAGGTGCAGCCGCTCCTCGGCCACCAGGCGCAGCGCCGGATCGCGGCCGACCGCCCGCTGCGCCCACGCGGCGAGCTGGCGCCGCGCCTCGTCGCCGATCGAGACGCCGACGAAGAGCCTCAATGCGGGCCTGCGGTGAGGTCGCCCTCACCGCGCAACAGCCGGCGCAACAGGTGCAGCGCCACCGTCGTCGACCGGTCGCGCACGTCGGCGCGCGAGCCGGGCAGCTGCGCCCGGCGCGTGATCCGGGCGTGGCCGTCGCTGACGCAGAAGCAGACGGTCCCGACCGGCTTGTCCTCGGTCCCGCCACCCGGCCCGGCGATGCCGGTGATGCCGATGCCGAGGTCCGCGCCGAACCGCGTTCGCGCGCCGTCGGCCAGCGCCTCGGCGACCTGCGTGCTCACCGCGCCATGCGTGGTGACGAGCTCCTCGTCGACGCCCACGATGTGCGTCTTGGCGGCGTTGGAGTAGGCGACGATCCCGCCGAGGACCCAGGCCGAGGAGCCCGCGAGGTCGGTCAGGCGGCCCGTGAGCAGCCCGCCCGTGCACGACTCGGCCACCGCGATGGTGCGCGAGCCGCCCTGCAGCAGCGCGGCGACCTGCTCGTCCACGCTCGTGCCGTCGTCGGAGAACAGCGTGTCGGCGTGGCGCTCGCGCACGACGCCCTCGAACGCGTGGTACGTCGCCTCCTGCGGCGGCTCCCAGCGCGTGACGATCTCGACCTCGCCGCGGCGCAGGCACGTCGTGATCTCCAGCGCGTCGAGGTCCACGCCCTGGTCGCGGGCCTGGCGCATCGTCAGGGCGATCTCCGACTCCGGGATGCCGAAGAGCCGCAGCATCTTCTGGCGGTAGCTCGTGGCGCGCTCGGCGACCTGCTCGAACAAGGGCGTCCCGACGGCCATGGGCCACATCGGCTGCAGCTCGCGCGGCGGCCCCGGCAGCACGATCACCAGCGGACCCGGCCGCGAGGCCGGGGGCGGGACGACCAGCCCCGGGGCCGTGCCGACTGGTCCCAGGGCGATCGCACCCTCGGGCACGTAGGCCTGCTTGCGGTTGGACACCCGCAGCGCGTCCTCGTCGATGCCCTGCCAGCGCTTGAGCAGCGGCTCGAGCACCTGCCAGATGCGCTCCTCGAGCGCGTCGTCGAGGTGCATCTCCCGCTCCTGGAACTCCGCGACGACGCGCGCGGTCAGGTCGTCCTCGGTGGGCCCGAGACCGCCGCTGGTGACGACCAGGTCCATGCCCAGCGACGCCATCCACTCCAGTGCGCCGCGCAGGTCCTCCGGGCGGTCGCCGACGATGACGTTGTGCGCCGTGTCGACG
>DASPKC010000006.1:0-3619 GCA_035628295.1 Baekduia sp.
TGTGTGCCTCCACCGACCGCTCCTTTTCTCGCGTTCTCTGCCGGTGCGCCTACCCCGGAGGCGTCGGGGAAAACCCTCCTGGCGCCCTCCCGCCAGACGGCCGCCCTGGCGTAGGGTCGCCGCGGCGAATGGGTGGCGAAATGCTGAGCCTGATCACGGTCCCGCTGTTCACCGGGGCGATCGGCTATGTCACGAACTGGACCGGGGTGTGGATGCTCTTCTATCCCCTCCGGTTCAAGGGCAAGCGGGTCCCCGGGCTACGCTAGCTCGTCTCGCTCATGCCCCGAAAGGTCCAGCAGATCCCTGGCGTCATGCACGGCGGGGTGGGTGGCAGGGCCTCATTCCTCGCGCGCCGGGAGATAAGTTACAGTGATGTAAGTATGGTCATGAAGGTCGCACGGGCGCGCATGTCGCGCGAGGAGCGCCGCGAGCAGCTGCTCGACGTGACGCTCGAGCTGATCGTCGAGCACGGCTACGGCGCGGTCTCCATGGAGGCCGTCGCGCGCGGGGCGGGCGTCACGAAGCCGGTGGTCTACGACCTGTTCGGGACGCTCGGCAACGTCCTGGAGTCGCTGTTCGAGCGCGAGGAGGAGCGCGCGCTCGAGGCGCTCGCCGACGCGGTGCCGTTCGCCGCGCCGGAGGAGGACCCGGATACCGTCCTCATCAATGCCGCCTCCGCCTTCCTGGAGGCGGTCCAGCGCCGGCCGCACGCCTGGCGGCTCATCCTGTTGCCACTCGACGGCACGCCGGAGGCGGTCCTCGGCCGCGTCGAGCGGGGGCGCTCGCTCATCACCCGCCAGATCCAGGACCTGATGGCGTGGGGCCTGGAGAAGCGCGGAGGCCCGACCGAGCTCGACCCGGAGCTGGCGGCGCTGGCGGTCGTGGCGCTCGGCGAGCAGGCCGCGCGCCTCATGATCCTGGAGCCGGAGCGGTTCCCGGCGGAGCGCTACCGGCGCTTCGTCGAGGTCTTCATCTCGTCGCTGGCACGCGGCTGAGCCGCGCGGGGTGCGCCCCGCGCAGCGCGCTGGTGAGGATCAGCTCGTCCGCGGCCGCGAGGTCGTCGAGCGTCAGCGGCCGCAGATCGACCGGGCGGCCGTCGTCGCGCAGGAACGCGGCGCCCGAGACCGACGGCAGGCGCCGGCCGTCGAGCGGCGGCGCGACGAGGACGCCGTCGCACACGGCCACGACGGCGGCGTGCCCGGCCTCCAGGACCTGGCCGTCGAGGTCGACGAGCAGCGGCGTGGTGCCGTCGGCCGCCAGCGCGTCGAGCAGGCGGCGGTCGGCCCACTTGTGGGCGCCGAGCCCGCCGGGCAGGAGCCACGGGCGCAGCGTCAGCGCCTGCGCGGCGCCGGGCGCCGACGGCCCGGGCTCGACGACCGTGGCGTCTTCGCGGTGCACGACGCGCACGCGCCCGGCGCCGGGGTGCGCGGCGGCGCGACGCACGCGCTCGGCCAGACCGGCGGGCGGGGCGGGCAGGCCGAGCGCGGCCACGCTCGCGGCCAGGCGTGCAAGGTGCTCCTCGAGCGCCACCGGCATGCCGCCGCGCACGGCGACCGTCTCGAGGAGCCCGAGCGCCGGGTCCGGCCGGTCGCGCCCCTCCGCCAGCGCCCACGGCAGCCCGCCAGGATCATCGAGTGGCGCGTTTCCTCGGTATCCCAGGGTCAACACGCCACTCGATGCGTCGGCGAGCTGCAGGCCCACCGCGCGGGCCAGCGGCGCCGCCTTGGCGAGCGCCTCGGCGAGCTCCGCCTCCGGCGTGGAGTCCCACACCACGCCGCCGCCCGCGCCCAGCCAGACACGGCCCTGCGCCGCCTCGAACGTCCGGATCGCCACGTTGAGCTCGAGGCCGGCCACCGGCGAGACGAAGCCCGCCGCGCCGCAGTACGCCTCCCGCGCCGTGGCCTCGAGCTCGTGGATGACGCGCAGCGCCTGCACCTTCGGCGCGCCGGTCACCGAGCCGGGCGGGAAGCTCGCGCGCAGCAGGTCGCCGTCGGTCGCGTCCTCGCGCAGGGTCCCGCGCACGGTGGAGACCAGGTGCCAGACCCCCGGCGCCGGGCGCGGCACCGCGAGCTCGGCCGCCTCGACGGTCCCGTACGCGCAGACCCGGCCGAGGTCGTTGCGCACGAGGTCGGCGATCATCACGTTCTCGGCGCGGTCCTTGGCCGACGCGGCCAGCGCCTCACGGGCGCCCCGCGCCTCGGCGGCGGTGCCCTTGATCGGCTCGGACACGACCTCGCGGCCGCGCCGGCGCAGGAAGAGCTCGGGGGAGAGGCCGGCCAGCGCGCCCCACGGCCCGGCGACGTACGCCGCGTAGGCGGGTTCGAGCGCGGCCACCCCGGCGCTCCAGAGGTCCAGCGCGTCGCCCTCCAGCGCGCCCTCCAGGCGCAGGCACAGGTTGGCCTGGAAGACCTCGCCCGCGGCGATGCGCTCGCGGCAGGCCGCGACCGCGGCGCGGTGGCCCGTGCCGCCGGGGGCGACCGGCGCCAGCGCGCCGCCGGCGGGCCGGGCGGCGGGCGCGGGCGCCGCGAGCTGCGCCGCCCACCGGTCGCGGGCCGCCCGCAGCGCCGGCGCACGTTCGGGTGTCCACAGCGCCTCGAACCACCACTGCCCCGACCCGTCGCGGCGCACGACGTGGTCGTAGAAGCCCAGCGCGAACGGCGGCAGCGCCACGGGGCGCGGCGGCTGCGGCGGCACCGGCTCCAGCCGGCGGCCTAGGCCGAATCCGAGGAAGCCGAGCCAGCCGCCGTAGACCCCGTCGGCAGCGGCGGGCAGCGCCCCGGGGTCGTCGACCACGGCGAACGGGTCCTCCTGCGGACCGGCCACCCGCAGCGGGTCGCGCGCCAGCACGGTGCTGCGGTGCGCCCAGGCGCCGGACAGCGCGACGGCGTGCGCCGCTCCGCGGAGCAGGCGCACCGCCTCGTGGGCGGCCAGGCCGCCGGCCAGGGGCTCGCGGACGGGCCTCACCGCCCTGGAGCATGGCGCTTGACGGTCCGTCGAGTGCGCCTCTACCGTGCTGCGCCATGGCCGACCTGCCTTCCGTCTGCGTCATCGGTGCCGGGATCAGCGGCCTCACCGCCGTCAAGGCGCTCGTGGACGCCGGGGTCCCCGTGCAGGGCTACGAGGCCAGCGACGACGTGGGAGGCAACTGGTACTTCCGCAACCCCAACGGCCGCTCGTCGGCCTACCGGTCGTTGCACATCGACACGTCCAAGCCGGCGATCTCGTTCCGGGACTTCCCGCTGCCCGACGACCTGCCGGACTTCCCGCACCACACGCAGCTGCACCAGTACCTGCGCGACTACGCCGACGCGTTCGCGCTGCGCGACCACATCCGCTTCACCACCACGGTGGAGCACGCCCGGCGCCTCGAGCCGGGCGGCGGCTGGGAGATCACGCTCGACGACGGCTCCAAGGAGCTCTTCGACGTCCTGCTCGTGGGCAACGGCCACCACTGGGACCCGAGCTTCCCGGAGTTCCCCGGCACGTTCGACGGGCCGACGCTGCACTCCCACCACTACATCGACCCCCACGACCCCGTGGACCTCGTCGGCAAGCGGGTGCTCGTCGTGGGCATCGGCAACAGCGGCGTCGACATCGCCAGCGAGCTCGCGCGCAAGGG
>DASPKC010000007.1:0-3727 GCA_035628295.1 Baekduia sp.
GCCGCGCCCTGCGGCTGCCAGCCCACGTGGATGTGGTCGTGGTGGTCGGGCAGCGCCATCGTGTTGTCCGCGCCCTCGTAGGTCATCAAGGAGATGATCTGGGCGGGCTTGAGCGTGCCCTGCAGCGTCAACAGGCGGCGGATCGTGAGGTCGGTGATGGAGCCCTCGCCCTGGTGGCCGAGGATCGGCACGCCGTTGACCGCGGCGATGTCGACCGCGTTGCCCGACGAGTGGTGGCTGACGTTGCCCGACGCGGTCAGGTAGCCGTGGCCGCAGCGCAGCGACGTGACCGTCGGGCGCAGGCCGTTGCTCGCCAGGAACTCCAGCGACGCCAGGACGCGGCGGTCGATGACCCCGGCCTTGATGTCGCGCGCGCCGCACTCGTAGACCTCGATGCGGGGGTTGCGCAGGACGCGGCGCTGCAGCTGCTCCTTGCTCATGAGCAGCACCTGGCCGATCGACGGCCCGTTCTCGCCGGCCAGCGGGTTGCGGCCCACGGCGCGGTAGACGGCCGTGGACTCCAGCAGCTTCCAGCCGTCGAGGATGGGCTTGGGGTCGATGCGCGGCGCGCCCCGGCCGGCCGGGCGGATCTCGAAGCGCAGGTGCGACGCCTTGGTGCGCGTCGGCTTGGCGATGCGGGCCAGGACCGTGCCCGCGACGACCCGGGCGCCCTTGCGCAGCGGCTTGAACACGACGTCCTTGCGATCGAGGCCCAGGCGGCGGGCGTCGAGCGCCTGCAGCTCGGCATCCGGGGCCAGCTGGTGCCGGCCGCCCGCCTCGTAGGCGCGCGGGCGCGCCGGGTGCGCGAAGAGCCCCTCCTTGCCCGCGCGGTCGTGCTCGGCGCCGATCTCGTCGGGCGTGATGGCGACGTCCTGCGCGCGCGCCACGTCCTTCGCCGCCGCCCTGCGGATCGCGCGCTGCGGCGCGACGTCCGGGGCGGAGGCGGCGCGGGTGGGCTTCGGGTCGGCCTTCGCCTTGCCCTCGGTGGCCTTCTCCTTGCCCAGGTCCTTGGGGACCGGGAAGGACCGCACGACCTCGCCGAGCCCGGCGTACGTGTAGGTGTTGCCGTGGACGTCGCGCAGGCGCAGGAACTTGCCCAGGCGCTCGCTGCGCCCCATGCCGACGATCTTGGCGTCGTGCGTGGCGACGACGGGCGATCCGGCCTTGGCGAAGATGTCGATGCCGCGGCGGCCGGCGCGGGCCTCCACCGGGATGGCGGCGTTGCGGCCCTTGGCGATCTTGCGCTCGGTGTCGGCCTCGGAGAGATCGTCGGCGTACGTGGCCTTGGCGTGGACGGGGAAGCGGCCCTGCGTCAGGCCGCTCAGCGAGCCGACGAGGTCAGCCGGCAGGCCGCCGATGAGCCGGGCGCGCAGGAGGACCGACTCGACGTACCAGTCGGCGTGGTTGTAGGCGAAGATCGCGCGGCGCAGATCCTGCTCGGCACCGGCGGCCTTCAGGTAGCGCGCGGCGGCGAAGATCGCGTCGACCGGGTTGTACGGGTCCTTGGCGCCGTCGCGGTTGGCGTCGACGCCGTAGGCCTTCCAGGTCGCCGGCATGAACTGCATCCAGCCCAGGGCGCCGGCGCTCGAGACGTTGAGGTTGCGCCCGTAGTCGGTCTCGATCTCGTTGATCGCCGCCAGGACCTCCCAGCGGATGCCGTGCTCGATGCCCGCGGCCTGGTAGATCGGCAGCAGGAACGGCGGGATGCGGAACTTCTCGATGAAGAAGTTCGGCACGCCGATCGGCGCGGGGCCCGGCAGGGCCTCGGAGTAGGAGGGGTTCGACGGCGTCGGCGCGCCGCCGGGGGTACGGCGGGTCGGGGCGGCGTCGCGCGTGGAGCCGGTGGCGCAGCCGGCGTGCGAGGCGAGGTAGGCCTTGCGGTCGGCGGCGGTCATCCGCCGCAGGAAGAACGTGCTGACGCACTTCTCGCCGGCCGTGGTGCTCGTGCGCGAGGCCTCGCCGTCGCCGGCCGTGCGCTCCTTGCGGGCCGCGCGCTTCGTGGCGCGGCGGTCGTCGGCGGGGCGGTCGGCGGCCTTCGGCGGCGCCGGGCTGGTGGGCGTCGTGCTGCCCGGGGCCAGGCGGCCCGGCTCGGCGGCTGGCGCCGACGGCCTCGGGTCACCCGACGTCGCGGCCGGGCCCGGCTGCGCGGCGGGCGGAGGCTCGGTGGCGGGCGGAGCGGGCGCCGGTGCGGGCGCCGGGGCCTGGCGGCCCGCCTCGTCGGACGGCGCGGCGGGCTGCGGCTCCTGCTGTGCGCCAACGGGCAGCGAACCGCTGCCGAAGGCGGCCAGGAAGACACCGGCCGTGGCCAGCGTGCCCGCTGCTCGTCGTGTTGCCATCAGAAAGGAACCCCCCGGACTTGCCAGTGCACCACACATCGCCCCAGCGGGGCACTGACGCAAGAAGTGTGGCGCAAGCTCGGACGGACGTCCAGCCTTCGCGCGCGCGGGGGAAGGAGGGCGGTCCGCCGCCGGTCACCCGCCGGCGGCGCGCGGCGGGTTCACCACCCGTTCACGGCCGGTTCACAGCGTGGTGACAGGGCGGGCGCGTCCGGCCGCCAGGGTTCCCGGCGATGGCCATGGAGACCGAGATCGAGGTGCTGCGCGCCGGAGAGCTGGAGGTCCGTCCTGCGGACGGTCTGGCGCTCGCCGGCGGGCAGGTCCTGACGCTCTCGGTGCGGGAGTTCCACCTGCTGGTCGCCCTCGTGCGCCGTGCGGGCGGCATCGTCTCGCGCCCCGACCTGTACCGCGCCGTATGGGGTGCGGAGCTGCGGGCGGGCGACCGCTCCATCGACGTCTACGTCCACAAGCTGCGCGTGAAGCTCGAGCAGGCGGTGCCTGGGACGGCGTGGATCCACACCCACGTCGGATTCGGCTACCGCTTCGATCCCGCGGTTTCACACGCCGTTCACACCGATGGGACCGGGGGCTAACAGCATGCAGCTCGTGCTCCGCCGCCACCCCGGTCCCTCCCAGATCAAGGAGTAGTCCTGTGAGGATCCGATCCTTCACCGCCGCCGTCGCGGTCGGTGCGCTCGCGCTCGGCGCCGCCGCGTGCGGCGACGACGACACGACGTCCGCCACGGCCGGCGGCGGCGCCGAGGAGCAGCTGTCGGGCTCCATCAAGATCGACGGCTCGTCGACGGTGGCGCCGTTCGCGCAGGCCGCCGCGGAGCTGTTCAACGAGGAGCAGCCGGACGTGAAGGTCACGGTCGGCACCTCGGGCACCGGCGGCGGCTTCGAGAAGTTCTGCGCCGGCGAGACCGACATCTCCGACGCCTCGCGCCCGATCAAGGACGACGAGGAGGTCCCCGTCTGCGAGAAGAACGGGGTCGCGTTCGGCGAGGTCCAGGTGGCCAACGACGGCATCGCCGTCGTCTCCAACAAGGCGCTCGAGGTCGACTGCCTGACGACCGGGGAGCTCAAGGAGATCTGGAACAAGGGGTCCAAGGTCAAGAGCCTCGCCGACGTCAAGCCGGGTCTGCCGGGCACGGAGCTGTCGCTCTACGGTCCCGGCACCGACTCCGGCACGTTCGACTTCTTCACCGACGAGATCAACGGCGAGGAGGGCGTGAGCCGGGAGGACTACGAGGCGTCCGAGGACGACAACCAGCTCGTGACCGGCGTCTCCGGCGACGAGGGCGGTCTCGGCTACTTCGGCTACTCCTACTACGAAGGCGCGCAGGACCAGCTCAACCTCGTCGGCCTCGACGCGGGCGACGGCTGCGTGA
>DASPKC010000008.1:0-5997 GCA_035628295.1 Baekduia sp.
GATCGCGCCGGCGCCGAAGCACGCGGTGATCAGCGCCCAGTCCCCCGCGCCGCCGTAGTCCTCGTCCATGAGGACCGGCCCGAGCACGAAGATGGCCGGCAGCACGACCACGTGGTAGCCCAGCAGCGCCGAGAGCCCCGCCTGGACCCAGGCGCGCTCGCGCACCGCCCGCCAGCCGCCGCGCAGGTCCGCGGCGAAGGACCCCGCAACGGCGGCGGCCCGCTCCACCACGCGCGGGCGCAGCGCCGTCAGGCAGGCGATGCTGACGGCGAACGTCGCGGCGTCGGCGACGAACGCGGCGCCCGGGCCCCCGGCGGCGATCAGGACCCCGGCGAGCACCGGCCCGGCCAGCGAGCCCGCCGAGAACGTCAGCCCGCGCAGCGCGTTGGCGTCCTGCAGCCGGGCGGCGCTGACCGTCTGGGGCAGCAGGCCGACCATCGCCGGCTGGAACAACGCGTCGGCCGCCCCGTAGGCGACGGCGAGCGCCGCGAGCGACCAGACCTCCGCGGCCCCGGACAGCAGCAGGACCGCGCCGGCCGCCTGCGCGACGAGCCGGACGGCGTCGGAGGCGATCATCAGCGCCCGCCGGTCGCGGCGGTCCGCCACGACCCCCGCGACCAGGGCGAGGACGGCGAAGGGCGCGAACTGCGCAGCGGTGACCAGGGCCACGTCCGCGGCGCCCCCGCCGACCCCCAGCGTGGCGAAGGGCCAGGCGACCGAGGCGATGCGATCGCCGACGAGGCTCAGCAGCTGGCCCGCGAACAGCAGGCGGAACTGCGGCTCGTCCCGCAGGACCGCGGGCAGCACGCGACGGCGCCCTGGGGCGCTACCCCGCGGCGGCGACGCGCTCCATGACCTCCGCAGGCACGTCGAAGTTCGCGTGGACGGTGTCCACGTCGTCGTTGTCCTCGAGGGCGTCGATGAGGCGCATGACCTTCAGGGCGGCGTCCTCGTCGAGCGCGACGGTGGCCTTCGGCTGCTGCGTGACCTCGGCCGACTGCAGCTCGACACCGGCCTCCTCCAGCGCGCGGCGCACGTCCATCAGGTCGCTCGGCGCGGTGGTGATCTCGAAGACGTCGTCGTCGATGCCGATGTCCTCCGCGCCGGCCTCGATGGCGACCATCAGGTCGTCCTCGGTGTAGCGCTCGGCGTCCACGACGATGACCCCCTTCTTGTCGAAGTTGTAGGCCACCGACCCCGGCTCGCCCAGCGACCCGCCGTGCTTGGACAGCAGGTGGCGGACGTCGGCGCCCGTGCGGTTGCGGTTGTCGGTCATCGCCTCGATGAGCAGCGCGACCCCGCCGGCCGCGTAGCCCTCGTAGACGACGGTCTCCATGGCGTCGGCGTCGCTGCCCTCGCCGGTCCCCTTGGCGATCGCGCGCTCGATGTTGTCCTTGGGCATCGAGGCGTCCTTGGCCTTCTGGACGGCCAGACCCAGCGCGGCGTTGGTGTCCGGATCGCCCCCGCCCTCGCGCGCGGCGACGGTGATCGCCCGGGCCAGCTTGGTGAACAGCTTGCCGCGGCGGGCGTCGACGATCGCCTTCTTGTGCTTGATCCCCGCCCACTTGGAATGTCCGGCCATGGCGGGGGATTCTACGAGCGCCCGCGGCCCAGGCGCTCCCGGGCCAGGCGCGGCAGCGCCCGCGCCAGCGCACCCGCGAGGTCGCGCGGGCGGTGGTTGACCACCCCGACCTTGACGTGCCCCTCGGCCGCGTCGAAGTCGGCTTGGGCCCGCGCGAGCGACGGGAACGCGCCCGCCCCGTCGGGCGGCAGCGGCACGCCGTGCGAGCCGATGCCCAGGATCCAGACCGGCATGTCCGGGTGCCCGACGGCGCCGACCCACGTCTGGTCGAAGCCCTGCTCGAGCATCGCCCGGAAGCCCTCCGGCGTGAAGCGGAAGAAGTCCTGGGGATAGCCGTGGATGCCGAACAGCAGCACGCTGGAGATGACGCACACGCCGCCCGGCGCGGTGACGCGGGCGAGCTCGCGCAGCGCCAGCGGCGGGTCGGCGCAGTGCTCCAGCGTGTCGAGGCAGATCGCCGTGCCGACCTCGCCGTCGGCGAACGTGAGCGCGCGCAGGTCCTCGACGCGGTCGACGCCCGGCCCCGCACGGAAGTCGGTGCCCAGGTACGGCCGGCCGGCGAAGAGCGGGCGCAGGTCGCCCTCCTGCTCGTGCTCGACCTGCAGCGCGCCGAACTCGACGATCGGGTCGGGCAGCGCCACGCGGTCGCGGACCTCCTGCAGGAATGCGCGCGTCAGCGGGTTGGCCACGGCAGCCTCCTCTTCCTGGGCGTGTCGGGCGCCGGGTGCGCGTCGACGGTTGCGCGCAGCTCGGCCTCCAGCGCCTGCGGGTCGAACAGGATCCGCTCCCGGTACGGGAACGACCCCTGCCAGAAGAACCCCTGCACGCGCTGCTCGACGGGCAGGGCCTCGCCGAACGCCCTCGGCAGGTGGTTGCCGGGCCGGTGCACGACGTGGTGCTTGAAGGTGAAGGCGATCCCGCCGTCCTGGAGGTCGCAGATCCAGTGGTGGTGCGACCAGCCCGGCCAGTCGCCCTCCACCCCGGCGCTCTGCTCGGCCAGCCGCGTCGGGACCTCCACGTACCCGGCCCTGGCCACGCGCTGCAGCTCGCGGCAGACCCCGACGGGATCGCGCAGGTCCTCGAGCGTCTGCGAGCAGATGGCGAAGTCGAAGCGGTCGTCCTCGAACGGCCACGGGTCACGGTCGCACACGTCGCGCACCACCCACGTCTCGGCCGAGAACCGCTCGCGCCCGGGGTCCGGGCCCTCGCCGTAGAGCCCGCGCGTCTCGTAGGGCATGAGGTCCAGCACCCAGTCGGCGCGCCAGAACGGCTCGGCCCAGCCGCCGACGTCGAGCACCACGGCGTCGTCTCCCAGCTCGCGCAGGATGCGCTGCTCGTTGGCCTTGAGGATCACGCGGCGAGCAGCTCGTCGTAGAGGTCGAGGTAGGCCTGGGTCGCCCGGTCGGCGCCCCAGCGCTGCGCGCGCTGCCGGCACGCGGCCGCCGTAGCAGGGTCGCGGGCGAGCTCCAGCGCCTCGAGCAGCGCGCCGGCAACCGCCCGCGGGTCCTCACCAGAGAACAGGCGGCCCGTGGCCGGATCGCCGGCCACCTCCGGCAGCGCCTCGCGGTCGGCGGCCACCACGGCTGTGCCGCACGCCAGCGCCTCGGCCAGCACCAGCCCGAACGCCTCGCCGATGCTCGGCAGCGCCGCCACCCAGGCCTCGCGGTTGGCGGCCACGAGCGCATCCCGGCCGTCGAGATCGCGGACCTCCACCCCGGGCGCCTCCGGCAGCTGCACCTCGCGCTTGGGGCGCGAGAGCACGAGGCGCGCGTCCGGCAGCTCCTGGCGCACGAGCGCGAAGGCCTCCACGAGCAGCGCGACGCGCTTGCGCGGCTCGGCGAGGTCCGCCGCGCACAGGATCGTCGGCTGCGCGGCCCGCGCGGCGGGATCGGGCGAGAACGCCCCGAGGTCCACCCCCGGATGGATGACGCGCACGCCCTCGACGCCGAGCTGGCGCTCGAAGGCGCGCGCGGCGTGCTCGCTGAGCGCGACGACGGCGCTGGCGCCGCGCAGGCCGCGGACCGTCAGCTCCAGGCGCATGCGCCGGTTGACGAGCGCCTGGCGGTGCGGGATGCCCATGTAGCTGAAGACGGCCGGGGTGCCGCGCCGCCGGCGCCAGCGCGCGGCGGCCACGGCTCCGGTGGCGTGCAGGGCGTGGGCGATGTCCGGCGGGTCGCGGCGCAGTTCGCGCAGCGCGGTGGGCGCGTGCGCCAGGTGGTCGTCGTACAGCCGCCGGCGCAGGCGCCCGTCCAGCGCGCGGGGGCAGCGCACGACCTCCAGGCCGTCCTCGACGACGGCGGTTCGGCGCAGCGACGGGTGGGTGGTGATCAGCCGCGGCCGGTGGCCGCGGGCCAGCAGGCCGTCGGCGAGATCGCGCGCCACGCGCTCGGAGCCGCGGCGGACCTCCGGCCAGAACACCGGGTTCAGGAGGGCGACGTGCACGTGAGCGCGGCGTAGACGATGCCGCCCATGCCCATCCGGCCCGGCGGCCGGCTGATGTGGCGGTCGCGCACGCCGGTGAACCCCGCCGACTCCAGCCAGCCCCGCAGCGCCCGCAGGTTGGGGTACCACCAGGTGAACTCCGAGGACAGCACCTCGAAGCCGGCGCGCGGCTTGCGCGGGTGGCGCAGCGTGAGCTTGACGTCGATCGGCTCGAGGACCTGCAGCGTCCCGCCCGGGCGCAGCGTCCCGCGCACCGCCTCCAGCGCGCCGACCGGGTCGCGCAGGTGCAGCAGCAGCGCGCCGATGAACGCCCGGTCGACCATCCCGCCGACGCGGTCCGGGGTGACGTCGTAGACGCTGCAGGGCACCCGCTCGACCTGCGAGCCCAGCGCCTCCTTGGCGATGTGGAAGCCGCGGCCGAGCTCGATGTCCATCTCCCTGGCGGCCTGCTGCAGCCGGGCGCGGTGGATCGGGGGCCAGTCGGCCGCGTCGAGCTGCTCGACGTCGATGGCCACGACCCGGGCGCCGCGCTTCTCGTGCTCGAAGGCCCAGAAGCCGTCGAACGTCCCCACGTCGAGCACCCGCTGGCCGGTCAGGTCGCCGGGCAGGATGCGGCCCGCCACCTTGCGCAGATCCACGCGCCCGGGGGTCACGACGCCGGGCGCCAGCTCGATCGAGTGGTACCAGGCGGGGTTGGAGGCGATGGCGGCCTGCAGGTCGGGCATCGGCATGGGAGCGTAGGCCAGGGCGCTACAGGAACAGCGTCCGGTGGCGGATCGACCCGCGGACGGCGGCCGCCACCTCCGCGCTGTCGAGCAGCAGCGACGCCGGGAGCTCCGACGCCGCCCGCAGCCGCGCCCGGGGCCCACGGCCGTACGCGCCGAGGCGATGCAGCGCCCAGGCGCCCAGCAGCCACGGGCGGCGGGCCAGGACGCCCGCCATGCCCAGCAGCAGCAGCGCGTGGTCGAGCTTCCAGAAGACCCGCAGGACCAGCCGGCTGCGCAGGTGCGGGTAGCGCTTGGCGATGACCGCGAGGTGCTGCCAGCGGAAGGCCTCCCGCGCGCGGTCGCCGAGTGAGAGGTCGAAGACCGCGTGCCACGTCGGCGCGTCGGGCGCGGCGACGTACGCGGCGCCCAGCGACTTGCAGCGCTCGAGCAGGTCGGTGTCCTCCCCGGCGGCGACCGGGAGCGTCTCGTCGAAGCCGCCGGTGCACTCCAGGAGCTCCCTGGGGTAGGCGATGTTGGCGGTCTGGCCGTAGGGCGACGGCGGCGTGACCTCCTGCGAGCGCGCCCAGGGGGCGTGGTGCAGGACCACGAGCTCGTCGGGGTCCACCTGCACCGGGCCCTGGACGATCGCGCCGGGGTGCGCCGCGATCGCCTCCTGCAGGCGCTCCAGCCAGTCGGCGGGCGGGCGGCAGTCGTCGTCGGTGAACACCACGACCGGCGCGCGCGCCGCCCGCCAGCCGACGTTGCGCTTCGTGGCCGGCCCACAGGGGGCCACGCGCCAGGCCCGCACGCCGAGCGGGTGGCGGGCCAGCAGCTCGTCGGTCTCCGGGCCGCGCGAGTCGTGCGCCACGAGCACCTCGAAGCGCTCGCGCGGCAGCGTCTGCTCCTCCAGCGCGTTGAGCAGCCAGCGCAGGCGCAGCGGGCGGTCGTGCGACGGGACGACGACGGAGATCAGCGGCTCGGACACGCGGGTCAGCCCGCCGTGGCGGGCCGGCCGGCGGCCTCGCGGTAACAGGCGGCCATCTCGCGCACGACGCGCGAGAGCTGGAAGCGCTCCCGCGCCCGCGCGCGCCCGCAGGCGGTCAGCTGCTCGCGCAGCTGCGCGTCGCCCAGGACCCGGTTGATCCCGGCGGCGAGCGCCGCGCTGTCGCCCTCGGGCACGGTCACGCCGCAGTCGCCCAGCACCTCGGGCAGCGCGCCGTTGGCGTAGGCCACGACCGGCGCGCGCGCCGCCCGCCAGCCGACGTT
>DASPKC010000009.1:0-3113 GCA_035628295.1 Baekduia sp.
TGCTCATGGGTGGGATCCGGGTGAGAGGTTGCCGTAAGGCCGCGCGTGGGCGGCTCAGCGGGTGATCGGGTCGACGCCGACGCGGAACGGGATGCCCCGCGGGTCGGTCGTCGTGAAAGCGTCCGGCGGCGTCAGGCAAGCGGTCAGCCGAGCTGCTGCCAGGCGGGCGCAATGTTCGTCCCGCGGCCGGCCATGTAGCCGAAGTAGATGTTCAGCCACGCCACCGGCTCGAGGTACCGCGCGTTGGCGAGCGGACCGGCGTCGACGGCCTCGAAGCCCGCGCTCTCGATCAGCGCCTGCACGCGGCCCTTCGCCTCGGCGTCGTCGCCGGCGAAGAACACCTGCGCGCGCGCCTCGCTCGCGAGCACCTGGGCGAAGATCGTGTTGAACGCCTTGACGACCTTCACCTGCGGCACGGCCGTCTGGACCTCCTCGGCGGCCGACGTCGTGTGGCCGATAGCGAGGCCGGAGAAGTCCGCCTTGCCCGGGTTCGCGATGTCGATGACGGTCTTGCCGGCGACGTCGCCCGCCGCGCGGAGCGCGTCGGCGGCCGCCGTGTAGGGCACGGCGAGGATGAGCAGGTCGGCGCCGCTGGCGATGTCCGCGGCGGCGACGGCGCGGGCGCCGTGGCCGGCGGCCTGCGCGGCCTGCGCGGCGTGCGACGGGTCGGTCGCGGTGATCGCGACGCGATGGCCGGCGGCGGCGAGGCGCTTCGCGAACGCGCTGCCCATGTTGCCCGCGCCGATGATGCCGATGGTGAAGGTCGTGGAGGTGCTCATCGTGTGCTCGGTCTGCTGGAGGTGGTGGAGTACGGATCGGCGGAGCGTCAGCGTGCGTCAGGCGCTCGGGCGCTCGGCGCCGCGCGGCAAGATGGGCGCCCTGCTGCGGCCCCACGCGATGAATCCGGCGACGGCGGCGAGCACGAGGTTCATCGGCACCATCGCGCCTTCGCCGCGCGAGAGGTGGAAGGCGCTGGCGAGCACCATCACGACGATGAGGCCGAGCGCGGCGAGCACCGTCAGGCGCGGCTGGATTCGCGTGAGCGACGGGAGCAGCAGGCCGAGCGCGCCCGCCAGCTCGGCAGCGCCGATGAAGCGCACGAGGGCGACGGGGACCGCCAGCACCCACGGCATCTGCCCGGCGAGGGCGTCGACAGGCTGCGTGAGCTTCATGAAGCCCGCCATGAGGAACATCGCGGCGAGGAGAACCTGCGCGACCCAGAGGGCGATGCTGAGGGCGCGACGGGGGCGGGCGGCGTGGGGGCGGGCGGCGGTGGTCATGGCGGGGCTCCGGGGCAACGTGCGACTGGTAGGTGTGTGAACAAGACGCGTTACAACAGGACTTGCGACGAACGACGGACGGTACGACGAGTCTCGATGGGACGCTGACCGGGGTGGCCGGCCAGACTTGGATCAGGTCTCGAGCAGGGCCAAAAGCTCGCGGAAGGACTGGAGCTGCTCGGGGGTGAAGCGGCGGAACTGCTCCCGGTGGTAGGCGTCGATGGCCGGCGTCGCCTCGACGAGCTTCTGCCGCCCGGCCTCGGTGAGCCGGGTCGTCACGAAGCTCCGGTGGTTCGGGTCGCGCTCACGTTCGACGAGCCCGGCGGCGGCCATGCGGTCCAGCAGGCGCGTCATGTCGGGCACCTGCGAGACGAGGCGGCGGCCGATCTCGGAGCCGCAGAGCCCCTCCGGCCCCGCCCCGTTCAGGATGCGCAGCACATTGTACTGCGTGGGGGTGAGGTCGAACGGCTTGATCAGCTGCTCCATCTGGTGCATGAGCCGGAACACGGTCCGCGCCAGCGCAACGATGGTCCGCTGTTCGGGCGAGACCGGCAGGGCGGTAGGCGAAGCAGGCATCGTGTGAGGCACGGCATAACAATACCTGTTATAACAGTGCATGTCAAGGTCCACCGCCCTCGCAACCCGCCGCACCGCCCCGGCGCCAGCGCGAGGAGGGCGTGCTGGGCGACGCCGGCGAGCAGAGTCACGCACTGCCAGAGGTCCCAGGGGGTGACCTCCGCCCCCACTGGCACGAGCACCAACCCGGGACGGTGCGACCTAATCCGTTGCCGTTCTTAGGGTTCGACATCCGGTCCCGAGCGGGACCGCAAAACGGTTATACCGCCAGACGTCCCAGGATGTCTGCCCGTACAACGTCAAGTTCTCCGAGGCGCTCGCGCCCGACTCGCCCTACTCGGCGCGCGAGGCGTTAGGCGGGAAGGGTGCGCGTCAGCTCGCGCGCGAGATCCTCGGCATGTCGCGGGAGGAGTTCAGCCGCCTGTTCAGCAAGTCGCCGATGAAGCGGGCGAAGCTGCGGGGGCTGAAGCGCAACGCCGCCGTGGTGCTCGGCAACGTCGGCACGCGCGAGGACGTCACGGCGCTCGAGCGCGCGCTCGAGGACGACGAGCCGCTCGTGCGCGAGCACGCGGCGTGGGCGCTCGCGGCCGTCGAGGCGCGAGCGCACCGGCCGGCGGACGGCGCGACGTAGGCGTCGGCAGTGGCAACCGCGCGGCGGGTGCGATGCCAGCGGCCGCCGTCGAGCCGGCACGGCCGCCGGCTTGCTCGCCCCGGAGCGCGGGCGGTAGACTGGGGCGCGATGGTCGGAGAAGACCGCCGCCGGGCGCCGGCGGCCCGGCCGATCGAGCGCTCCGTCTCCCACATGGAGGTGCGACGTGCCGCAGCAGACTGCCGCGCGACTGACGCGGTGCGCCCTCGGCGCCGTGCTCTGCGCGCGGGCCGCCGCCGCCCAACCGCCGCCCCTCGTGCTCACGCACGCGAACGTGATCGACGGCGTCTCTGCACGACCGCTCGCCGACGCCACGATCGTGATACGCGACGGCCGCATCGTGAGCGTATCGGCTACGCGAGGCCCCGTGCCGGCGGGCGCGCGGGTCGTGGACCTCGGTGGCGGCTGGGTGCTCCCCGGCCTGATCGACGCGCACGTCCACCTCAGGGACCTCGCCAGCGCGCGCTCTGCGCTCCGCGCCGGCGTGACGACCGCGCGGTCGCTCGGCGCGCCCCACTTCACCGACCTGGGTATCCGCGACTTGCACCGCGCGGGCGCCGCCGACGTGCCGGAGGTGCTCGGCGCGGGCTATCATGTCCGCCGGCGGC
>DASPKC010000010.1:0-4836 GCA_035628295.1 Baekduia sp.
GACGTCCCGACGGACTAGGATCCTGCACACATGTCCAAGCTCCTGACCGCCGTCGTCGCGGCGCTGCTCCTGCTGCCGGCGGCTGCGCGCGCCGAGCGCTTCGACGCCTCCGTCTCGCGCACCTCCGAGGGCGTCGCACACATCCGCGCCCAGGACTTCAGCGGCATCGGCTACGGCTACGCGCGGGCGCTGGCCGAAGACACGATCTGCACGCTGGCCGAGGTCTACGTCACCGTCAACGGCCAGCGGTCGCGCTACTTCGGGCCTGAGGGCCGCATCGCCTTCCGGGGCAACGGCTCGACCGCCTCGAACCTCAACTCCGACCTCTTCTTCCAGGAGATCATCGACTCGGGGCGCATCGAGCGGCTGCTGCGGGTGCCGCCGCCGGTGGGGCCGCGCAAGGAGATCTTCGACGGCGTCCGCGGGTTCGTGGCCGGCTACAACTCGTGGCTGCGCGACCAGGGCGGGCGCGACGGCATCGACGATCCCACGTGCCGCGGCGAGGAGTGGGTCCGCCCGATCACGGAGATGGACGTGTGGCGCCGCTTCCACCAGCTCGCGCTGCTGGCCTCCAGCGGCGTGGCGATCGACGGCATCGCCGGCGCGCAGCCGCCCGGCCCCGGCGCGGCGCCGGCGCAGGACGCGGTGGCCGCCGCCCGATCGCTGGAGCCCGGTGTGGTCGACGAGCGCCTCGGCGGCCTCGGGTCCAACGCCGTCGGCCTCGGCCGCGACGCGACCTCGAGCGGCCACGGGCTGCTCTACGGCAACCCGCATTTCCCCTGGCAGGGCCCGGAGCGCTTCTTCCAGGCGCACCTGACGGTGCCCGGCAAGGCCGACGTGGCGGGCGGCTCGCTGCTCGGCGTCCCGCTGATCCTCATCGGCCACACCCGCACGATGGCCTGGAGCCACACGGTCTCGACCGCCCGCCGGTTCGTGCCCTACGAGGTGCGCTTGGTGCCGGGCGACCCGACCGCCTACGTCGTGGACGGTCAGGTCCGGCGGATGAGCTCGCGCCGCGTGACCGTCCAGGTCAAGCGCGGCGACCGGCTCGAGCCGGTGAGCCGGACGCTGTACCGCACGCACCACGGCCCGATCCTCACGTCGATCCTCGGGCTGCCGGTGTTCCCCTGGACCCCGGAGCGGGCGTTCGCGATGTACGACGCCAACGAGGAGAACTTCGGCCGGCTCTTCAACCACTTCTTCGAGATGAACCAGGCGGGCAGCGTCGACGAGGTCGACCGGATCCTGCGCCGCTACCTGGGCATCCCGTGGGTCAACACCGTCGCGGCCGATACCGACGGCAACGCCTACTACGCCGACATCGGCTCGATCCCGCACGTCACCGAGGACAAGCGCTCGGCCTGCGAGACCGTCGTCGGCACGGCGCTGGACCTGCTGCAGCGCCTCATCGTGCTGGACGGCTCGCGCGCGGCGTGCGAGCCGGGCACCGACCCGGATGCGATCGTCCCCGGCATCCTCGGGCCGGGTCGCCTCCCGTCGCTGCGCCGCCGCGACCACGTGTCGAACATGAACGACTCGTACTGGCTGACGCACCCCGAGGCCCGCCTGGAGGGCTTCCCGCGGATCATCGGCGACGAGCGTACCCCTCGCACGCTGCGCACGCGCATGGGCCTGCGCCTCATCCAGGACCGCCTGGCCGGCCGTGACGGCCTGCCGGGCACCAAGTTCGACGTCGACAACCTGCGGGCGGTCGCGATGAGCAACCGGGTGTTCGCCGGAGAGCTCTGGCGCGACGATCTCGTGGCGTTCTGCAAGGCCAGCCCCACCGTGCTGACCCAGGCCGGCCCCGTCGACGTGTCGGCGGCGTGCCCCGTCCTGGAGCGCTGGGACCTGCGCGACGACCTCGACTCGCGCGGCGCGCTGCTGTTCCGGCGGTTCGTCACGCGCGTGACCGGCGCGCTGCCCGTCCCGCTGCCCTATCTGTCGGCGCCCGTGCCCGGCATGCCCTTCGCGCGGCCGTTCGACGTCCGCGACCCGATCGGCACGCCGAGCGGCCTGAACACGCTCAACCCGGTCGTGTCCGACGCGCTCGGACGCGCGGTCCAGGACCTGCGCGGAGCCGGCATCGCGCTCGACGCCCCGCTGCGCGACGGCGCGTCCGTCACCCGGCGCGGCGAGCGGATCCCGATCCACGGCGGCCCGCACGCCAGCGGCGTCTTCAACGTGATCACCCCGACGTGGGACCCGCGCAAGGGCTACACCGAGGTGGTCCACGGCTCGTCGTACGTGCAGGCGGTCGAGCTCCTGCCGACGTGCCCGAAGGCGCACACGATCCTCACGTACGGGCAGTCGACGAACCCGCGGTCCGAGCGCACGGCCGACCAGACGAAGCTGTACGCGCAGAAGCGCTGGCTGACGCCGCCGTTCTGCTCGAAGGACCTCGAGGCCGACCGGTCGCTGCAGCGCACGCACGTGGCGGAGCGCCCCGGTGCGCGCCTGCTGGACGCGGTCCGCGTCACCGAGGGCCGGGGCAGGGCGCGGCCGCGCGTCGCCGTGCTGCTGCGCGGCACCGCCCGGGTCGTCGTGACGGTGCAGCGCGGCCGGGCCGTCGTGCGGCGGATCGTGCGCCGCCTGCGCGCCGGCGAGCGGGTGCTCGCCCCGCAGGTGCGCAAGGGCCGCTACACGCTGCGGGTGACGGCGCGCGCCGGCCGCCGGGTCGAGTCTGCGCGCTTCACGCCCCGCCAGCGCTAGGGCGCCGGCGGGGCGGTCGCGGCGACGTGGGGGATCTCGATCCCCGCGGCGGCGAACGCCCGGGTGATGCCCTCGCGCAGCAGGCGCGAGACGCGGTACTGCTCGGCCGGCGTGGTCTTGACGACGAGGCGCAGGACCACGCCGGTGGAGGTGAAGCGCTCCACGCCCCACACCTCGGGCTCCTCGAGCACCGCCTCGTCGCTCTCGGCGACCTCGTGGGCCACGGCGCGCAGCGCCCCCTGCGCCCGCTCGAGGTCCGTGCCGTAGGCGACCTCGACGTCGAGCAGGGCGCGCGACCAGTGCTGGCTCTTGTTGCCCACGCGGCGGATGTCGCCGTTGGGCACGTGCCACACCGTCCCGTCCACCGAGCGCAGGCGCGTGGTGCGCAGGCTGACGCCCTCCACCGTTCCGCTGGTCTGGTTGTCGAGGTCGACGATGTCGCCGATCCCGAACTGGTCCTCGATCAGGATGAACATGCCGCTCAGGAAGTCCTTGACGAGCGACTGCGAGCCGAAGCCGAGCGCCACGCCGACGATGCCGGCACCGGCGATGAGCGGGCCGAGCTCGATGCCGACCTCTCCCAGCACCATGAACGCGGCGATCGCGAAGATCACGAAGCTCGCGACCGACTGCAGGACACCGGTGAGGGCGTCGATGCGCTGCTCGGCGCGCAGGCTGACCTCGGAGCGCAGCCTCGTGTTGACGGCCCCCGCGCCGACGGTGCGCAGGGCTCGGCGGATGCCACGGCGCCCGAGCGCGTTGGCCACGAGCGCGAGCGCCACGACGACCAGGATCGAGACGCCCTTGGAGATCAGGACGTCGGAGTCGGCCTCGGTCAGCACGACGGCCAGCGGCAGCGCGTCCATCAGCTCCACCCCTCCTCCAGGGCCTCGAGCGCCAGCGCGCCCCAGTCCTCGGTCGCCTCGAGCGTCGCCAGCGTCGCAACGAGCTGGGCGACCATCCGCGCGGGCCAGAGGTCCGCTGGGTCGGGTGTGGCACGCTGCGCGATGGCGACCAGCTCGCCGACACGGGCCAGGGCGCGGTCGGCGCGCTCGGAGAGGACCGCGGCGTCCAGCCGGGCGGGGCCGCTGAGCAGATCGGCGGCGAGCTCGCGGGCGATGGCGTGCACGGCGTGCGCGTCCTCGTCGGGGAGCGCGCCCAGGCGGCCGACCGCCTGCGCGAACGCGCCGGCATCGTCCTCGCGCAACGCCCGCAGCGCGTCGCGGGCGGCGTCGACGCGCTCGGCCGCCACCTCCCGCGCCGCGCCCAGGCGGCGCACGACGAGGCCGTCGTCGCCGTGCACGATCTCGTCGGGGCGCAGCTCGGCGAACACCACGCCGAGCGCGCGCGGCGCGCCGACGGCGAGGCGGATCAGGGCCCGTGCCGCGGCGCCGGGGTCGGCAGGGGCGGCCTCGGCCAGCGTGGGTCCCTCGACGTGCTCGACCACCAGCACGTCGTGCGAGCACAGGTCGGTGCGCGGCGCGGCGACGCGCACGCCGGCACCGGCCCGGCGCAGCGCGCGCGCCGCCTGGCGCTGGGCGGACGCCTCGTGCTCGAGGTCCAGTTCGTCGAGCGCACGCTCGCGCACCTCGCGCAGCGCCCGGCTCGCATCCAGGCCGGGCAGCACGCCGCCGAGCGGGGCGACGAGCAGATCCAGCAGCGACAGGTCGCTGCGCAGCTGCTGGGCGACGCCCGGCCGCTGGACGGTGATGGCCAGGCGCGTCCCGTCCTGCGCGCCGTGGTGGACCTGGGCGTCGGAGCGCACCGCGGCCGGCGACTCGTCGAAGTGGTCGAGGACCTCCTCGTGGTGGTCGTCCCAGGCACGCTTGAGCGCCGCCGCCACCTCCTTGCCGGAGATGGGCGTCGCGGTGCGCTGCACGGAGTCGGCGATCCGCTTGCGCGCCGCGGCGCGCAGGTCCGTCGGCAGGACCTCGGGGTCCAGCAGGCCGTCGAGGCGTGCGATGGCGACATGGGCGGCCGACGAGCGGCGCATGATGGCGTCGGCCGTGTCGAGCAGCGCGCGGAGGGCGGGCGGGAGGTCGCGGGGCATGCGGCGCCGGACGATACGACCGCCGGTCGAGGCGGGTCGTGCCACCCGGTCGGTGTCCGGCCGGCGCCCCAGGC
>DASPKC010000011.1:0-9362 GCA_035628295.1 Baekduia sp.
AGTGGCCCAGCCCGACCTCCTCCAGCCGCGCCCGGACGATCGACAGGACCTCCTCCTCGGACTTGTCGGTGTGCTGGCGCAGCGGAAACGCCACGTTGTCCAACAGGTTCATCGACCCGAACAACGCCCCGTCCTGGAACAGCACCCCGAACTTCTTGCGCATCTCGAACAGATCGTCATCGACCATGTTCGGCACCGACTCACCATGGACGATCACATCGCCCTCATCGGGATACAGCAGCCCGACCATGTGCTTGATGCACACCGACTTCCCCGTGCCCGACGGCCCCAAGATCATCGAGATCTTGCCCTCCGGCAACCCCATGTTCAGACCCCGCAGGATCTTGTTCCTGCCGAACGCCTTATGGACGTCGACGAACTCCACCGCATCCGGCATCCCATGCGGACGCTTCAACCCCGAGTGCCACTGGTACTCGTCGTCGGGGTCGCCGCCGCGCGGGGGCTCGGTCACGACCTGGACGCGCTCGCGGCTCGCGGCGCGTGACGCGGCCGCCTGCTCGCGCGTCTCCTCGTCGTCGAACGGCACGGCATCGCCCTCGTCGGGCTCGTCCCAGGCCGAGCGGCGCACGTCCGCGGCCTCGGCGTGGGCGGGCTGCTCGGTCGTGGCCGGCTCGTCGCTCGGGGCCTCGTCGCCGCGGTGGAACAGCCCATCGAGCCCGCTGGACTCGCGCGGCTCCTCGCCGTCGTCGTGATTCTTGCTGCGTCGCGGAATTCGCGGCATCTCTGACCTACCCTCCGATCGGGGCTCTGGGGTTGGCGCCCCAGAAGACCTGCGTCCCGAACATCCCGATGAGATGCACGAGCACGATGTTGAGCACCATCGACTTCGCCGTCGCCGTGCCGACTCCCACGGGGCCCCCGCCCGCGTTGTAGCCGTAGTAGCACCCGACGAGCACGATGAACGTCGCCATGACCATGCCCTTGATGAGGCTGTAGAGCAGGTCTGGCGGGTTCTGGAACATCCAGAAGATCAGGAAGTAGCCGCCTGACGACACCTCGCCGATCTGCTCGACCACCGCCAGGTAGCTCGCGAAGAAGCCGGCGCCCACGGCGGCGATGTACATGAACGGCAGCACCAGCCAGGCGGCCAGCATGCGCGTCGCGCACAGGAAGATCATGGAGTTGACGCCCATGACCTCGAGCGCGTCGATCTCGTCCGAGATCCGCATCGAGCCGAGCTCGGCCACGATGCCCGTCCCCACCTTCGCGCTCATCATGTAGCCGAAGGCGTAGGGCACGAGCTCGCGCAGGTCGCACCAGGCCGCGAACACGCCCGCGTTCGCGGGCGCGCCGACCGCGCGCGAGAAGTACGCGCCCTCGATGCCGCACTGGAGGCCGATGATGAACACCAGGCCCCAGATGACGATCGTCGAGGAGAGGATGAGGATCCCGCACTGGCGCAGCGCCTCGCCGAAGAACCGGAAGACGCGCAGCGTGAAGACGTGCGCGACGACGCGGCTGGCGAACTTCGAGATCTCGCCGAGCGAGGCGAGCCAGTCACGCGGGACTGCGAGCCAGGAGCCGCCCATGGCTAGCGGATCACCGTGATCTCGGGGTGGGTCGCCAGCAGCGTCTGCGTGAACACGTAGTTGAACGCGAAGACCCCCAGGAAGGCGATGACGACGGCCTGATTGACCGCGCGCCCCACCCCCTCGGCGCCGCCGGACGCGGTCATGCCCTTGTAACAGCAGACGATCGCGATGATCGCGCCGAACAAGGTGCATTTGAGGACCGACCCCCACAGGTCCGTCGTCGAGGCGTTCGTGAAGAAGGTGGCCCAGAACGGGCCGAGCGGCGCGCCGTTGACCAGGGTGGCCAGGACGCCGCCGAAGATGCCGAAGATGAGCGCGTAGATGTCGAAGAGCCCGGTCAGCAGCATCAGCGCCAGGAAGCGCGGCACGACCAGGTTCTTGACGGGGTCGACGCCGAGCACCTGCAGCGCGTCGAGCTCCTCGCGGATCTTGCGGGCGCCGAGGTCGGCGGTGATGGCCGTGCCCGCGACGCCGGCCATGATGATCGCCGTCACGAACGGCGCGAACTCGCGGATGGAGGCCAGGACGAAGAACCCGCCCAGGCGGTCCAGGGCGCCGAAGAGCACCAGGAAGTTCGCCGCCTGCAGACCCGGCGCGCCGTAGCCGAACGCGACGGTGGAGACGAGCAACGGGAACCAGCAGAGGCGCAGCGCGAAGAGGAACTGCGCCACGAACTCGCCGCCGTACGGATAGGGCGGCCGCAAGGCCGACACGATGGTCTTCCCCGTGAGGATCATCATGTCGCCGACCTCTTCGAGGACGTTCTTTGTGGGCAGGAATGCCCGATCGGCGACGCTGCGGACCACGCTCTCTTGGACCTCTCTCCTCGACCCGGACCACGCAGCGCAGGGCGCGCAGGGGCGGTCGGCCCGCGAGTCTACGCACAGCCGCCGACGACCGGCAAATTCCAACCGCGTCGCCGTCCGACGGGGGTCTGGTACGTTCGCGCCGCTATGGGAGAGGTTCTGTGAGCAGGACGCTGCGCCTTGGCGCGCTCGCGGTGGTGTCGGCCGCGGCGCTCGGCGTCGCGGGCTGCGGCGGCGAGGACCGCCAGGACGAGGACGAGCCGTCCGGCACGTTCCAGGTCGACGTCGACGCGTCGTTCCCCACGCGCCAGGCGCTCGCGCGCGGCGAGGAGCTCGAGATCGCCGTGCGCAACACCGGCGGTCAGCCGGTGCCGAACGTCGCCGTCACGGTCAACGGGTTCGAGCGCCGCTCGTCGCAGCCGGGCCTCTCCGATCCCTCGCAGCCGGTGTGGATCGTCGACGAGGGCCCGCGCGGCGGCCAGACCGCCTACACCGCGACCTGGGCGCTCGGGCGCATCGAAGCCGGGCAGCGCAAGACCTTCAGGTGGAAGGTCACGCCCGTGCGCGCCGGGACGCACCGGATCGACTGGAAGGTGGCGGCCGGCCTCGACGGCAAGGCCAAGGCGGCCGGCGCCGGCGGCCGGGCGCCGTCGGGCGCGTTCACCGTGCAGGTGGCCGACGACCCGCCGCAGTCGCGCGTCGACCCGGACACCGGCCGGGTTCTGCGCGGCGACAGCGCGGAGGGCTGAGCCGCCGGTGGCGCGCGTCGTCGCGGTCACGGGCGGCGCCCGGGGCATCGGGTTCGCCATCGCCGCGCGCCTCGCGCGCGCGGGTGACCGCGTCGCCGTCGGCGACCTCGACGCCGAGCGCGCCGAGCTCGCGGCCGAGGACCTCGGGCCCGGCGCCGTCGGGCTGGGGCTCGACGTCACCGACCGCGCGTCCTACACCGCCTTCCTCGACGCGATCGACGAGCGGCTCGGCCCCGTCGACGTGCTCGTCGCGAACGCCGGGGTCATGTGGGTCGGGCCGTTCGCCGACGAGCCCGACGACGTCGCGCGGCGGCAGGTCGACGTCAACCTCCACGGCGTCGCGCTCGGCCTCAAGCTCGCCGTGCCGCGGATGCTGGCCCGCCGGACCGGGCACGTCGTGGCGATCGCGTCGGCCGCGTCGAAGGTGACGCCGCCGGGTGAGGCCATGTACGCCGCCTCCAAGCACGCGGTCCTCGGCTACTGCTCGGCGGTGCGCGAGGAGCTCCGCGGCACGCCGGTGCAGGTGACCGTCGTCATGCCCGGGGTGGTCGAGACCGCGCTGGCGGCCGGCACGAGCTCCGGCCGCGCGACGCGGCCGCTGCGCCCTGAGGACGTGGCGAAGGCCGTCGAGGGCGTCCTGGCAAAGCCGCGCTTCGAGGTGCACGTGCCGCCACTGATCGGCGCGCTCACGCGCCTGCGCGCGCTGCTGCCCCGCGGCGCGGCCGACGTCCTGCACCGCTCGTTCGTCCCGGACCAACTCGCGCAGGGCGACCCGGCGGCGCGCCGCGCCTACGAGCAGTCGGCGCTGGGCTCTGGCGACTGAGCGCCGAGCTGCGAGTTGATCTCGCTGAGCGAGATCAAGTCGCACCTCGGTGACACGACCGCCGCGATGTAGCCGTCCGGGGCAGCGATCCAGCGCGCCCAGAGCCCCGCGGCCGCGCCGCCCAGCCCGACCGGCGCCCCGTGGGCAGCCGGCGGCGGCACCTCGACCGCCGGCGGCCCGCCCACGCCGGCGAACCCGCCGCCCAGCGCCTTGACCGCCGCCTCCTTGGCGACCCAGCAGCGCACGAAGGCCACGACGTCCTCGCCGACCCAGGCGCGCTCGCGCTGGGTCAGCACCGACGGCAGCACCCGCCGGCCCGCGAGCCGCTCGACGTCGGCGCCCACCGTCCCGCCGTCCTCGTCGACGACCAGGAGCACCACGCCGCCCGAGTGGGCATGCGAGACGCCGGGTGCGCGGACCGCCACGCCCACCGACGCCGCGAGCTTCCGCGCGGCCGCCCGCTGCGCGGCGAGCCCGGGCGCGCACGAAGCCCACGCCACGCGGATCACGGGCCGCAGGCTACTTCGGCAGGCGCGGCGCGATGATGCGGTAGGCCTTGAGGCCGAGCCCCAGCCGCTCGCGGTCCTCGGAGAGCATCGGGTCCAGCCCGGTCAGCTCCTTCACCCGCTCCAGTCGGTAGGCGACGGTGTGCCGGTGGGCGTAGATCGCGGCGGCCGTCGCGTTCATGTTGCAGTTCTGCTCGAGATAGGACTCGAGGGTCCCGACGAGGTCGGTCCGGTACTGATCGTCGTAGCGCACGATCGGCGCGACGGTGTCCTCGTAGAAGGAGCGCACCTCCTCGGGGTGCGACGCCAGCACGCGGAACAGCAGCCGGTAGGTCCCCGAGCCGATGTCCCCGAGCCCCTCGAAGCCCGCCCCCTCGCCCTGGCGCAGCACGTCGAGCACGAGCTCGGCCTCCTGCAACGCGCGGTGGAACTCGGCCGGGTCGGTGTAGAAGCTCGACACGCCGACGGTCCCGTGCCGGCGCAGGCGGCCCGCGATGCGGCGGGCGACGTCCAGCGTCGCCTCCGGGGCGCCGTCGGCGCCGGCGGCGGGCAGCAGCGCGTACACGCGGCCCTCGATCGCCTCGGCCAGCGCGCCGGGCTCGTCGCCGACGATCGTCGCGATGACGTGCCGCGGGCGGTCGCTGGTGAGCTCCGCGCACAGCGCGACCGCGCCGCGCGAGAGGTCGCACCCCAGCCGCGTGGCCCGGCGCACGATCTCCCGCGGCTCGAGGTCGGTGCGCGCCCGCAGGTCCTCGAGGAACGAGCCGCGGAGGTTCTGCTCGACCTCCTCGCGCGCCTCGACCACCGCGACCTCCGTCAGGCACGCCACGGCCGCGAGGTGCAGGAACTCGGCCGCCTCCGGCGCCGCGGGCGCGTCGCCGTGCAGCAGCACGACGGCGCCCACCACCTCGTCGCCGGACGCGATCGGGGCCTCGGCCGCGACCGCGTCCGGCACGCTCGCCGGCCGGTCGGCGACGCGATCCTCGACGTAGCGGCGGACCGCTTCGGGGACCTCGTCGCCGGGCGGCAGCACCGCGGCGTCGAGCCGCGGCACCACGATCGCCACGGGGCCGCCCGCCGCCCGCGCGGCCAGCTCGGCGACGCGGCCGAGGCCGTCGCCGCCGAGCACGGCGTCGACCATCTCCAGATGCACGTCGCGCAGACGCGCCACGAGCTCCTGCGCGAGGCTCGGCCGGCCGGCCGCCGGAGCGGCGGCCGGTCCGAGCGAGCCGGACCGATCCGCCGCTCCGCCCATGCTCTACGCCGCCGCCGTGGTGCCCGGGTGGGCCTGGAGGATCTCCTCGCCGGCCTCGCCCGTGCGGACGCGGTACGCCTCTTCGACCGGCAGGACGAACACCTTGCCGTCACCGACCGCACCCGTCCGGGCGTGCTTGAGGATCGAGTCGACGATCGTCTGCACGTCGGAGTCGGCGACGACGCACTCCACCTTCACCTTCGGGCGCAGGTAGTTCGTCAGCTCCGCTCCGCGGTAGCGCTCGGTGATCCCCTTCTGGCGGCCGGAGCCCTTCACCTCGCTGATCGACAGCGACGGGAAGCCGAGCTCCAGCAGCTCCATGCGGATCGGCTCGAACGCCTCGTGGCGGACATAGGCCATCACCATCTTCATGCGGGCACCTCCTGAGTCGTGGTCCTGGGCGCCGCCGCCGTCCGGGCGGGCGCCACCTGCGGGCCACCGTAGCCCACGAGCTCGGGCGCCGGGATGAACTGCTCGGGGTAGCCGTACATGCCGTGCTCGACGATGTCGAGGCCGGCCTCCTCGGTCTCCTCGTCGACCCGCAGGCCGAACGTGACCTTGATCAGGCCGAAGACCAGCAGCGACGCGATGAGCACGAACGCGAACGTCAGCGCCACCGCGGCGGCCTGCGCACCGAGCTGGTCGAGCCCGCCGCCGTAGAACAGGCCCTCCTGGCCGACTCCCACCGCCTCTGCGAGCCGCGGGGAGGTGAACAGGCCGCAGGCGAGCGTGCCCCAGATGCCGGCCAGGCCGTGCGCCGACAGCGCGCCGACCGGGTCGTCGAGCTTGATGCGCTCGATGGCCAGGACGCCGGCCACCACGATCAGGCCGCCGATGCCACCGATGATCGGCGCGGCCCAGAACTCGACGTAGCCCGACGGCGCCGTAATGGCCACCAGGCCGGCGATGGCGCCGTTGCCGGACATGCCGACGTCGAGCTTCTTGGTGAGCAGGTAGATCAGCAGCGAGGCGGTGATGACGCCGCCGGCGGCGCCGAGGTTCGTGACGAGCACGACCTCCGCGAAGCGCCCGTCGCTCGTCCCGAGCGTCGAGTCGCCGTTGAAGCCGAACCAGCCCAGCCAGAGGATGACCACGCCGAGGCCGAAGATCGGCATGTTGTGGCCGGGGATCGCCCGGGCCTTGCCGTCAGGGCCGTACTTGCCCTTGCGCGGGCCGAGCAGCAGCAGGGCGGCCAGCGCCGCGGTCGCGCCCGTGAGGTGCACGACCGACGAGCCGGCGAAGTCCTGCACGCCCGGGCCGATCTCGGCGAAGAGCCCCCCGCCGAAGCCCCAGTGGGCGACCAGCGGGTAGATCACGCCCGCGAAGACGAGCGCGAAGATCGGATAGGCGATGAACTTGATGCGCTCCAGCGTCGTGCCCCACACGATGGCCAGGGACACCGCGCAGAACATGAACTGGAAGATGAAGAAGGCGGATGTGCCGCCGCCGAACGTGTCCCCGTACAGGTCGCCCGCCAGGCCACCCATCGAGTCGCCGTAGCCGACGAAGAAGCCGGTGTCGCCGGCGATCGTGGCCGCGCCGCCGAAGGCCAGCGCGAACCCCATGCCCCACCATGCGATGGTGGCCACGGAGAAGTTGGCGATGATCTTCGCCACCCCGGCCCCGACGTTCTTGCCGCGCGAGAAGCCGATCTCCAGGAACAGGAAGCCGGCCTGCATGAAGAAGACCAGGACCGTGGCCAGGATCACCCAGGTCAGGTCGAGCTCGCTCTTGATGACCGTCGGGTCGGGCGCGTCCTGCGCCACCGCCGCGGTCGGGATGATCAGCGAGGCGGAAGCCGCCGCAGCAGCCCCACGCCCCAGGATGGACCGTCTCATGTGACCTCCTCGTGGTTGCGACCGGAACTCTGGAGTGCCGCGGGCCCCCGGTCTTCCGCCCCGTGTCGAAAGATCGGAGGGGCCGTTTCTCCACCTGGTCGAAGGCCCCCTTCCCTGCGGGCGAACCGCTCGGCGAAGCGTTTGGACAGCGGTACAAGGAGCCGACGCGCGCGCGGGTCTAGGGTTGTCCGCACGATGAGCAGAACCCGCCAGCAGAACGTCACGGCCGCGCAGTGGGCCGTCAACGGCGCCGCCCTGGGCGCGCCGGACCTCAGCGATTTCACGACGAACGTCTTCGGGTCCAACGTCTTCGGCATCGACGAGCAGCGCCGCCGCCTGCCCAAGCACGTCTTCAAGGCGCTGGCCGCCACGCTGGCCGCCGGCAAGCCGCTGGACGCCGGCACCGCCGACGCCGTGGCCCAGGCCATGCGCGAGTGGGCGATGGAGAAGGGCGCCACGCACTACACGCACTGGTTCCAGCCGCTGACCGGCCTGACCGCCGAGAAGCACGACTCCTTCTTCAACCCCACCGGCGACGGCAACGCGATCGCCGAGTTCTCCGGCAAGGAGCTCATCCAGGGCGAGCCGGACGCGTCGTCGTTCCCGACCGGCGGCATCCGCGCGACGTTCGAGGCCCGCGGGTACACGGCCTGGGACCCGACGTCGCCGGCGTTCATCCTCGAGAACCCCAACGGGGCGTTCCTGTGCATCCCGACCGCGTTCGTGTCGTGGACGGGCGAGGCGCTGGACTCGAAGATCCCGCTGCTGCGCTCGATGGACGCGCTGAGCAACGCCGCGCTGCGCGCGCTGCGCCTGTTCGGCGACGAGACCGCCACGCGCGTGTTCACGACGGTGGGCCCCGAGCAGGAGTACTTCCTGGTCGACGAGCAGTACTACTTCGAGCGCCCGGACCTCTTCACGACGGGCCGCACGCTGTTCGGCGCCAAGCCGCCCAAGGGCCATGAGCTCGACGAGCACTACTTCGGCTCGATCCCCGAGCGGGTCCTGGCCTGCATGCTCGAGACCGAGCGCGAGCTGCAGAAGCTCGGCGTGCCGGTCAAGACGCGCCACAACGAGGTCGCCCCGGCGCAGTACGAGCTGGCGCCGATCTTCGAGAACTCCAACGTCGCCTGCGACCACCAGCAGCTGACGATGCAGATCCTGCAGAACACCGCTCGCCGCTACGGCCTGGTGTGCCTGCTGCACGAGAAGCCGTTCGCCGGCGTCAACGGCTCGGGCAAGCACAACAACTGGTCGATGGGCACCGACACCGGCCACAACCTGCTCGACCCGGGCGAGACGCCGGAGGAGAACGCCAGCTTCCTGTTCTTCTGCGCGGCCGTCATCCGGGCGGTCAACAAGCACCAGGCGCTGCTGCGCGCGTCGGTGGCCAACGTCGGCCAGGACCACCGCCTCGGCGCCAACGAGGCGCCGCCGGCGATCATCTCGATCTTCCTCGGCGCCGAGCTGGAGAAGATCTTCAACGCGATCGAGACGGGCTCGGGCGACGCGGCGACGCCGCAGAGCTATCTGCAGCTGGGCGCCTCCGTGCTCCCGCACCTGCCGATGCACGGCGGCGACCGCAACCGCACGTCGCCGTTCGCGTTCACCGGCAACAAGTTCGAGTTCCGCGCGCTGGGCTCCAGCATGTCGCTGGCCTTCCCCAACACCGTGCTGAACACGATCGTGGCCGAGGCGATCGACGACCTGTCGGCCAAGCTCGAGGCGGAGACCGCCGGCGGCAAGTCCGTCGACGAGGCCGTGTTCGCCGTCGTCAAGGAGGTCTACGGGGCCAACAAGCAGGTCGTCTTCGGCGGCGACAACTACTCCGA
>DASPKC010000012.1:0-16454 GCA_035628295.1 Baekduia sp.
GCGCCGGTAGGCCTGCGCGCGGGGGCTGTTCCAGGACCGGAACACCGCCTCGATGGCCTCGCGCAGCTGGCCGTGGGCGTCGGGGAAGTCGCCCAGCAGCTCCAGCAGCGCGTCGCAGCGCTCGCGCTCCCCCGCGCCGCGCGGCAGGTCGATCAGCGCGTCCTCGACCACCGCCGCCGACATGCCCCGGACGGTCGTCGCCCACCCGTGCAGCAGCCGCTCCAGGCAGGACAGCGCGAAGTGCTCGTCGCCGGTCTCCGCCGCCAGCGCCCGGGCGCCCTCGGGCGTGAGGCCCACGTTGAGGACCGTGTCCATCATCCCCGGCATGGAGACCGGCGCGCCCGAGCGCACGGACACCAGCAGCGGCGCCGTGTCGTCGCCGAAGCGCCGGCCGGCCTCCGCCTCGAGCTCGGCGATGCGCCGCTGGACCTCCGCCTCGAGGTCGCCCGGGAGCTCGCCGGCCGCCAGGTAGGCCCGGCCCACGGACGTCGGCAGGATGAACGCGCCGGGCACGGGCAGGCCGAGGCCCGCCATCGCCACCAGGCCGGCGCCCTTGCCACCGAGCAGCTCACGGTCCGGCCCCGGCGCGTCGGCGAGCCCGAAGGCGTGCATCAGAACGACCCCTCCTGCTCGCGCGAGCGCCCGAGCGTCTGCAGGTAGGCCTCGTGGACCTCCATCCAGATGTTGTGCAGGGAGTCGACCCGCGGGTCCGTCACGTGGTCGTGCTCGCCTGCCTCGGCGCGCGCGAACGCCGCCCGCAGACGCGGCAGGTAGTGCTCGAAGTCCGGCAGCGCCTCGACCGTGCGCCGCAGCGCGACCTCGGCGCGCGCCACCTGGTCGGCGAGCTCGTCGATGAGGACGAACCGCTCGTCCTCCGACGCGTCCTGCCAGCGGCGGCACAGCGCCTTGAACGGCGTGTTGACGGCCAGGAACCGCTCGTAGGCGCCGGCCACCTTCGGGTCCTCCAGCGACGGGAACCCGGTGCCGGTGATGAACAGCTTGCCGACGAGCTGGACGCCCAGGCCGTCGCGCACGAGCGGGTAGTACGCCTCGGAGGCCACCGGGTCGATCTCGTGGAAGTCCAGCTCGTCGACCATGGTGTCCCACACGCCGGCCAGCCGGGCGAAGGGCAGCACGAACTCCGTGTAGTAGACCTGCGCGCCCGCGACGATCTTGTCGCGCTTGGGCATCGACGCGATGCGCTTGTACAGCCGCGTCGTGGCGTCGTCGCAGCGCTCGAGGATCGCCGTCATCTCCGCCTCGTCCACGCGCCGGATCTCCGACGCCGGCGTGTCCCACGTGTCGCGCGCGTAGACCGCCACCGACTCGAGGTGCTTGAGGTAGTTCGCCGGCTTGGTGAACAGCGTGCCGCCGTCCATCAGCTGCGTCTCGAGCGGCCCGTCGGGCTGGAAGACCATGGCCTGCGTCAGGCAGTGCGGCAGACCTTCCGCCACGTCGTGCCAGTGGTAGGCCGGGTCGTGGAGGAAGTGGTCGCGGACGATCATGAAGCGCCCGTCGCCGAGGTCGTAGGGGCCGCTGTCGTTGAGACCCGAGCGGTTGTCGAAGTGCAGCAGGAAGCCCAGCAGCTCGGTGGACGCGTTGAACTTGGTGAACAGGACCCGGCGCTCACCCTCGACCGGCTCCACGTCGGCGGCGAAGCGCTCGATCCACGAGGGGTCCAGGATCGGCGCGGTGTAGCCGCGCATCGACGTGAACATCGGCCCCTCGTCCCACAGGCCCTTGTACAGCCGGCGCATGAACTGCAGCACGGTCTGCAGGTCGTCGGCGCGCGCCCCCGGGTCCTCGATGCCGAGCTCGCCGAGGATCGCGCGGCCGAAGGCGGGCGTGAAGCCGGTGCACCAGACGTGCAGCAGGTTCGCCTTCGACCCCGGCTCGCGGCGCGCGGTGCGCCCGAGCTCCACGACGCCGTCGACGCCGACCGTCTCGGTGATGAGCCGGTAGAACGCGGGCAGCCGCTGCCACTGCATCACGCACCCGAAGCACTCGTACTCCTGGCGCGGGATGAGCCCGGACTCGCCCTCGGTGGCGCGCAGCGCGAGGAAGTCCCAGATGTTCCAGGCCATGTAGCGCTCGAGGTCGTTGATCTCGGCGATGGTCAGGTCGCGGTCGATGCTGTCGTCGGTCAGCTCGAGCACGTCGGTCGTCAGCCCCTCGCGGATCTGCGCGTCGCCGGCCGCCCCGTGGGGCACCGCCCCCTGGAAGTTCTGCAGCAGCGGGACCATCGCCGCCATCTGCTCGGCGACGGCCGCCTCCTCGGGCGTGAGCTCCTTCGGCCCCTCGCTGGGCGCCCCGGGCTCCACCAGGACGCGCCCCGCGGTGCTGCTGACGTCCAGCCGCGCGCGCACGCCGTCGGCGGGGATCACCTCGCCGCGCGCGGAGCGCACGCCGTCGGTGAACGTGACGCCCATGACGCACGGGATCCCGTACTCGCGCGACAGGATCCCGAGGTGGCTCTCGGGTGCGCCCATCAGCGTCACGATCCCCTTGACGCCCGCGTTCAGCGCCGGCGTGAGGAACGTCGTGGTGCCGCCTCGGGCCACCACGATCGTGTCCTGCACGGCGTCGCCGCCGACGAAGTCCAGCACCGCCTGGGGGGAGTCGAGCCACCGCACCGGGCCCTCGATCACCGCATCGTCCTCGAACACCGTCATGCCGGTGCCGACCGCCTCGAACCTCTCCATGGGCCGATGCTCGCCCGCGCCGGGCCCCGGTGCCATACCCGCACGCGACAACGCTGCGCCCCTCTATGCTCGCCGCAGGAGGATGGACGGCTCGGCGGAACAGCTCCCGCGCCTGCGGGCGCTCGCTGCGAGCACCGCGACCGCCGTGCGCCTGAGCCCGGAGCAGGCCGCGCGCCTGCAGCAGCTCGCCACCGAACTGCTGCCCCACGCCGACGCGATCGCCGACCAGGTCAACCGCCGCGCGATCGCCGCCGAGCCGGCGCTCGTCGACGAGCACGACCCCACCGCGCAGGACGCGACCGCCCACAGCACCCGCGACAACGTCGGCGCCATCCTGTCGATGCTGGCCTACGGCGTGCCGGGCAGCGCGATCGAGCCCTCGCTCGGGGCGCTGGAGCTGTTCGAGCGGCTGGCCGACCGCGGCGACGGGCTGTACGTGGCCCTGCGCGGCTACCGCCTGGGCATCAGCGAGTTCTGGCAGATGTGGGCCCAGCACCTGGCCGACCGCGTCGACGACGCCGACGAGCTGCACGCGCTGCTGGCCGCCAGCACCAGCCACATGCTCACCTACGTCGATCGCATGTCGGCGCAGCTGGCCGCCGCGTGGGAGCAGACCCGCCGCCGGCGCGAGCGCGGCCTCGACGTTGCGCCCGAGGAGCTGGTCCGCCACGCGCTGTTCGCCGACGACGGCGGCGACGAGGCGCTCGCGCGCCTGGAGTACGACGCCGGCCGCGTGCACCTGGCGCTCGCGCTGCCCGCCGAGCTGACCGACGCGCGCGTCGCGCAGCTCGCCAGCCGGCTGCGCACGACGCTGCGGGCGCAGTCCGTCGCGCTGCGCCACGACGCGGCGTGGATCGTCTGGCTGGCCCACGAGCGCGCCCCGGCGCCCGAGGACGTCGCGGCGCTGGCGGCCGACGTCGAGGTGGACCCCGGGGCGGTGCTCGCCATCGGCGAGCCGGCCGCCGGCCTGGCGGGCTTCCGCACGACCTACCGCCAGGCCCTCGACGCGCGCCGGGTCGGCCTCCTGCGCGGCACGCCCGGCGTGACATGCCACCGCGACGTCGCCCTGCTCGCGGTCCTGTGCGCCGACAGCGAGCGGGCCCGCGCGCTGGCGCGCACCGAGCTCGGGCCGCTCGCCGCCGACGACGAGGCGACCGCGCGCCTGCGCGACACCGTGGCGGCCTACCTGGCCTGCGGCGAGAGCCACGTAGGGGCGGCCCAGCGGCTCTTCGTGCACGAGAAGACGGTGGCCTACCGCGTGCGCCAGGCCGAGGCGCTGCTCGGCCGGCGCGTCGGCGACCGTCGTGGCGAGCTCGAGGCGGCCCTGCTGCTGCACCGGGCGTTCGACGGCCGGATCTGAGAGCGCGCCGCCCGCGCCCAGCCGGCTGTTGGCGGATCGCCGCGCGATCCCGGGGTCGATCCGCCGACAGGTGGCGGGCGCGGAGCGGGGCAGCGACCACGAAGCCCTGGGGCGACGCCGGGCCCGACGAGGCCCCCCGGAACGACAGAGCGGCGCCGGAGCGCCGCTCAGTCCCTGTCATCGGGGCGCCCGGATTCGAACCGGGGACCTCACCGACCCGAACGGTGCGCGCTACCAGGCTGCGCCACGCCCCGAGGCCTCGCCAGTGTAGCTGTGCGGGCGCTGCGACGACCCTGCGGTGGCGCTCAGCGACCGGCGAGGACGTCGCCGACGGTGCCGGTGACCTTCGTGACCTGCTGGACCACCGGCTCGACGCGCTGCGTGGCCTCTTGGACGGTGGCGACGGCGTCCTTGACGACCGGCGCCGGCTGCGGCAGCGCCGCGGCGCCCGTGACCGACTTGGGGACGCTGACGGGCGAGCGGTCCGGGCTGAGGCTCAGCGGCAGGCGGCCTGCTGCGTCCTCGACCGAGCCGGCCGACGGCGCCGCCGGGGCGTCGGCGTCGACCTTCGGCGCCGGCAGCGGCGCGGTCGCCGACGGAGCCGACCGCAGGACCTCGCGGACGGTCTCGGCGGGGGGAGCCGTACCTGGGGCCGGGTCGGTCTGCGGCGTGCGGGCCGCGGGGCGGTCGGGGGCGCGGCGGGCGGTCGGACCCGCGGAGCTCTGCGGTGCCGGCGCGGCGCCCGTCGCCGCCGATGCCGGACGCCGCCGGGCACCCGGGTCGGCCGCCGGCGCCGCCGGTGCGGCCCGGCGCACGGCCGTGGACGCCGCCGGGCTGTCGCCCGCGGTCCGCGCGGGAAGCTCGAGCGCCCCCGGCGCGGCCGGCAGGCGCAGGGCGCCGTCCTGGCCGACGACGTTGACGCCGGTACCGGCGAGCGCCACGGTCACCGCCGCGGCGGCCGCCTTGACCCAGGCGCCGACGCCGCTGGGGTCGTACTGCGCGATCGTGCCCGACCAGCCGGCGACGGTGTGCTGATGCGCCGAGAAGGTCGACGTGAGGGCGTCGTCGCCGCCGCCGCGCCGGCGCAGGAACGCCGGCAACGGCAGCAGGCCGGCGAGGCGGGAGAGGACCGGGCGCTGCACGAGCGTGCGGGTGTCGACACCCGCGCGGTGCGCGGCCCGGCGGCACGACGGGCACCGCGACAGGTGCTTGCCCAGCCGCCCGCGGTCGCGCAGGCCGATGCTCCCGGCCGCCGCCGGGAGCACGAGCGCGGCCACGCGCTCGCAGCTGCGGCCGGTGACCAGGTCGTCGTACTCCTCCGACAGCCGCCGGCGCGCGCGGAAGAGCGTCGACTCCACGGCGGGCCGCGTCATGCCCAGCCGGTCGCCGATCTCGCGGTAGGACAGGCCCTCGAGCTCGCGCAGCACCAGCACCTCGTGGTGCGTCGCCGAGAGGCCGCCGAAGGCCCCGCAGAGGTCGTCGAGCTGCTGCTTGTGCTCGACCGCGACGTCGGGGGTGGACCCGCGCGCCACGAGCCGGCCGTGGTCCTGGGCGCCGAGGCCGTCGCCGGCGTCGAAGGAGACCTCCTCGGCGCGCCGCGAGCGACGGAACTGGTCGATGCACGCGTTCTTGGCGATCTCGTAGAGCCACGGCTTGAAGGCGATCGGCCGGTCGGTCTCGCGCATGCGGCGCAGCGCCGACAGGAAGACCTCCTGCGTGACGTCCTCCGCGCGACCGTGGTCGCGGACCATGCCGAGGACGTAGGAGACGATGCGCCGGTGGTAGCGCGCGTACAGCACCTCGAACGCGCGGTCGTCGCCCGCGCGCACCGCCGCGACCAGCTCGTGATCATCCCCATCCGCCGCCGGTCGCGAACGCGCCAGCGGAGCCACAGCAGCGATGGCCAAGGTCTCGATTCCCCAGTCTCCGGTCGTGCGGGCCATCCGGGCCCGCGCGCTCTCCTCGGGCGAACTGTAGCGTTCGGAGAACCGTCTGGGAAGGGTTCCGACGAACGTCCATGCCGCCGCTCGACCAGCTCATCGCCGCCCTCGACGCGCTCCTGGATGCACCGGATTTCCAGGATTTCGGGCCTAACGGGCTGCAGGTCCCGGCGCTCGAGGTGGACAAGGAGATCGCCAGCGTCGTGACCGGTGTGAGCGCCCACGCGCCACTCATCGAGCGAGCGGTGGCCGAGGGCGCCGATCTGGTCCTGGTGCACCACGGGCTCTTCTGGGGCGGGCAGCCCCTGGAGGTCACGCGCGCGATGCACCGCCGGCTGCGCCCGCTGCTGACGGCCGACGTGGCGCTGGCCGCCTACCACCTGCCCCTCGACGCCCACCCGCAACTCGGCAACAACGCGCTGCTGGCCGACGGCCTGGGCCTGCGCGACCGCGGGACGTTCGGCGCCTTCCGCGGCCGCGACCTCGGGGTGCACGGCACCCTGCCGGGCGCGGGCCTGCCCGCCGCCGCGCTCGTCGCGCGGGTGGCGGAGCTGTGCGACCACGAGGTGCTGCACGTGGCGGGCGGCCCGGACGTCGTGCGCACCGTCGGGATCGTCTCGGGCGGCGGAACCGACGCGATCCACGAGGCCGTCGCCCTGGGGCTCGACGCGTTCCTGACGGGCGAGCCGGCGGAGCGCGCGTACGGCGCCGCCCTGGACGACGGCATCCACTTCCTGGCCGCCGGCCACCACGCCACCGAGACGTTCGGGGTCCGCGCGCTGGGCGACTGGCTGGCGGCCGAGCACGGGGTGCGCCACGTCCATGCGGACATCCGCAACCCGATCTGAGCGCGCAACTACCAGATCTGCGGCGCGGGGGTAGCACTTCCCCTTGTCGCCGTCCGGAAGGTGCGGTACACAAGGAGGCGTCAGATCACTCACTCCCCCACCTAGGAGGTGCCTCCGATGGCCATCCACCTGACGCCCACCGAGCTCGCGCGCGAGGCCGGCATGGAGCGTCGAGACGTCATCGAGAAGTGCATGGAGCTCGGCGTGCCGATCTTCCAGGGCCGGATCGACAAGACCCTCTTCCAGGCGTCGCTCGGCGAGCACGCCGCCCAGGGCAAGGAGGCGACGGCACCCGCGCCCGCCTAGCGCGGGCACCTGACCGCCCCGTCGCGCGCGGGCGCGCGTCCACGTAGCATCGGCCTCCCGGAGGAGAACCGAGGAGGATCGATGGAGGCTGGAACCGCGCCCGTGACCACGGGCTCCGCGACGATCGCCGATCTCTGCGGCAAGGCCGCAGAGCGCTATGGCGACGCCGTCGCGGTCAAGCACAAGGAGGGCGACACGTGGCGTGACGTGACGTTCGCGCAGGTCGGTGCGATCGTCAGCGAGATCGGCCTCGGCCTCCTCGACCTGGGCATCCAGGCCGGCGAGCGCGTCGCGATCCTCTGCAACACGCGTCCGGAGTGGACGTACGCCGACTTCGCCATCAGCTCGGCGGGCGCCGTGGTCGTGCCGGTCTACCCCACCAACTCGCCGGGCGAGTGCGAATGGGTCATCGGCGACTCCGGCGCCGTCGCCGTGGTCTGCGAGGACGCCTCGCAGGTCGCGAAGATCGCCGAGGTGCGCGAGCGCCTGCCGGAGCTGCGTCACGTCGTCGTGGTCGACCCGGCCGGCGAGACCGGCGACGCGGTCTCGCTCGAGGCGCTGCGCGAGCGCGGCCGCGGGCGCGACGCCGCCGAGCTGCGCGACCGCGCCGCCGCCGTGCGGCCGCAGGACCCGTACACCTTCATCTACACCTCGGGCACCACGGGCAACCCCAAGGGCTGCGTCCTGACCCACGGCAACTACCGCTCGGTCATGGACATGGTCACCCAGCGCGGGCTGCTGTCCGGCGGCGACGACCTGGTCTACCTCTTCCTGCCGCTCGCGCACGCCTTCGCGCTGCTCATCCAGCTCGTCGCCTTCGACACCGGCACGGCGATCGCCTACTACGGCGGCGACACCAAGCAGGTCGTCCCCGAGCTCATGCAGGTCAAGCCGACGTACCTGCCGTCGGTGCCCCGGATCTTCGAGAAGCTCTTCACCAAGGCGCAGGAGCTGCTCCCCGCACCGGTCATCGCGGCGATCCGCGAGGTCGGCGGGCCGATCGAGGACGCGCGCGTGCGCGGCGCCGAGCCGCCGGCCGAGCTGCTCGAGCGGTGGGAGTCGCCGATCCCCGGCGACGACCAGGGCCGCTCGCTGGCGCAGATGGCCGGCTTCGTGCGCGGCCTCTTCGGCGGGCGCCTGCGCGAGGCCGTCACCGGCGCCGCCCCGATCGCACCGGACATCCTCGAGTTCTTCTGGGCCTGCGGCATACCGGTCATGGAGGGCTACGGCATGACCGAGACGTCCACCGTGGCGACGACGTCCACGCCCGAGGAGCACAAGTTCGGGTCGGTCGGCCGGCCGCTGGAGGGCGTGCAGATCCGCATCGCCGAGGACGGTGAGATCCTCATCAAGGGCGCCAACATCTTCCAGGGCTACCACCGCAACGCCGACGCGTCGTTCGGCGCGGTCGAGGACGGCTGGCTGCACACCGGCGACGTCGGGCGCATCGACGAGGACGGCTACGTCTTCATCACCGGGCGCAAGAAGGACATCATCATCACGGCGGGCGGCAAGAACCTCACGCCGGCCAACCTGGAGAACGACCTCAAGCAGTCGCGCTGGGTCTCGCAGGCGGTGATGCACGGCGACCGGCGGCCGTTCCCGGTGATGCTCGTCACGCTTGACGAGGAGGAGGTCGTCCCGTGGGCCGAGCAGCAGGGCATCGAGGACCGCTCGATCCCCGCGCTGGCCAAGGACCCGAAGGTCCACGAGCTGATCCAGGGCGTCCTCGACGAGGCCAACCAGAAGTACGCGCAGGTGGAGCAGGTCAAGCGGTTCTTCATCCTCGACCACGACCTCAGCCAGGAGACGGGCGAGCTGACGCCGACGCTGAAGGTCAAGCGCAACGTCGTCAACGAGAAGTACGCGGAGCGCTTCGACGAGCTGTACGGGTAGCAGGAGCACGTGAGGACGGATCCGAGCGACACCGGTGGCCTGTTCGTGGGCCGCCGGCCGGGCACGGCGCCCGTCCGCTACGACGAGCCGCCGCAGCCGGGATCCCGGCGGCGGCGGCGCTTCGACGCGCTGCTGGCCCACGGCGTCCTGGCGCTGATGGTCACCGTCAACCTCCTGTTCTGGGGGCCGATCCCGGCCGCCTCGCTGTGGGTCGCCTCCCAGGTGGAGTACCACTCGGGCAGCGTCACCTTCGGCATCACCGTCGGGTTCGGGGTGCTGCTGGCGGTGCTCTTCGGCGCGCTGGCGCTCCTCAAGCGCCTGGACGGGTTCTGGATCCTCGTGCGCCGCGCGGCGGGCATCGACCAGCGCCAGGGCGTCATCGGCCGGGTGTTCGCGGTCACGGCGGCGATCGGGGCGCTCGCCTTCACCGCGTGGTTCTTGCTCATCGCGGGCCCGGGGCCGTCGCTGGCGCCCGAGGCTCCGTGAGGCGGATCTTCCGCCACTACGGCCAGTTCCGCGGTCTTTCCGAGCAGGAGGTCAACGCCCGGCTGCGCGAGCAGGCCGACGAGATCAAGCGCCAGGCCCTCGCGCGCGTCGAGGTCCTCGACCTCTCGCGCACCACCTGGCCGGAGGTGCCCCACGCCGACATCGTGGGCGCCATCACCTTCGCGGCGCGCCGCGGGCTGCACCGCTACGCCGACCGCGCCGCGGCCGACCTGCGCGCCGAGCTGGCCGCCCGCCACGACCTGCCGGCGGGGCGGGTCGCGGTCGGCAACGGCGCCACGCAGCTGCTGGAGGCCGCGATCGGGGCGCTGCTCGAGCCCGGCGACGAGCTCATCACCCCGTGGCCGAGCTACCCGCTGTACCCCGTCGCCGCCCGCCGCGCGCGCGGGGTCGCGGTGCCGGTGCGCGCCGACGGGCCGGCGGCGATCCTGGAGGCGCTCACGCCCGCCACACGGGTCGTGTGCCTGTGCAACCCCAACGACCCCACGGGCACGCTCCTGGGCGTCCCGGCGCTGCGCGAGCTGCTCGACGCGCTGCCCGAGCGCGTGGTGGTGCTCGTCGACGAGGCCCTGCGCGACTTCGCGGCCGCGGAGGACCCGGAGGCCACGCGCCCCCTCCTCGACGACCACCCGCGGCTGCTGCTGTTCCGGACGTTCTCGAAGGCCTGGGGCCTGGCCGGGCTGCGCTGCGGCTACGTCCTGGGCGGCGCGGGCGCGGAGGAGCTGCTCGAGCGCCTGGGACCGGAGCTCGGCATCGACGACCTCGCGCAGGCGGGGTGCCTCGAGGCGCTGCGCCACCACGCCGGGCTCCCGGCCCGCCGGCGCGCGCGTCTGGCGCCCGTCCGCGAGCGCCTGGCCGCCGGGCTCGCCGCGCGGGGGCTGCACGTCACCGGCACCGACGCCAACGTGCTCTGGGTGCCGGCGCCCGACGGCGCCGGCGCCGCGCTCGCGGCGGCCCTCGAGCGCCAGAGCATCCTCGTCGCCGCCGGCGATGCGCTGGGCGAGCCGGGGCGCGTGCGCATCACGGTGCCGGTCGTGGCGGCCGACGCCGACCGGCTGCTGCGGGCGCTGGACCTGGCTGCAGGCGACGGCGCCGCCGATCTCTAGGCGCGCTCGCCCGACTGGCGCAGCAGCGTGCCGGTCGTCTGCTCGAGGATCTTGCGCCAGGCGCGCGGGCGCTCCTCCTCGGCACCGAAGTGCTTGACGACCTTGCGCACGCGCGTCTGGGAGATCTCGATGCCGTGGCGCTCGGTGATCGACTTGAAGCGCTCGTAGTCGCTGGCGAGCTTGAGGGTCACGGACTCGAAGCCATGCCGCGCGATGTCGACCCGGCTCGTGAAGTTCATGATCGACGTCTGGAACATCAGCTCGTCGTCGGGCTCGGGCTCGATGAGCAGGATGTCCACGCCCGGATAGCGGGCCTCCCACTGCTTGGCCATCTCGTGCAGGCGCTGGTAGGTCATCAGCTTGAAGACCTGGTAGCCGATCTGGGGCAGCCCCATGTCGCTGACGTGGCGCGGGCGCGAGCCGAACAGGCCGCCCACGCGGTGCGTGAAGTCGTTGACGTACGGCACCAGCGGGTTGACCACGATCACGAACTTCGCGCCCGCCTCCACCGCGATGTCCAGGTTCGTCGTCGACACGATCCCGCCGTCGACGAGCTCGCGCTCCTTGACCTTGACCGGCTTGTAGACCATCGGCAGGGCCGTCGAGGCTCGAACCGCGGTGGAGATGGGGACGTCGTCCCAGCCGTCGGAGCCGAACACGATGCGCTCGCAGGTGTCGAGGTCCGTCGCCGCCAGGTACAGCTCGTTCTCCAGCGCGCGGAAGTCGTCACAGCGGTCGGGGTCCTCGAGGACGGTGCGCATGTACTCCTCGATGCCCGAGCCGGAGTAGATGCCCGACGGCATGCCCTCGGCCAGCCCCAGCACCCAGTCCATGACGGTCGTCTGGGACCAGTGGGGCAGCAGCTCGCGCGCGACCTTCACCGCCTGCCACGGCAGCAGCGCGCCGCGGCGGACGTACTCGAGGACGTTCGGGCGGAGCATCTGGCCGAGGTCCACGTCGCGGAACGGCGTCGGCACCTGCCGGTTGACGACGCGCATCATCTCCTCCGGCGTGACACCGTTGGCGGTGAGCGCTGCCACGAACGAGCCGGCCGACGTCCCGACGTACACGTCGAACTGGTTGACGGTCCGGTTGACCGACAGCAGGTCGATCGCCCGCAGCGCGCCGATCTGGTACACGCCGCCCGTGAATCCGCCGCCTCCGAGCACCAGCGCGGTCTTGGAACGCTTACGCCGCCGCGGCGCGCGCGTGCCGGCCGCACGCGGCTTTTTGGTGTCCTCGAGGGAGACGACGTTCCCCATCGCTCGAGTCTAACCCCGGGTCCGGGCGGCGGCTCGGGGTCTTCTACCCGACATCCGTCGAACCGCCCCAGCAGCACCGCATCGCCGCCGGTGTCCTTACGATCCGTGCGCACCGTGCTGTCCCGCCCGCGTCTCGCCGCCGTCCTGGTCGCCGTGCTCGCCGCCGCGCCGGCGACGGCGTACGCCGTCGACGCCCCGACCCTGGAGCGCCGCTTGGCCGAGGAGTCGCGCAAGCTGGGCGCGGCCTCAGGAGCCCTGGTCGTGGACCTCGACGCCGGCCGCGAGCTCTTCGCCCGGCGCGAGGACCGGCCGCGCATCCCGGCCTCCAACCAGAAGCTGCTCACGACGGCCGCCGCGCTGCTGCGCTTCGGGCCGGACGCGGTGCTCGAAACCACGCTCCGCCTTGCGCCCGGGACGAGGATCGTCCGCGGCACCGTGGGCGGCGACGTCTTCCTCGTCGGCGGCGGCGATCCCGCGCTCGACGACCGCGACCTGCGCGACATGGCGGCGCAGCTGGCGGAGGCCGGGATCACCCGCATCCGGGGCGGCGTGGTCGGCGACGAGTCGCTCTTCGACGCCCGGCGCGGCGGTCCGCGGACCGGCTTCCGCGCCGACAGCGACCTCGGCGGCTGGCTCGGCGCGCTGGCGTGGGGCCATGGCCGAGCCTGGCCCGACGGCCCGGCGGTCGTGGCGGCCAACCGGCTGCAGCTCTTCCTCAAGCAGGCGGGCATCACCGTGGGGCGCAAGGCCCGCGCCGGCGTCCTGCAGGACGCACCGGCGGGCGGCGGCACCGCCGCGCAGGACGACGGCACCGCGGCCGGCCTGATTCTCGCGCGGACGATCTCCCCCACGATGCGCCAGCTCGCGGCGATCACCAACCAGCCGTCGGACAACTTCTACGCCGAGATGCTGGTCAAGGGCCTGGGCGCCCGCTTCGGCAAGGCCGGGTCGACGGCGGCCGGCCTGGCGGTCGTCCGTGCCGAGCTCGTGCGCTTCGGGATCCACCCCCGCCTCGCCGACGGCTCGGGCCTCTCGCGTGCCAATCGCGTGACGCCCCGCCAGCTCGTGCGACTGCTGGAGCGGATGGCCAACCAGCAGATCGCGCCGTCGTGGACGGCGTCCCTGGCGCGGTTCGGCAGCACGGGCACGCTCGTCAGGCGCCTGCGCGGGACCGCCGCCGCAAGGCGCTGCGCGGCCAAGACGGGGACGATCAACCGGGTCAGCGCCCTGTCGGGCTACTGCACCGCCCGCAGCGGCGCGCGCATCGCCTTCTCGTTCCTCGAGAACGGCGTCAACCCGCTGGCGGCCAAGCGCATCGAGGACCGCATGGTCCGCGTGATCGCCACCTACGACGGCTGACGCGCTGGCGCTACCGTGCGTCGAGGTGGCGGCGCACGTGGACTACGACGCCCATGGCCGCGGGTACGCCGCGCGCCGGCGAACCGACCCGCGGATCGCGGCGCGCATCCCCGCCGCCCTGGGCGACGCGCGCACGGTGCTCAACGTCGGCGCCGGCACGGGCTCCTACGAACCGCGGGACCGCTGGGTGCTCGCGGTGGAGCCCAGCGCCACCATGCGGGCGCCGCGCCCGCCGGGCGCCGCGCCCGCGCGCGACGCGGCGGCCGAGGACCTGCCGTGCTGGACGGCAGCCTGCGCCTGGTGATCTCCGAGCCGGCCTAGCCGCCGGCCAGCAGCGCCAGCAGCCCGGCCTCGTCGAGCACCGGCACCCCCAGGCGCTCGGCCTTCTCGAGCTTGGAGCCCGGGGCGTCGCCGGCGACGACGTAGTCGGTCTTCTTGGACACCGACGACGTGACGCGGCCGCCCGCGGCCAGGATCCGCTCGGTCGCCTCCTCGCGCGTGAGGTCGGGCAGCGTGCCGGTGAGCACGAACGTCTTGCCGGCCAGCGGTCCCTTGCCGGGCGGCGCCCCCTCGACCTCGAACTGCAGCCCCTGTGCCCGCAGGTCCTCGACCAGCGCCCGGAACTGGGGGTCGGCCAGCTGGTCGTGGATCTTCTGCGCCATCTTCGGGCCGACGCCGGGGGTGGCGGTGATCTCCTCCGGTCCCGCCGCCAGCAGCGCGTCGATGGAGCGGAACTGCTGGGCGAGGTTGCGCCCGGTGACCGCCCCCACCTCCTCGAGGCCGATGGCGAACAGCACGCGGCCGAACGGCCGCTCGCGGGAGCGGGCGATCGCGTCGACCAGGCGCCTGGCGCTCACCTCGCCCACGCCGTCAAGCTCCATGAGCTTCTCGGGCGTGAGCCGGTAGAAGTCGGCCGCGGTCGTGACGAGGCCGGCCTGCTGCAGGGTCGCCACCTGCTTCTCCCCCAGGCCGTCGATGTCCATGGCGCCCTGGGTGGCGAAGTGCTTGAGCAGCTGCCACTGGCGCCCCGGGCACGCGACGTTCGGGCACTTGGTGAAGACCGAGTCCTGCGGCTTCACCGTGGCCGTGCCGCACGACGGGCACTGCGCCGGCGGCTGCGGCGGCGCCGCCCGGTCCTCGCGCTCGACGGCGTGCGGCGCCGGGGAGACGACCTGGGGGATCACGTCGCCGGCGCGCAGCACGATGACCTCGTCGCCGACGCGCAGGTCCTTGCGCGCCAGGTCCTCCTCGTTGTGCAGCGTCGCGAGCTTCACCGTCACGCCCCCGACGTGCACCGGCTCCAGCGACGCGAACGGGTGCAGGTCGCCGAACTTGCCCACGTTCCAGAGGACGTCGCGCAGGGTGGTCACGGCGGTCGTCGGCGGGAACTTCCAGGCGATCGCCCAGCGAGGGTCGCGCCCGACCACGCCCAGGCGCCGCTGCAGCTCGTAGTCGTCGACCTTGACCACGACGCCGTCGATCTCGAAGTCCAACGACCCGCGGCGCTCCTGCCAGGTGACGCAGCGCTCGACCACCGCGTCCTCGGTGCCGACGACCTCGACGTCCGGGTTGACGGGGAACCCGTGCTCGCGCAGCCAGGCCAGCGCGCCCGAGTGGCGGTCGAGGTCCAGGCCCTCGCGCGCGCCGATGCCGTAGCACCACAGCGACAGCGGCCGGTCGGCGGCCAGCCGCGGATCCAGCTGGCGGATGGTGCCCGCGGCGCTGTTGCGGGGGTTCATGAAGGTGGACAGCCCGGCCGCCGCGCGCCGCTCGTTCAGCGCCTGGAAGTCCGGCAGCGACATGTAGACCTCGCCGCGGACCTCCACGAGCGCCGGGACGTCGTCGCCGGCGATGCGCAGGGGCACGGAGCGCATCGTGCGCAGGTTGTGCGTGACGTCCTCGCCGACCTCGCCGTTGCCGCGCGTCGCGCCGCGTTCGAGCACCCCGTCGCGGTAGACCAGCGAGATCGCCAGCCCGTCGACCTTGGGCTCGCAGACGAACGAGAAGTCCGGGTCCTCGATGCCCTCGCGCGCGAGGTGGTTGCGCATGCGGTCGATCCACGCGCGCAGCTCCTCCGCGCTGCGCGCGTTGGCCAGCGACAGCATCGGCTGCAGGTGCGTGACCTTCTCCAGCGAGCCGACGGGCTCGCCGCCCACGCGCTGCGTCGGCGAGTCGGGCGTGACGAGCGACGGGTCCTCGGCCTCCAGGCGCCGCAGCTCGTCCATGAGCGCGTCGAACGCGTCGTCGCCGATCTCCGGGTCGTCGAGCACGTAGTAGCGGTGCTCGTGGTGGACGATCTGCTCGCGCAGCTGCGCCGCGCGGGCCGCACGTTGGTCGGCCGTCACTCCACCTCCTCCGCCGCCGGCGCCACCAGCCGGTCGAGCTCGGCCATGGACAGCGGTCCGATGCCGTCGTGCTGCGTGAGGTCGAGGTGCAGCGGCGTCAGCGCGATCCGGCCCGCGTGCACCGCCGCGAGGTCGGTCCCCGGCTCGTCCTCGAAACCCGGGTCGGCGCCGTAGATCCAGTACCGGCGGCGCTCCCCCTCGCGGCCGTCCGGCGCCTCCTCGAGGCGGTCGCGGTAGATCCGCTTGCCCAGCCGGCAGACCTCGACGCCCTCGGGATGGCCGGCCGGGACGTTGATGTTCAGCAGCGTCGACGGCGGCAGCGGCACCGCGTCGAGCTCGGCCACCAGCCGCGCGACGAAGCGCGCGCCGTGCTCGAAGGCGAACTCCAGGCCCAGGCGGAAGTCCATCTCGCGCTTGAGCGACTGCTGGGAGACCGCGATGGCCGGCAGGCCGAGCACCAGGCCCTCCATCGCCGCGGCCACGGTCCCCGAGTACGTGACGTCGTCGCCGAGGTTCGCCCCGTGGTTGATGCCCGACACCACGACGTCGGGCGCCCAATCGTCGCCGGCCAGGCCCAGCGAGGCCAGCCGGACGCAGTCCACCGGCGTGCCGTCGCACGCGTACCCGTGGTCGCCGTCGTCGAAGTCGATGCGCTCCACCATTAGCGGCCGCCGCGTCGTGATCCCGCGGCCGACCGCCGACCGGTTGCCGTCCGGCGCGATGGTCACGAGGTCGATGCCGGGCAGGGTCCGCAACGCGCCGCGCAGGGTCTGCAGCCCCTCGGCCTCGATCCCGTCGTCGTTGGTGAGGAGCACGCGCATGGCAG
>DASPKC010000013.1:0-6086 GCA_035628295.1 Baekduia sp.
TGTCCATGGAGCGCGAGAGCAAGGGCCACATCCACCGCGACGCCTCGGTGCAGCTCGTGCCGCGATCGGGCCTGCAGGACGTGACCGTCAACATCAGCTCCGGCAGCCCCGAGGCGCCCGCACTCGGCGACGGCGACCGCATCCGCGCATCACGCACGAGCACCTACGTCGGCGTGGACCGCGTGCTCTCCACCCTCGACGCCGACACGCGCGCCTACACGCAGATCGCCGTGCAGGAGCTCGGCAAGGCCCTGCGGGGGCGCAACAGCGAGCTCAAGGCGGGGCTCAACGCCCTGGGGCCCGCGCTCAGCGACACCGAGGAGGTGGCGCGGGTGCTGGCCGAGCGCCGGCGCCTGCTCGCCGACCTCGTCACGGAGATGGACACGATCTTCTCCACCCTCGGACGTCGCGGCCGCCAGTTGCGCGAGGCCATCCACTTCGGGCGGCGGACCGTCTCGGTGACGGCGCGCCGCGACCGCGAGCTCGCACAGAGCGTGCGCGAGCTCCCGGGCACGCTCACGGCCGTCCGCGCCGCGCTGCAGGGCGTGGAGCGCCTGGCGGTGCCCCTGAACCCGGCGCTCGAGCAGCTGCGCCCGACCGCCCGCGCGCTTCCCGAGGGCCTGCGCGCCCTGCGGCGCTTCGTGCCCGTGGGCAACCGGCTCATCGCCGATCTGCAGCCCCTGCTGCGCGATGCTCCCCGGCCGGTGGCCAACCTGCGCAGCGCGCTGACGGCCCTCGGCCCGGCGAGTCGCGCGCTGACGCCCGGGCTGCGCAAGCTCGCGCCGACGCTCCAGCCGGTCGCGGAGGACATCTCCGACGGCGGCGCGTCGGAGATGTTCTCGCGCGTCTCCGGCGTGCTGTCGACGAACGACGCCCTTGGGGCGGTCGCGCGTGGCGCCATCGTCGCGCAGGAGCTGCCGTACCCGGAGAACTTCGGGCTGCCGGCCGGGGCGAGCGCGGCGCAGCGCCGGGTGATGGGCAGGCGGATCCAGGAGGCGCTGAACCTGACCTGTCTGGTCATCAACCGCTTCGCCTGCACCCCGCGCGTGCGCGTCCCCGGCACCCCCGGCCACGTGCCGCCGTCCGAGCTGAGGAAGCGACCGTGAGCAAGCACGTCTCTCGCCCCGGCGTCATCCTGCTGCTGACCTCCGCGGTGGTCGCGGCGCTGCTGTACGGCATCCTCAACAACTCGTTCGGCGGACCGCAGGTCCGGCTCTCGTCGCCCTACAAGTTCACCGCGGTCTTCCGCGACTCGCAGGGCCTGCTGAAGAAGTCCTTCGTGCTGGCCCGCGGCGTGAAGGTCGGCTCGGTGGAGGGGCTGGAGGTCCGCGGGGACCACACGGTGGTCACCATCGGCGTCGACGAGGACTACGCGCCGGTCGGCGTCGACGCGACGGTCAGGACGGGCAACCGGACGCTGCTCGGCGAGCCGTACATCGAGCTCGACCCGGGGTCGCCCAGGGCGGAGCGCCTGGCGCCGGGCAGTGCCCTGCCGCGCCGCCAGGTCCTGTCCAACATCGAGTTCGACGAAGCGCTGAAGGCCCTCGACCGCCCGACCGTCGAGGATCTCAAGTCGATCAACCGGACCTTCGCCCGCGGCTTCCGCGCCGAGCAGGCGCCCGCGCAGATCAACGAGGTCTTCGCGTCCTTCGCGGAGGTCCTGCACGAGGCACGCGACCTGACCGAGGTGCTCCGCGGCCAGGAGCGCCACATCGCGCGGGTCGTGACGCACTCCGGCACCGTGCTGAAGGAACTCGGTGACCGCGAGCAGGCCGTGCGGTCGATCGTGGCCAACGGCGCACGGACCCTCTCGGCGCTCGCCGCCCGCCAGCGCGGGCTGCGCCACGCCGTGGAGGAGACGCCGCGTCTGCTGCGCAGCGGGCGGCAGACGCTGCGGACGGCCGCCCCTCTGCTGCGCGAGGCGCGGCCCCTGATCGCCGAGGCGCGCCAGGCGGCCCCGGACCTGACCGCGGCCCTGCAGGACCTCGAGCCGGTGGCGGCGGATGCGCGCGACGTGGTGCGCAGCCTGCCGGCGTTCAACCGCGCGGCCGTGCCGGCGCTGACCACCGCCCTGCCGGTCGTGCGCGCCGCGCTCCCGCTGGCCCGGCATCTCACGCCGACGCTGCGCAACCTCGTCCCGGTCCTCGACTACGTGGAGCCGCGCAAGAACGACATCACCGCGCTGCTGGCCAACCTCGGCGAGTTCGTCAACGACGGCGACCGGCACGGCATCTGGTTCCGGTACGTGATCTACGAGGCGCCTGGCCCCAGCGAGGGGAACGCCGCGTTGCAGGGCATCACGTTCGAGGAGAACCCGTACCCGGAGCCCAACGGCAACATCGACCCCAAGGCCTTCACCGGGGAGTACCCGCGGCTGATGCCTCATCCGGTGAGCCCGTGATCCGTGCGATCGCCGCCTTCGCGCTGGTGCTGGCGGTCGTGGCCGTGGTGGCCGTCGCGGGATCGGACGGCCAGGGCCCCGAGCGCGCCTCGGGGCGCTTTCCCGTAGCGCTGGAGGCCGAGCGCTTCGCTCTCCGGCGCTTGGCGGGCGAGAAGACGCTGACGCTGCATGTGACGAACCGGGGAACGCGGGCGATCCCGAACGTGGTCGTGACGCTGGACGGTCTGCGCGGCGGGTCCGGCGAGAAGGAGATGGAGAGCCTGCGCCCCCGCCTGCTCCTCGTGGCGGGGCCGGAGGGCACGGACGTCGACCGGCCGTTCGCGCGCACCTTCGCCCTCGGTCGCGTAGCGCCCGGTGAGCGCGCGACCTACCGCTGGCGCCTGCGCGCGCTGCGCCGCGGGCCGTACCGGATCCGGTTCGACGTCCGCCCGGATCTCGGTGGTGACGCGACCGCCGTGGTCGACGGTGGACGCCTCGCGCGCGGCGCCGTCTCGGGCGTCATCGCCGAGCGGCCGGTCGGGCCGACGTCCTGAAGGGCGGGCGCTTCGGCGGCCGGGGCTACCCGGCGCCCGCCCGCAGTGCCGCCTCCGCGTCCGTGCGGGCGACCGGCCCGACGGACGGCGTGGTGGCGCCCGCGTCGCGGTAGCGCTGCAGCCCGGCGCGCACGGCGGCCTCGTCGCCGATGGCCGTCAGCGCCTCGACGAACCGGTCGGAGATCGCGGCGGCCATGGCCTCGGGGCCCTGGGGCGCGGCGGCGTCGAAGGCCTCCAGGTCCTCGCCGAAGCCCGAGCGCTCGATCATCGACCGGTAGAAGGGCAGCGAGAAGTACGGCAGCAGGTCCTTGCGCATGGTCGCGCGCGCGTCGGCCGGGTCGTCCACGACGGCGCTCGGCACGGCGGCGACGATGTCGAAGCCCTCCAGCGGCCGGCCGGCCTGCGCGCGGCCGCGGGCGACCTCCGGCACGACGACGTCGCGGATGTAGGCGGGGTTGCAGAGCCAGAGGATCACGCCGTCGGCGATCTCGCCCGCGAGGCGCAGCATCCGCGGCGACAGCGCCGCGAGGTAGATCGGCAGCCCGGGCGCCTGGATGCTGCGCTGGAGCACCATGCCCGTCGCCCACTTGTCGCCGGGTGGCGGCTGCTCGCCCGCCAGCAGGGCACGGACGATGGCCACGTACTCGCGCATCTCGGTGACGGGCTTGTCGATCGTCTGCCCGTGCCAGCCCTCCACCACGGGCCGGTGCGAGACGCCGAGGCCGAGGATCAGGCGCCCGCCGCTGAGGGCGTCGATCGTGCCCGCGGTCTGCGCCATGGTGGCCGGCGTGCGGCTGTAGATCGGCACGACGCCGGTCCCCACGCGGATCCGCTCGGTGGCCGCCGCGTACGCCGTGACCGCCGTGAGCGACTCGGCGCCGTTGAGGTGGGTGCAGAGCACCTGCTCGTAGCCGAGCTCCTCGGCCAGCCGGACGCGCGCCACCGACTCCCGCAGGGAGCGGCCGACGGAGAGAAAGCAGCCTCGGGCCATGGCGGGCGATCCTACGCCCACGGCGGCGGCGCTACGGGCGCCGGACGACGACGTAGACGACGGCGAGCGCGAAGGCGATCTGCCCGAACGCCAGCGCGGTGCCGGTGTTGGCCGCGCCGGCAACCTCGGCGACGAGCGTCCCGGCGGCGAACGCGGCGACGAGGATCAGCAGGTCGAGCCTCACGCCGCGACGCCCGCCTCGAGCGCCTCGACCAGCGTCGCCACGTCAGCGCCCGGCTCCTGCGCGTCGAGCAGTCGCTGCGCGACGCGCGGCCCGCCCACCGCACGCAGGCCCGCCTCGCCGTGCTCGGCGATGAAGTCCGCCAGGGCGCTCGCGCGCCGGCGCGACGTGCGGTGCGCGGGCAGGTCGAGCGTCGCGCGGTGCGCGTCGAGCGCGTCGACGAGCTCGTCGAAGCCCTGCACGGGGGAGACCGACGAGACCGCGACGACCGGCGTGTCCCGCGCGCCGGCGGAGCGCAGCGCGGCGTGGAGGTCGCGCCGCGCGCGCTGCGCGATGCGCCCGAGGTCCGCCTTGGTCACGACGAGCACGTCGGGCACCTCCATGATCCCCGCCTTGAGGAACTGCAGCGCGTCCCCGGAGCCGGGCTGCACGATGACCGCCACGGTGTCGGCGACGTCGGCAACCTCCGTCTCGGACTGCCCGACGCCGACGGTCTCGATCACCACGACGTCGAACGCCGCGGCGAGCGCGTGCGACGCCGCGCGGGTGGCGGGCGCCAGGCCGCCGAGCCGGCGCCCTGCGGCCGTCGACCGGATGAAGCAGCCGCGGTCCTCGGGGTCGAACGCGATGCGCGCGCGGTCGCCCAGCAGCGAGCCGCCGGAGCGCTTGGAGGACGGGTCGACGGCCAGCACGGCGACGGTCCGGTCGCGCCCGCGCCAGGCGCCCACGAGCTCGGACAGCAGCGACGACTTGCCGGCCCCGGGCGGCCCCGTGACGCCCACGACGTGCCCGGGAGCCTCGCCGCCGAGCGCGGCCGGCGCCACGGCGCGCAGCAGCGCGGCCACCTCGGCCCGCGCGGCCTCGGTCTGCGTCTCGACCAGGTTCAGGACGGCCGGCGCAGCGGAGAGGTCGCGGTCGCGCAGGCGGGCGCCCAGCTCGGATCCGGAGACGACGGCCATCGGGCCGGGGACGCTAGCGATCCGCCTGGCGCAGGGCGCGTCGCCTCCGCCGCGTAGGCTGCTGGCCGGATGGCCGACACGTCGCCAGCGCCGTCCCGGCGCGAGCAGCGCCGCGTCCGCACCCGCCGGGCGCTGCTCGACGCGGCCGAGCGCCTCTTTGCCCGCGACGGGTTCCACGTCACGACGGTCGAGGACCTCGCGGCGGCCGCGGACGTGTCGGTCAGCTCGCTCTACAACTACTTCCCGGGCGGCAAGCACGAGCTCTTCCTGGCGGTGGTCGAGCAGGCCGTGGAGGCCAACCGCCGCTACATGGACCAGGCCTACCGGCCGGAGCTCGGCGCGCTCGAGCAGGTCCTCGCCGCCGCCGACGCCTACCTGCTGTTCCACGAGGACCACCCCGGGCTGTTCGACCTCGTGGCGCACCCGCGGGCGGGCCTGGCGCGCGAGGCCGGGACGCCGGAGGTCGAGGAGCGCATCGCCGCGGTGGTGGAGGGCGAGGTCGGGCGGCTGCAGGAGGCCATCGCGCGCGGGGTGGCCGAGGGCGAGCTGCTGCCCGTGGATCCGCGCCGCACGGCGACGTTCCTCTGGGGCGCCTGGAACGGCGTGGTGGCGCTGCGCTCGCGGGCCGACCGCCTGCGCCTGGGCGACGCGGAGCTGCGCGCCGTGCTGGAGGACGGCCGGCGCCTGGTGCTCGAGGGCCTGGCCCCGGCGGGCGCCCGCGGGCCCGGCGCGGCGCTCGCGCCGGAGGTGCGCTTCCCCCGCGCGGAGGCGCCCGCGGACACGAACTTGGAATGACATTGCAAGTTCGCGGGGGCGCCGTTACGCTCGCGGCCATGGCCACCACGACCGATGCGCCGCTCGCCGCGGCCGAGCGCCTCGCGCACGCCTACGGCGACGCGTGGAACGCCCACGACATCGACACGATCATGTCCCTGCACGCCCCGGGCATGACCTTCCACCTGCACGTGGAGGGCTTCGAGGAGGCCGCGACCCCCGAGGCGGTCCGCGGCCAGTTCGAGGC
>DASPKC010000014.1:0-15323 GCA_035628295.1 Baekduia sp.
CGGACCCTCCCCCGTCGGCAACGCGTCCGCAAGGGTGAGGTCTCCGGGCGATCAGCCGGACGGCTGGCCTGATCGCACCGGTGGCGCCTGCACGTATGTGGTATCCCGATAGTTTGAAAGCCGCATTTCATGCTAGCGTCAGGGGCTCCGAACTTCGAGACCGAGGGAGCACCAGGGGATGAGCATGTCGGTGATCGGCGTCGTCGGCGCCGGGTTCATGGGGTCGGGGATCGCGGAGTCCGCCGCGGCCGCCGGCCTGCACGTCATCGTCCACGAGCCCGACCAGCGGCCGCTGGACCGCTCGCGCCAGGCGATCGAGCGGTCGCTGGCGAAGGCGGCCGCCCGCGGCAAGGTGACCGACCCCGACGCCGCGCTGGCCCGCATCGCCCACACGACCGACCTGGACGACCTCCGCGCCACGGACGCGGTGATCGAGGCGGTCCTCGAGGACCCGAAGGTCAAAGGTCAGCTGTTCCAGCGCCTGGATCAGGCGCTGCCCGACGCGACCTTCCTGGCGTCGAACACCAGCTCCATCCCCATCGCCGAGATCGCCTCGTGGACGCGCCGGCCGGACCGCGTGCTGGGGCTGCACTTCTTCTCCCCCGTCCCGGTCATGTCGCTCGTCGAGGTCGTGCGGGCGCTGGACACCTCCGACGACGCGTTCGCCGCCGCCTGCGCATTCGCCGAGTCGATCGGCAAGTACACGGTCGTGACGAAGGACCGCAGCGGGTTCATCGTGAACATGCTGCTGGTCCCCTACCTCATGTCCGGCATCCGGATGTACGAGGACGGGTTCGCCACCCGGGAGGACATCGACGAGGGCATGAAGCGCGGCTGCGCGCACCCGATGGGGCCGCTCGAGCTGGCGGACTTCATCGGCCTCGACGTGATGTACGCGATCGGCGAGTCGCTCTACGAGGAGTTCAAGCGGCCGGACTTCGCCCCGCCGCCGCTGCTGAAGCGGATGGTCGTCTCCGGCCACTTCGGCCGCAAGTCGGGCCGCGGCTTCTACGAGTACGCCGACGCGAAGGTGGCGGCATGACCGGCACGACGACGGCCACGGAGGCCTACGAGATACCGCAGGAGTTCCTCGACTTCCGCGACACGATCCGCCAGATCGCGCAGGAGCGCATCGCGCCGCGCGCCGGCGACATCGACCGCAACGCCGAGTACCCCTGGGACATCCGGCAGCTGCTGGCCGAGAACGACGTCCTGGCGCTCCCCTTCGCCGAGCAGTACGGCGGGACGGGCACCGGGACGCTGATGCTGCAGATGGCCGTCGAGGAGCTCGCCAAGGCCGACGCGTCCTGCGCGCTGATCCTGATGCTGCAGGAGCTCGGGACGCTGCCCATCCAGCTCTTCGGCTCCGACGAGCTGAAGGAGCGCTTCCTGCCGAAGTGCGCCTCGGGCGAGTGGGCGGCGGCGTTCGCCCTGTCGGAGGCCGAGGCCGGCTCGAACGCCGCGGCCATGCGCACGACCGCCGTGCAGGACGGCGACGAGTGGGTCATCAACGGCGAGAAGACGTGGATCTCGAACGCCGGCATCGCCGACTTCTACGTCGTCTTCGCCGTCACCGACCGCCCCGCCGGGCGCGTCACGGCCTTCGTCGTGGAGAAGGACCGGCCCGGCTTCTCCATCGGCGGTTACGAGCACAAGCTCGGCATCAAGGGCTCGCCGACGGGCTCGCCGGTGTTCCAGGACGTCCGGGTGCCGGCGGCCAACGTGATCGGCGAGGTCGGCCGCGGCATGCGCGTGGCGCTGGGCACGCTCGAGCGCACGCGCCTGGGCGCCGCCGCGCAGGCGGTCGGCATCGCGCAGGGCGCCATCGACCAGGCGGTCGCCTACGCCAAGGAGCGCATCGCCTTCGGCAAGCCGATCATCGAGCTGCAGGGCCTGCAGTTCAAGCTCGCCGACATGGAGACGGGGACGGCCGCCGCGCGCGAGCTGCTCTACAAGGCCTGCGTGCTGGCGGACCGCGCGGAGCGCCCGGCCGACCTGGGCAAGTGGACCTCGATGGCGAAGCTGTTCGCCTCGGACAACGCGATGCGCGTGACCGTCGAGGCCGTGCAGGTGCTCGGCGGCTACGGCTACGTCAACGAGTACCCCGTCGAGCGCATGATGCGCGACGCGAAGATCACCCAGATCTACGAGGGCACCAACGAGATCCAGCGGGTCGTGGTCGCCCGCGCGATGGCCGGCGCCTGAGGTTGCGCCGGGGACTGGGGGGAACCGTTCCCTCAGTCCCCACCGGAGGCGTCGGCGAAGTCGCCCGCGCCGGCCCGCAGCGGGCGCAGCTGGGAGAAGATCGCCTCGCAGTCCTCGCGGGTCAGGGGGTCCACGCCGAAGTTCGCCCCGTGCAGCAGCTTGGTCGCGCGGCGGGCGACGCGCTTGCCGTCGGGCGTGATGCGCGCGAGGACGGCGCGGCGGTCCTCGGCGTGCAGGACGCGCTCGACGTACCCGTGGGCCACGAGCTTGTCGATGACGTTCGTGACGCTCGCGCGGTGGACCTGCAGGCGGTCGGAGACCTTGCCGAGCGGGAGCTCGCCGTGCTTGGTGTACGAGAGCAGCATGAGGGCCTCGTAGCGGGGATAGGTCAGCTCGAGCGGCTCGAGCAGCTCGTTGAGCCGGCTGAGGACGATCTGCTGCGCGCGGAAGATCGAGATGACCGCGGACATCTGCGGCGTGTGGTCCGGCCCCCAGTGGACGTCCCACTGACGGCGGGCCTCGGCAATGGGGTCGAACGGCAGCTGCGGCACCGCGCGCAGTCTGATGGACGGGCGGCGAAGCCGCACAGGCGGGCACGGACGTCCCCTTGACCGTCCGGCCGGCGGGGTCCACCGTCGGCCTGATCCGCGCCGTTCTACAACTCCACGTTTGTGGAGTACAATCGGAGGTCCGATGTCCGCCACCGCCGCCCCGCCCACCATCTCCGCCGGTGCGCTGCTCGACCGCCTGGTCGCCGGCGCGCCCGTCACGCTGCTCGACATCCGCTCCGACGCCGCCTGGACCATCGAGGCCGAGGGCGCCCGCAGCGTCCACGTCCCCGCCGACGAGGCGCGCGAGCGCGCCGGAAGCCTCGCCGGCGAACTGGCGGGCGAGATCGTCGTGGTGTGCAACCGCGGCCTCACCGCCGGCGGCGTCGCCCAGGCCCTGCGCGACGCCGGGGCCGACGCCGTCGTCCTGGAGGGCGGTATGCGCGGCTGGATCGGCGCGCTGCGCGCCGTCCCGGTCGACCTCGGGGTCGCCGGGCTCGAAGTGCGCCAGGTGCAGCGCCCGGGCCGCGGCTGCCTGTCCTACGTCGTCGCTGCCGGCGGCCGGGCGCTCGTCGTCGACCCCGCGCCGGACGCCGCGTTCTACGCCGACCTCGCGCGTGAGCTCGGGGCCGCCGTCACGGACGTCGTCGACACCCACATCCACGCCGACCACCTGTCGGGCGCGCGTGACCTCGCCGCGCGCACCGGGGCGACGCTCCGCCTGCCCGCCCCGGCGCTCGAGCGCGGTGTGACCTACGACGTCGCACCCCTGCACGACGGCGACGTCCTCGCGCTCGGCGACGTCGGCGTGCGTGCCCTCGCGCTGCCCGGGCACACCACCGACATGACCGGCCTCGTGGTCGCCGGGCGCGCGCTGATCGGCGGCGACTCGCTCTTCGCCGACGGCATCGCGCGCCCCGACCTCCAGCGCGGCGACGCCGACGGCGCGCGCGCCATGGCGCGCCTGCTGCACGCGACGCTGCACGACCGCGTCCTCGCCCTGGGCGACGACGTCGTCCTGCTGCCGTGCCACGACCATCCGGTCGTCCGGGCCGGCGCCGTCGCGCCGACCCTCGGCGAGGTGCGCGCGCGGGTGCGCGAGCTCGCGCTCGACGACCCCGACCGCTTCGCCGACGAGGTGCTCGCGGCGATGCCCCCGCGCCCGGCCAACTACGAGGCCGTCATCGCCGTCAACTCCGGCCTGCGGCCCTTCGACCCCGACCTGGAGACGGGCGGCAACAGCTGCGCCACCCGCTGACCGCCCACCACATGGACCTGCCTCGCCCCATCCCGCTCGACCTCGCGGAGCTGATCGCCCAGCGCCTGCGCATCATCGGCGACCCCACGCGCATCCGCATCCTCGATCTCCTCCGCGACGGCGAGCGGTCGGTCGGCGAGATCACCGACGGGCTGCAGACCAGCCAGCAGAACGCCTCCAAGCACCTCGGCGTCCTGCTGCAGGCCGGCATCGTGGCCCGCCGAAAGGCCGGCACCAGCGCGCTGTACCGCGTCGCCGACCCGACGGTCTTCGACCTCTGCGAGCAGGTCTGCGGCGGGCTGCGCAACCAGCTCGACGAGCTCGCCGCAGTGGTGTCGGGCGCCGCGCCGGCGTGACCGCGCTGCGCCGCCTGCCCCGCAACGACGAGGTCCTCTGGGTCCCCCGGCCGCTGCCGGCGACCGGGCGCTTCGAGGTCGATGCGACCTGGGGACGGGTTCAGTCGCTGGAGCTCGCCCCAGGGGTGCGGACCATCGGGGAGCTCGAGCTCATCGCGCACCTCGAGGCCGGCGGGGTCGCCATCGACACGCGGCTCGAGCACCATCGCCGCGAGGCCACGATCCCGGGCTCGGTCGGCATGCCGCACGGCCAGATCCTGGACCGGCGCGACGAGATCGACCCAGACGCACCGGCGGCGTACTTCTGCAACGGGCCGCAGTGCGCCGCCACGCCGGATGCCATCCACCGCCTCCTCGGCATCGGGCACCCGGCCGCGGCGATGCTCTACTACCGCGGCGGGATGCACGACTGGATGACGCTCGGCTTCCCCGTGGTCCGGGGCCAGGCCTAGGAGGGCTTGACGAACGTCAGCGTCGTCCGGGCGATCGCCAGGGCGTCGCCGAGCTGCGGGCCCACGCGCACGCGGTAGCTGCCCGAGTGGCACTCGTCCCCCGGCCGCGACAGCGCCGTCGCGCGCAGCTCGCTCCACACCGCCCTGCCGGCCGGCGCGACGTCGGCCCGGCGGGTCAGGACACCGGCGCGCAGGGCGTCGATCCGGACGCGGGCGGTGGTCGCCGGCCGCACGACGCGGAAGGCGGCCGACCCGTGGGTGCCGCTGTCCAGCAGCCGGTTGCGGCCGGGGGTCGGGAGCTTGGCCTCGGCGTAGGCCGCTGCATCGCCCGGGTCAGCGACCACGCTCGTCAGCCGGAAGGTCACGATGTAGCGGCAGCTGCCGCCGGGGGTGAGCAGGCGCAGGTCGCCGGACCGCAGGGGCTTGAGCACGCGCCAGTCGGTGGGCACCGCGACCCGGGCGCGCGAGGCGGCGCGCAGGTCCGAGAGCGGGCCGGTCACCGGCAGCGCCGTCGAGGCGGGCTGGGTGACGGAGCGCACGACGAAGTCGGCGGCCCCGGCCGGCGCGGGCGCCAGGCCGAGGGCGAGGCCGGCGGCAGCGCCGGCGCCGAGCGGGAGCTTGGTCATGAACGGACCGTAGTCCGGGCGGCCGCGCGTGCCATCGGCAGCGGCCCACAGGCCCGCTGCGGAGAAGTGCGGGCGGGTCAGCGGCGGTCGGGCACGACGAGCACGGGGCGGTGCGCCGTGTGCAGCACGCCCATCGCCACGCTGCCCAGCAGGAGGTCGCGCTGCAGCGACTGGCCTCGCGTGCCGAGCACGAGGGCCGCCGCCCCCGCGTCCTGCGCGTAGCGCACGAGCGCCGCCGCGGCGCGCCGCTCGCCGTGGACGTCCTGCTCGAGGACCACGATCTCCGCGCCGGGGGCCCCGGCGATCTCGAGCTCGCCCAGCTCCGCCGCCTGGGCGGAGATGTCCGGCGCCGTGACGACCAGCAGCTCGCGGCGCGGGAAGCGGGCGGCCGCGGCCGCCAGTGCGGCGCGCGCGCCGGCCGAGCCGTCGTAGCCGACGACGACGGGACCCTTGGCCACGGCCTCGTGCTCGGCGGTCAGCAGCGGGTGGGGGACCACCAGCACCGGCACGGGGCTGTGGTGCACCACCAGGTCCGAGCAGCTGCCCAGCGCCGCGCGCACGCCGGTCAGGCCGCGGCGCCCCAGCACGAGGGCGGCCGGCGCCAGGTCCTCCGCCAGCCGGGCGAGCTCGAAGCCCTCGTCGCCGAAGCCGCGGCGCACGATGCCCTGCGCCTCCCAGCCGGCGGCCCGCGCCAGCGCGAGCCCTTCGGCCGCGATGCGGCGGGCCTGCGCCTCGCCCTCCTGGTCGATGAGCTGCGTCAGCTCGTCCAGCGTGGCGGCCTGCGACCGCAGGCGCCGGCGCAGCTCGCCGTCGAGCGACCCGGGCGACCACACGTGCGCCACGCGCACGGTGGCGTCGGGAAGCAGGCGCGCGCCCGCCTCGATCGCCCCGGCCGCACCGGGCGAGCCGTCGTAGCCCACGAGCACCTCGGCTGTCACGCGGCGGAGCCTAGCCACCGCGGGCGGGGAGGTCCGCGCCAGGGTGCGTCGAAGCCCCGGGGCAGGACGCCCTCTGCCATGCCCGCCCCGACGCCGACCCCCGCGCCCGCGCCGCCCGCCTCCGCGGACCCGCCGCTGGACCCGTCGACCTACGGGGCGGTGTGGCGCGCCGAGGTGACGATGCGCGTGGGCCAGCTGCGCCACGAGGTCCGCGACCTGCGCGCGACGCTCGGCCCGGGGACAGCCAAGGCGCGCCACCTGGACACCGCCGACGGTGCGCTCGACGTGGCGGTCGCGGCACTCGCCGTCCCGTCCCTGCCGGCTCGCCTGGCGCGCTGGTGGACCGGCAGCTCGGTCACCGTCGCATGGGAGTCGGTGCACCGCGCCGACGCCGAGATCATCGAGGCCTGCGAGCAGCCCGAGCTCGACGCCCGCGTGCCGCGCCTGCGCGCGTGGCTGCGCCAGGTGCTCGACGACCCCGAGCACCTCAAGGAGCAGCTCGACGCGCTCGGCGCCCGCCCAGCGCAGCGCGAGGTCGTGCGCGAGGCGCAGTTGACGGCGATGGAGGCCAACAACGACCGCCACACCGGCCTGCGGCAGTTCCGCAACCTGCTCCTGTCGGTCAGCGGCGGGCTGCTCCTGCTGCTGGGCACGATCGCGGTCTGGCACGCGATCTCCCCGAGCTTCGTGTCGCTGTGCGCCGACGGCGCCGGGCCCGACCGGTGCTTCGGCGGCGGCTCGGAGGCCGCGGGGCGGACGGTGTTCGAGGTGCTCGCCGTCGGGGCGCTCGGCGGGCTGCTGAGCGTGGCGTTCCTGCTGCAGCGCCTCAGGCGCGTCCCGTCGCGCTACAACGTCCGGGCGGCCCAGGCGCTGCTCAAGCCGGTCGCCGGCGCGGCCACCGCGCTCGTCGGCGTCCTGCTGCTGCAGTCCGGCCTCGTCGTGTCGCCGGTGGAGAACGGCCCCGCCGCGCTCATCGCCTACAGCGCGATCTTCGGTTTCGCGCAGGAGCTCCTGACGCGCTACGTCGACAGGCAGGCGTCGCGGCTCCTCGGCGACGACACTTGAGTAGCAACCTGCAACTCAGATAGTGTCCCGGCGGTGCTGGGGGCCGTCGCGGACCTGACCTGGAGGCGTCCGCGCCTCGTCCTGGCCATCGTCGCCGCGCTGGCGGTGGCGGCCGGCCTGGTGGGACGCGACGTCGAGCAGCACCTGCAGGCCGCGGGCTTCACCGACAGCGCCTCGGAGAGCGAGCGGGCGACGGTGCTGCTGCGCGAGGCGCTGGGCCACGACGCCGCGCCGGGGATCGTGCTGCTGGTGCGCGCGCCGGACGGCGAGCGCCTGGAGCTCGCCGACCCGGCGGTCCGCCGCGAGATCGCCCGGCTCGGGCGCGAGCTGGCGCGGGTCGAGCACGTCGGGCGGGTCAAGGGGCCTCTCGGCCGCGACCCGGGCAGCCGCGCGCTGGTCGCCCGCGACGGGCGCTCGGCGCTGGTCACCGCGTTCCTCGCCACCCAGGACGTCGAGGAGGAGGGCGGCGAGGCGGCCGAGCGGGCGCGCGAGCAGATCACGTCGGAGCGCCTGCAACTGGGCTGGACGGGCTTCGCGCCGGGCTTCAACGACGTGGAGGAGCAGACGCGCGAGGACCTCACGAAGGCCGAGCTCATCGCCTTCCCCGTCCTCGCCTTGCTGCTGCTGTTCGTCTTCCGCGGCGTCGTGGCGGCGGGCATCCCGCTGCTGATCGGCGTGCTGTCGATCATCGGCACGTTCGCGGTGCTGCGCCTCATGGCGGCGTTCGTGGACACCTCGCTGTTCGCGCTGAACATCACGACGGCGCTGAGCCTGGGCCTGGCCGTCGACTACGGGCTGCTGCTGATCTCCCGCTTCCGGGAGGAGCTGGGCCGCGGCGTCGCGGTCGCCGAGGCGCACCGGCGGACGCTGTTGCGCGCCGGGCACACGGTCCTGTTCTCCGGAGCGACGGTGGCCGCGGCGATGGCGGCGCTGATCGTGCTCCCCCAGCGGTTCCTGTACTCGGTGGGGGCGGCGGGCGCGGCGGTCGGGCTGCTGACCGCGGTCCTGGCGCTGCTCGTCGTCGGGTCGCTGCTGGCGATCCTCGGGCCGCGCATCGACGCCCTGTCGGTGCGGCGCGGGCCCGCCGTGTCCGACGCCTCGGGCGGCTGGTACCGGCTGGCGCGCGGGGTGATGCGCCGGCCGCTGGTGATCGCGCTGGCCAGCGGCGGCATCCTGCTCGCGCTGGCCGTGCCGCTGCTGGGCGTCACCCTGACCGGGCCGAGCGCCGAGGCAGTCCCGCCGGGCCTGGCGTCGCACGAGGCCAACGACGTGGTGGAGCGCTCCTACGGGCGCGCGCTGACCGAGGCGGTGACGGTCACGGTCCGCGGCGACGTCGCCCCGGCCGAGCTCGACCGGCTGGCCCGCGACGTCGGGCAGATCGACGGGCTCGCCCCGGGCACGCCGTTCCGCGCGGCCGCCGACGGCCTCGCGTACGCCACCTTCGCCCCCGAGCAGCCCGCGCTGGCAGGCGTCTCGCAGGACGCGGTGGACGAGATCCGCGCCCGCGGCGTCCCCGGCGCCACCGTGCTCGTGTCCGGCAACACGGCGCGGTTCATGGACCTCAAGCAGAGCCTGGTGGACCACCTGCCGCTGGTCGGCAGCATCGTCGCCGCGGTCACCCTCGTGCTGCTGTTCGTGCTGACCGGCTCGGTGCTGCTGCCGGTCAAGACGCTGGTGATGAACCTGCTCACCCTGGCGGCGACGCTCGGGATCGTGGTCCTGGCCTTCGAGGAGCAGCTGCTGACCGGCCTGCTGGACTACCCCGGCCCGTACGCGGTCGAGGTCGTGAGCCTCGTCTTCCTGTTCGCCGTCATCTTCGGCCTGGCGACCGACTACGCGGTGCTGGTCATGGGCCGCATCCGCGAGCTGCACGACGAGGGGCTGCCCAACGAGGAGGCCGTCGCGGTGGGCATCGGGCGGACCGGCCGGGTCATCTCCGCCGCCGCGGTCATGATCGCCGCGGTCTTCCTGGCCTTCGCGGTCAGCGAGGTCTTCTTCATGAAGCAGCTCGCCATCGGCCAGGCCGTCGGCGTCCTCATCGACGCGACGATCGTCCGTGCGCTGCTCGTGCCGTCGCTGATGCGCCTGTTCGGGGAGGCCAACTGGTGGGCGCCCGGGCCGATGCGCCGCTGGCACGCGCGCTACGGCCTGCAGGAGGGCTGATCGCCGCCATCACGGTTCGCACTCGGCGCGGCGCGCGTCCTGGCGCACCCTGGGCGCATGCATGACACCGCCCATCGCATCCCCACCGTCGACGACGACCACTTCGACGCCGCCGTCCTCGAATCCGAGCTGCCCGTGGTCGTCGACTTCAGCGCCGCCTGGTGCCCGCCCTGCCGGGTCATGGAGCCGGTGCTCGCCGAGCTCGCCGCCGAGCGCACCGACCTGCGCTTCGTGCAGGTCGACGTCGACGCCAGCCCGCAGACGGCCGCCCGCTACGGCGTCCTGTCGATGCCGACGTTCGTGGTCTTCCGCGACGGCGCGCCGGTCCGCTCGCTCGTCGGCGCGCGGCCCAGGCGCCGCCTCGAGCAGGACCTCGCCGACGCGCTCAGCTGAGCGCGTCGCGCAGCCAGGCGCGCAGGAGCGCCGCCGCCGGCGCCAGGCCGGCGGCGGCGACCAGCGCGACGCGGTGGCGCGGGACCGGCTCGCGCAGCGCCGCCACGGCGACCTGCGGCCCGGCGCCGCGCAGCCACGAACCCGGGACCACGCCGACGCCCAGGCCGGCGCCCACGATCGCCCGCACGGCGGCGGGGTCGGAGACCTCGAACGGCGGGACGGGGCCGAAGCCCGCCTCCTCGCAGGCGGCGACGACGCTGTCGCGCAGCGCGGTCCCGCGCTCGGCCAGCAGGAACGGCCGCTCGCGCACGTCCCACAGCGCGACGGCGCCGGTCCCCGCCAGCGGGTCGCCCGGCGGCAGCGCGAGCACCAGCGGCTCGTCCCGGACGACCTCGTGGTCGAGCTCGCGCACCGCGCCCTGGCCGAGCGCGGCCACCGCGAGCTCGGCGGCTCCGGTCCCCACGAGGTCGGCGACCTCGCGGGCCGACCCGTGGCGCAGCGCGATCCGGATCCCCGGGTGCGCGCGGTGGAAGCCGACGAGCGCCTCGGGCAGCGCCGGCGCGTCGGCCGCGGTCGCCGCCACGCGCACCAGGCCGCGCTGCGCGCCCGCGTGCGCGTCCATCTCGGCGCGCGCCCGGGCGGCCTCGGCCAGGATCGCCTCCGCGCGCTGCAGGAGGTCGGCCCCGGCCGGGGTCAGCTCGACGCCGCGCGAGCCGCGCACCAGCAGCGCCACGCCGAGCTCGGCCTCCAGGCGGCGGACCTGCTGCGAGAGCGCCGGCTGCGTGACGTACAGCTCCTCGGCCGCCCGGGTGAAGTGGCGGTGGCGCGCCACCGCTGCGAAGTACTCCAGCTGGCGCAGCTCCATCCCGCCGGGCAGCCTACGCGGCGCCCCTCGACGCCCGGCCGAACCTGCACTACCGTGCAGGTCGTGAGCGCCACCACCGGAACCGACCTCGACGGCCTGCGCGCGCAGGCCTCCGCGCTCGCCGATGGCCGGGTGCGCGCCGGCCAGCTGCTGGACGCCACGCTGGAGCGCATCGCGCGCGTGGACCCCGCGCTCGGGGCCTTCCGCTGCCTGCGCGCGCCCGCGGCGCGCCAGGAAGCCGCCGACGCCGACCGCCGCCTGGCCGAAGGCGAGCGCCTGGCGCTCCTGGGCGTCCCGGTCGCCGTCAAGGACGACACGGACATCGCGGGCGAGACCACGCCGTTCGGCAGCGGCGGCGCCCACGAGGTCAAGACCCAGGACGCGCCGCTCGTCACCAGACTGCGGGCGGCCGGCGCGGTCGTCGTGGGCAAGACGACGACGCCCGAGCTCGGCCAGTGGCCCTTCACCGAGGGCACCGGCTTTGCGCCGGCGCGCAACCCCTACGACCCGCAGCGCACGCCCGGCGGCTCCAGCGGCGGCTCGGGCGCGGCCGTCGCCGCCGGCCTGGTCGCCGCCGCTGTCGGCTCCGACGGCGCCGGGTCGGTGCGCATCCCGTCGGCGTGGTGCGGCCTGGTCGGGGTCAAGCCGACGCGCGAGCTCGTCCCGACCGGCCCGGCGGGCGACTGGTTCCACGGCCTGTCCTGCAACGGGCCGATGGCACGCGACGTCGCCGACGCCGCCCTGCTGCTCGACGTGCTCGCGGCCACCGGGACCCGCTACGGCGACGCCGCCGCCCGCGGCGCCGCGCACGGCCCGGGCGCGCTGCGCATCGGGCTGTCGTTCCGCACGCCGTGGTTCGTGCCGGGCAAGGTGCACCCGGAGGTGCGGGACGCGACGCTGCGCCTGGCCGGCGTGCTGCGCGAGCTCGGCCACCAGGTGGTCGATGCCGACCCGGGGCACGAGCTCGCCGGGATGCTCTTCCTGCCGCGCGGCACCAACGGGGTGCGCCGCGGCCTCGCGGCGCTCGGAGCCGGCGCCACCGTCGAGCGCCGCACCCGCGAGCACGCACGGGTGGGCGCGCTGCTGGGCGGCCCGCTCGTCGCCGGCGCCAAGGCGCTCGAGCCGCTGCTCGCGGCCCGCATGTCGCGCGTGTTCGACCGCGTCGACGTCCTGCTCGCCCCCACCACCGCCCAGCCCGCGCTGCGCGTCGGCGAGCTCGACGGGCGCGGCTGGTGGCCGACCGGCAACGCCGTGGAGGCCGCCTGCCCGTTCGCCTTTCCCTGGAACGTCGTGGGCTGGCCGGGCGTCAACGTCCCGGCCGGCACCGACGCCGGTGGCGTGCCGCTCGGCGCCCAGCTGCTCGGGCGCGCGGGCGACGAGGAGCTCCTGCTCGCGCTGGCCGCGCAGCTCGAGGCGGCCGAGCGCTGGCACGAGCGCCGGCCGCCGCTCTGCGCCTGAGTCGGCCTACGCGGCAGCCGCCGCCTTCGCCGTGGCGGCGTACTCGTCCTTGAGCAGGCGCTTGTAGAGCTTGCCCGTGTCGTGGCGGGGCAGCTCGGCGCGGAAGTCGATCGACCGCGGGCACTTGAGCTTGGCCAGGCGCTCGTGCAGGTAGGCCAGGAGCTCGGCCTCCAGCGCCTCGGCGGCGGCGTCGTCGGCGGGCAGCTCGACCGGCTGCACCACGCCCTTGACCTCCTCGCCCCACTCGGGGTGCGGCACGCCGAAGACGGCGGCGTCCATGACCTTCGGGTGGGACTGCAGGGCGTCCTCGGCCTCCTGGGGATACACGTTCACGCCCCCGGTGATGATCATGTACGAGGCCCGGTCGGTCAGGTACAGGAAGCCGTCCTCGTCGAGGTGGCCGATGTCGCCGAACGTCTGCCAGCCCTGCGCGTTGGTGTTCTCGGCGGTCTTGCCAGGGTCGTTGTGGTAGCGGAAGCGCGGTCCGTCGGAGAAGAACACGGCGCCGGTCTCGCCCGGCCCGGCCTCCCGGCCGTCGGCGGCCACGATGTGCGGCGTGCCGATCAGCGCCTTGCCGACGCTGCCGGGCTTGGCCAGCCACTCCTCCGGGCGCACCCACGTCAGGCCGCAGCCCTCGGTCGAGGCGTAGTACTCGTGGATGATCGGGCCCCACCAGTCGAACATCTGCTGCTTGACGTCCACCGGGCAGGGCGCGCCCGCGTGGAGGACCATCTTCAGCGTCGAGACGTCGGCTGCGGCCCGGGCCCGGGCCTCCAGGCGCAGCAGCCGCACGAACATCGTCGGGACGAGCTGGGTGTGGGTCACGCGGTGCTCGGCGATCAGGTCCAGCAGGCGCTGGGGGTCGAAGCGCTCCATGACCACCACCTGGCAGCCCAGCTGCTGGAAGGCGAGGCAGAAGCGCAGCGGTGCGGCGTGGTAGAGCGGCGCCGGCGAGAGGTAGACGTCGTCGGACGTCACGCCGAACAGGCCCTTGAGCACCGGCGTGACGATGATCGGCGCCTCCTCCAGCGGCGTCGTGAGGTCGGCCGGCACGATGCCCTTGGGCTTGCCGGTCGTCCCTGACGAGTAGAGCATGTCCTTGCCGCCGATCCGTGCCTCGTCGACCGGGGTCGACGGCTGTCCGGCGAGCAGATCCTCCAGCGGCTCGTAGCCCTCGATCGCGCCGCCGACGCTCAGGTGGTGGGCGACCCCCGGCGTCGCCTGCTTGATCGCCGCGGCCTTGTCGGCGTACCGCGCGCTGAGCACGAGCACCTTGGCGCCGCAGTCGTTGACGATGTAGGCCGCCTCGTCGGCGCCCAGCCGCGTCGACATGGCGGTGTACAGGACACCGGCGTAGTGCGCGCCCCACGTCACGTCGAAGAAGACGGGGTGGTTCTCGATGCAGTACGCGAGGTGGTCTCCGGGCTGCACCCCCCAGGAGCGCAGCAGGTGTGCGAACCGGTTGGCGGTGGCGTCGAGCTCTCCGAAGGTGACGACCTGACCGGAGTCGGCCATCACGAGCGCGGGGCGTGCAGGATCCTGGGCACCGGGGTACATGACGCTCCAGCCTGCCGTTGCCGCGGGCCGCTGTCACCTGTCCTTGCCCCGACAGGCGGGGGGATATCCCCCGCACGGATGAGGGGGGCCCCTGGACGCGGGCGCGCCACAGGCATAGCTTCACCCCATGGCCCAGGTCGTTGCCTTCCGACCTTCGCCGGCCACCGAGGGGACGGGGACGCTGTTGCTCGTCGACGCACGCACGTCGACCGAGCGCCGGCTCCTCGAGTCCTGGGCCGCCGCGGAGCACCCGGACGCCGAGATGCTGCAGCAGGACGATCCGGGCCTCGGCGCGCGCCTCGCGCGCGACGACGACCCGCTCGTGCTGCCCGCGCGCGTCACGTGGCTGCCCCCGCGCGACGAGGGCGGCCGCGGGCCCGCCGACGCGCTGCTGCTGCTGGACCCGCGCCGGCCCAACGCGCGCCTGCAGGCGGTCATCGCCCGCCGCCAGCCCGACCGCGTGCAGATCACGGTCGGGGCGCCCGCCCGCGCCGGCGAGCTGCGCCGCCGCTTCGACGACGAGGAGGGCGGCGGGCGCGACGCTCTGGCCGCGTTCGTCTGCCGCCAGGCGACCCTGGCCTGCGATCGCGCCGAGCGCGCGGTGATCGGGGACCGCTACAAGGTCCCCCGGCTGGTGGCCGAGCAGATCGCCGCCTCCGCGCGCTTCCGCGAGCAGGCGGCCGCGTTGGCCGCCGACCTCGGCCGCCCCGTGGACGAGGTCCTCGAGTACGCCGAGTCCTGCCTCTCCGAGCTGGCCACGGTGCAGAGCCCGCTGGCCATCGACGCCTTCCGCGGCGTGCTGCGGCCCATGCACGCGCGCGCGTGGACCGTACGCGCCGACCTCCGCAGCCTCGAGCGCCTGCGCGAGCTCAACCGCCGCCACGCGCTGGTGTTCCTGCCCACCCACCGCTCGTACGTCGACCCCCTGGTCCTGGCCGAGGTGCTGCACGACGCGGACTTCCCGCGCAACCACCTGCTGGGCGGCGACAACATGTCGTTCTGGCCGATCGGGCCGCTGGGCAAGCGCGCGGGCGTCGTGTTCATCCGCCGCGACTTCGGCGACGACAAGGTCTACCGGCTGGCCGTCAAGGAGTTCTTCGGCCACCTCGTGGCCAAGCGCTTCAACCTCGAGTGGTACATCGAGGGCGGGCGCACGCGCACCGGCAAGCTGAGGCCGCCGCGCTTCGGCCTCCTCCACTACCTCGCCAAGTCGATCGAGAACGGCCAGGCCGAGGACGCCATGCTGGTGCCGGTGTCGATCGTCTACGACCAGCTGCCCGAGGCCACCGCGATGGCGGCGGAGCAGGGTGGCGCGCGCAAGCGCCGCGAGGGCCTTCGCTGGCTCGGCTCGTACGCGCGGAGGCAGCGCCGCGATGCCGGCGCCGCCCACATCCGCTTCGGCGAGCCGTCCTCGCTGCGCAAAGCCCTCGACGAGGTGG
>DASPKC010000015.1:0-11740 GCA_035628295.1 Baekduia sp.
TCAGGTCCTCGTGCAGCTCGAACCAGACCGTGTGGTAGCTGTCGATGATCGGGCGCAGGAGGAACGCGTGGTCGCCGCCCTGGATCCTCTCGAGCGCCGCGGTGAAGCGCGCGGGGTAGGCCGCGAGGCGCGGCGCCACCGCGCCCATCTCCTGCACGAGCCCCAGGAAGCGGCCGTGCAGGTCGGCGACGCGGTCCAGGATGGCCTGATCGTAGGCGGCGTCGCCGTGGTCGTTGGGCTGCCCGTCGCGCTGCTGCCACGCCGACGCCAGCTCCTTGAACTCGCTGTTGAACGCGTCGAAGCGCTCGTACAGCGCCTCGAGCGCCGCGGTGTCGATCCCGGCCCGCTCCTCGGCGAGCGCGGCGCCGAGCGCCTCCTTGCCCTCCGGCGTCAGGCGGTAGCGGCCCTTGGCCTCCTGCACGTGGCCGGCCTGGGCCAGCTCGCCCAGCAGCGCGGTCACCGCCGGCTCGGCCTGGCCGGTGGCGGCCGCCACGTCGGGCGGGGTGGTGCGGCCCTTGAGGCGGACCGCCTGCAGCACCTGGAGCCTCTCCTCTCGCATGCCCGCACCGTACACCCTGTCCGAGCATGTTGTCCAGGGCAGGTCAGGGGCCCGGAAGCCTTCGGGCCGCCGCGCGGCGCGCGCGCTCGGCGTCGACGCCGAGCGAGCGCAGCGTCATCGCGGCATGGGCGACGTCGGCTCCGGGGCCGTGGCGGCCGTCGAGGATGGCCCGCATCAGCGCGAGCGCGCCGCCCACTCCCACCGTCACCGCGACGTCGAGGTCGTCGGGGTCGAAGTGGCCCTCGGCGATCCCGCGCTCGATCGCGCGGTAGGCGAAGGGCGAGACGGCGTCGAGGAAGAGCCGGTCGGCGTGGCTGAGGTTGACCATGACGCCGGCCATCTGGGGGTCGTCGTAGGCGAGCTGCACGAACCGCCGCAGCGCCGCGGCCACCACGTCGACGGCGTCGTCGTCGGTCGGAGCCTCGTCGACGATCGCGCCCGCCAGCGAGGCAGCGGTCTCCGAGACAACGGCGGCGACCAGCTCCTCCTTGGTCTCGAAGTGGTTGTAGAAGGAGCCGAGGGCCACGCCGGCCCGCTCGGTGATCTCCGCGATGCGCAGGCCCGCCACGCCCTTCTCCGCGATGAGCGCGCGGCCCGCGTCGAACAGCGCCTGGCGCGTGCGCGCGCGCCGTCCGCCGGTGGCCTGCTCGGTGTCCGCCGCCATCGCGCGCAGTGTAGTGAGCGTTCTTTCAGCGCAAAGTGAAAGGAATTTCAGAATGGTGTACCGTGCGCCCGAGAGCCGCCGATGACACCGACGACGCATCCGCCCGGGACCGACCTGCTCCTGCCGCTGCCCGCCAGCGGCGAGCGGTGGGATCCGCACACGATCCACACCCACTACTTCGGCTTCAGCGTCCCGGAGGCGGCGATCGGCGCCTTCCTCTACGTGCGCTACCAGCCCGCGTTCGGCCTCTCCCAGGGCGGCGTGAGCCTGTTCCGCGGCCTCGACAACCGCAGCGTGCTGGACGTCGAGCACCTCGACTACGAGATGACGATGCCGTGGCCGCAGGTCGACGGCGCGACGATCACCACGGCCAACGGCCTACGGATCGCGTTCCTCGAGCCCGGCCGGCAGGCGCAGCTGACCTACGCGTCCCCGGACGGCGCCGCGTCCCTCGACCTCCTCGCGACCGCCGTCACCCCGCTGCTGGCCCGCGGGCACGTGATGCCCGGCGAGGAGGCCCATCACGGCTCCGGCAGCGCCGCCGGGGGCTCTGAGCAGTTCATGCACGTCACCGGCGAGCTCGTGCTGCACGGCGAGCGCTTCTCGGTCGACTGCCACGCGCCGCGCGACCGCTCCTGGCGCCAGGTCCGTGTCGAGCGCCGCGCGGCGGTGCAGGCGCCGCCGGTGGGCTGGTCACCGATGTGGTTCGGCGAGGACCTGGTGTTCAACCAGATCTCCTACGAGCCGCCGGACACCGACCCGGCCTGGACGGGCCTGTACGACGTCCCGGCCGACCGTCCCACACACCACTTCGCCTGGGTGGTCGCCGACGGCGAGCTGCGCAGCGTCACGAGCGTCCGGCGCACCGTCCACGAGCGCCACCCCGCGCTGCACGCGGCGCTGCGCCAGGAGGTGCAGGCGGTCGACGAGCGCGGACGCACCTACCGCTTCCACGGGGAGGCGATCGCGATGGCGCCCATTCCCGCGTGGCCCAACGCGGGCTTCTGCGACAGCGTCTATCGCTGGGAGGACGACCACGGCCGGGTCGCCCACGCCACCTACCAGGAGATCTGGTTCGACACCTACCAGCGCGCGATGGCCGCCCGGCGGCGCGCCGCCGTCGGCGCCTGAGCTCCTCAGGCGGCGCGCGCCGGCGCGTGCGCGTACAGCGCGTGCCAGATGACGTCGGCCTGGGCGCGCATCAGGCGGTCGAGGTCGTGCTCGTCGCCGAGCCGGCGCAGCTGCTGGAACGCGCGCTCCTGCATCGCCACGATCCACGTCGCCGCCTCGTCGGCCGGCACCTCGGGATCCACCCAGCCCTCGCGCTGGCCGCGCTTGATGTGCCGCCGCAGGCCACCGATGCCGCGGGCCACGAGGTCGCTCATCTCGGCCCGGACGGCGGGGTCGAACGGCGCGACCTCGTAGGCGGCCGACATGACGGTGGCGTGCGGCGCGTAGGCGGCTGCGGCGGTGACCAGCGCCGCCCGCAGCTCGTCGGGGCCGGCGTCGCCGCCGAGGCTCCACCAGGCGTCGGCGGAGTCCTCGATCTCCTCGATGATCTGCTCGAGCCAGGTGACGAGCAGGTCGCCCTTGCCCTCGAAGGTCTTGTAGAAGGTCGAGCGCGCCACGCCCGCGGCGGCGAGCAGCTCGTCCACCGTCAGCTCGGTGTAGCTCGTGCCCCCGGCCAGCAGCGCCTCGACCGCGCCGAGCAGCCGGGGCCCGAGCTCCGCCCGGCGCCGCGCGCGCGCCGCCGTCCGCGGGGCCGCCATCAGGCGCCTCGCCGGTACAGCCCGTTCCACAGCAGCATGGTGAGCGCGTCGAGCCCGCGTTCGGGGTCGGGCGGCGTCCCGGGCCCGGCGAGATGCGCCCACCCGCGCTCCAGCATCGCGCTGAGCCAGACGGCCAGCGCCCGCGCGTCCGCGTCAGGTCGCACCAGGCCGCTGGCCCGGCCCGCCTCGAGGTGCTCGGCGATCGCCGCCATGAGCTGGTCGAGGCGCTCGTCGAGCAGCGCGCGGATCCGCGGGTCGTGGGGGGCGGTCTCGGCGATGGCGGCCGCCACGACGCGGTGCTCGACGTAGACGCCGGCGAACCGCCGCAGCGCCGCGCGCAGCTCGTCGCGCCCGGCGCCGGGCGCCAGCGCCAGCCAGTCGCCGGCCCCCGTGAGCAGCTCGTCGATCACGCCGTGGGCGAGCGAGAGCAGCAGGTCGCCCTTGTCCTCGAAGTAGACGTAGAACGTCGAGCGCGCGACGCCGGCCTCGCGGATCAGGCGCTCGACGCTGAGCTCGGTGAAGCTCCCGCCGTCGTCGAGCAGCGCCTCGAGCGCGGCCAGCAGCCGCGCGCGGATCTCCTCGCGGCGCTGCTCCTGGCGCTCGGCCCGGCTGACCCGGGGCTTGCGGGTGACCGAGGTCACGGGTCGCGGACTCTATGCGGGCGGGTCACGCGGCCTCCAGCTGCGGGGCGTGGATCTCCACGGTCCCGGCGCCCGGGTCGACCGTGATGGTCGCGCCGTCGGGGATGTCGCGGGTGCCCGTGACGGTGTTGATGACGCAGGGCACACCCAGCTCGCGGGCGACGATGGCGCCGTGGCTCATGGCGCCCCCGGTGTCGATCACCAGCGCGTCGGCCAGCATGAACAAGGGGGTCCAGCTGGGGTCGGTCGTCCGGCACACCAGGATGTCGCCGTCGTCGAGGTCGGCGTCCATCGGATCGACGACGACGCGGGCGCGGCCGGTGACCGGCTCGCCCACCACGCCGATGCCGCGCAGCTGCGCCACGGGCTCGGCCGCCGGGTCCGGGGCGGACGCCGCGGCGGGCTCGGGCACGCCGGTCCACGACGGCGGCAGCTCGAGGCGCTCGTAGCGCCCGTGGCGCTCCCGGCGTTCGGCCACCCGCGCCGCCAGGCCGTCGTCCGGGCCGGCCAGGAACTCGTCGAAGGTGAGGAAGAAGACGTCCTCGGCGTCGGCCAGCACCCCGTCGCCGGCCAGCGCCCGCCCGCCGGCGCGCGCCGCGCAGCGCGCGGCGTCGAGCGCGTGCAGGAACGACGCCTTGCCGAGCTCGCGCAGGGGGATGTAGCGCGCAGCGAGGCGCATCGTGAGCCTGGCGGCGGGCCGGCGCGCGGCGGACAGGCCGGCGAGGAGCTGCGCCTCGGCCTCCAGGCGGCGCTCGCGCTGGCGCTCCTCGCGCAGGCGCGGGCTCGCCATCCCCTTGCGGGCGTAGGACCGCAGGATGGCCTCCAGCGGCGCGCGGTCCTCGCGCCATGTGCGGCTGCTCAGGTCGCCCTCGTCGGGCCCGTGGTAGCCGTGGCGGCGGACGACCTCGTCGACGCCGAGCCGGCCGTCGGCGGCCGCGCACAGGTCCTCGATGAGCTCGGTCTCCTCCATGGCCCCGTAGCCGGTGGCCAGCACGGTCGCCAGCGAGGGGTCGCCCGTCGCGCGCTCGGCGAGGGCGGACAGCTGGTCGAGCAGCGCGCTGGCCAGCAGCGAGGTCGTGGCGTGCAGCTCGCCGACCTCGATGAACCGCCCGGCGGCCGCGCGCAGGAGCGCCTGGGCGCCCGCGAGGTCCTCGGGCGGGGCGTCGAGCACGCCGTGCTGCCACCAGGTCCGCAGGTCGGCGCGCATCGCGGGCAGCTCGCGCGGCGGGCGGCGCGCGGCCCGCGGCAGGCAGACCGCGACGACCGGATAGCGGCGGTAGGCCGCGAGCGGCTTGCGCGAGCGCGGCGCTGAGGGGTCGCGCCCGAACAGCTTCTCCTCGATCACGTCGCCGGAGCTGCCGGGCAGGTGGTCGCCCAGGCGCCGGAACACGTCGATGTTGCCCGCCGCCCGGCCGAAGAACATGCCGCTGATGCGGTCGTCGGCGGCGGCGGGGACCGCGACCTCGCGCCGCGGCAGCGCGCCGATGGCGCCGAACGTCCGGCGCACCGACGTCTCCATCGAGAGGTCCCACATCCCCCAGCTCAGGGGCTTCTGCACGCCCTGGATCGCCTCGGCGAAGTTCACGGTCGTCCAGCGGGTCGCGGGGCTGGTCGTCATGTGGACCGGATTGGGCGGTTCAGGGGGCACGGGCGCTCGCTCTCAGGGTGGGGACGGCGTGTTCGAACAAAAGGTGTACAGGGTCCTGTACGGCGATTGCAAGCGGCGAACGTGAACAAATTGGTCTTGACACACGTTGTTCGAACGGCGTATACCTCCCCCGATGCTGCGACCGACCCCCCTGGAGCAGGACGTCCTCGTCATCGGCGCGGGCCACAACGGGCTCGTGGCGGCCTGCTACCTCGCCAGGGCGGGACGGCGGGTCACCGTCCTGGAGGCGTCGCCGACGGTCGGCGGGATGATCTCCACCAACCCGGTCATCGCCGGCGCGCCCGGCCACCTGGTCAACGAGGGCGGCATCCAGGCGTCGCTGCTGCGTGCGACGCCGATCGAGCGCGACCTCGAGCTCGCCCGTCACGGGCTGCGCCAGATCAAGGCCGACCCGTTCCACGTCCACGTCGACCGCGACAGCGGCGCCTCGCTGGCCTTCTGGGAGGACCCCCGGCGCACGATCGAGGAGCTGCGCCGCTTCTCGCGCAAGGACGCCGAGGCCTACCGGGCCTTCGCCGCGTCCCTGGACGCGGCGATGGACCTCGCCATCCCGTTCATGCTCATGCACCCGACGCGGCCCGACCCGCGCACGGTCCTCGCCGCGCTGCCGACCGCCGTGCGGCGCCGCAAGGACCTCGCGCCGCTGATCGGGTTCCTCACGACGTCGCACGAGCAGTTCATCACCGAGCGCTTCGACCACCCGCTGGTGCGCGGCGCGCTCGCCTCGATGCCGCCGTTCTGCTGGATGAAGCAGGACGGCACCGCCTGGGGCCTCGTCTACGTCGGCATGTGCCACCGCACCGGCTCGGCGCGCTTCGCCGGCGGCACCGGCGCGCTCACCGATGCCCTGCAGGCCTGTTTGCTCGAGGCCGGCGGCCACGTGCGCACGTCGGCGAAGGTCGAGGCGCTGCTGAGCGCCGGCGGGCGCGTCACCGGGGTGCGGCTCGACGACGGCGAGGAGCTGCACGCCCCGTACGTCATGGCGTCGTGCAGCCCGAAGGCGACCCTCTCCCGGCTGCTGCCCAAGGGGCTGCTGCCCGAGCACCTGCAGCGCCGGGCCGACGCGATCCCCACGGCGGTGCTCGAGACCGGCACGCTGAAGATCGACGTCGCGGTCTCCGGGCGCATCCAGCTCGCCGAGCACATCCGCACCTGGCGCGACGACGGGCTCGACCTGCGCGAGCCGATCGTCTCGTGGCAGACCTTCGAGGAGCACCTGCAGGCCTGGGACGAGACGGTCGGCGGCCGCTGGCCCGACCCGATCTGCTTCATCGGCATCGTGCCGTCGGCGCTGGATCCCAGCCAGGCGCCCGAGGGCCAGGACACCTTCTGGCTGTGGTCGGGCATCACCCCCATGCACCCGCAGCGGCCGTGGGAGGAGGTGCGCGACGAGATCGGCGACCGCGTCCTCGCGGACTGCGCGACGGTCTACGAGGGCCTCGACACGCTCGAGATCGGGCGGCGCGTCTTCCACGTCTCCGACCTGGAGGAGCGCTTCCACGTGCCGGACGGCAACGTGTACCACGTGGAGCCCGCGGCGGCGCGCTTCGGCCCGCTGCGGCCCGCGCTCGGCTTCGGCGGCTACGAGACGCCGGTTCCCGGCCTGTGGCTCACGGGCGCAGGGACGCACCCGACCGGCGGCATCAGCGGCATCCCCGGCTACGTCGCGTCGCGGGCGTTCCTGCAGCGGGCCGGGCGCGAGGGCTCGGGCTCGCGGGTCCGGCGGCTGGTGCGGGCGGGCTGAGGCGTGCGGGCCTGCGCCAGCACCGCGCAGTGGTCGGGCACCGGCCCGGTCGTCGACCTGCTGGGCCGCCTGCGCGCCGCGCCCGACGTGCGCGAGCTGTTCGCCACGGCAGCGGAGCTGGCCCGCCGCGAACTGCCGTTCGACCGGGCGGTCGTGCTCTCCGTCGGACCGGGGCGGCTGACGGCCCAGGACTCCGGCGCCCTCGCGGACCCCGCGAGCGACCGCCTGCGCCGCCGGGTGCTCGCCCGGCCCGTCGGCGTCCCGGCGCGTACGCGCGAGGCCGGGCTGCTCGGGCGGGGCCCGGCCGGCGGCCCGAGCGTCCTGGCCGACGCGCTGGAGCTCCGCGCCCCCGCCTTCGGGGCGGTCGCGCCGTGCGGCGCGCCGCTGGCGCTGCTGGTCGTCGACCGCGACGCACCGGCGCCGGACGAGGGCGACACCGCGGCGGTCCGGGCGTTCGCCGAGGTGCTCGCGGTCGCCCTCGAACATCTCGTGCTGCGCCTGCGCAGCGCCAGCGTCGCCGCCGAGCTGCGCCACCTCATGGCCTCGGCCCAGGCGCTGCTGGGCGAGCTGCAGCACGCGCCGCCGGCGCTGCCGTCGGCCGCGACGCCAGGGGCGGTGCTGACGTGGGAGGCCGTCGGCGGGTCGCACGGCGAGCTGGCCCGGCTCAGCGCCCGCGAGCGGGAGATCCTCGACCGCCTCGTGCTCGGGCGCTCCAACCGCGAGATCGCGCAGGAGCTCGTCCTGGCGCCCGACACCGTCAAGGGCCACGTGGCCCGCATCCTGCGCAAGCTCGGCGCCGCCAACCGCGTCGAGGCGGTGTCGCGCTACCTGTCCATGCCCGGCGGGCAGGCGGCCTGATCCCGGTGGGCGGCAGTGTGCAGCTGCGCCGCGATGCGGCCGCCGCCTCTCCGGCGCAGCACCTCGCGCAGGCGCTGTCCGCCGCGCTGGCGGCCGACCCGGGACTGCGCACGCGGCTGCACCACGCCCAGACCAGCGTCGCCTTCCGCTTCGCCGAGGAGGACCGGGCCGTCACGCTGCTGCTCGACCGCCCCGAGCCGGAGGTCCGCCTCGACGAGCCCGCCGAGGTCACGCTGCACCTCGACGCCGACGCGGCGCACCGGCTCGTCGCCGGGCGGCTGGAGCTGCCGGCCGCCGTGGTCGCGGGCGCGGTGCCCTACGCCGGCCCCGCCCGCAAGTACCTCGAGGTCGACCCCATCGTCCGCGCCGTGCTGGCCGACGCGGCGCCCGGCACGGCCGGCGTCGCGGCGGCCGCGTTGCGCGCCGCGGAAGCGGGGCGCCCGGACCCCGCGCTGCTGGCCATCGAGACGCGCGCGCTGCGCAAGGCCTTCGGCGCCAACCAGGTGCTCGACGGGCTCGACGTCACGATCCCCGCGGGCGTGATCTCCGTGGTCCTCGGGCCGTCGGGCACCGGCAAGAGCGTGCTGCTGCAGCACGTCATCGGCCTGCTGCGGCCCGACGAGGGCGAGGTCCTCATCCGTGGCCGCGCCCTCGGGGCGATGAGCCGCGCCGAGCTGCTCGACCTGCGCTCGGAGATCGGCGTGATGTTCCAGGACGGCGCGCTGTTCAGCGCGATGGACGTCTTCGACAACGTGGCGTTCCCGCTGCGCCAGCACACCGACCTCGACGAGGCGGAGGTGCGCGAGGTGGTCCACGAGCACCTGGCCAACGTCGGGCTGCTCGACGCGGCGCACCGGATGCCCAACCAGCTGTCCGGTGGCATGCGCAAGCGCGCCGGCCTCGCGCGCGCGCTGGTGCTGGACCCGGGGATCGTGCTGTGCGACGAACCCGACTCCGGCCTGGACCCCGTCCGCACGTCGCTGCTCGGCGAGCTGCTGATGGCGCAGCACGCGCGGCACGGAGGGACGATGGTCGTCGTGACGCACAACGTGATGCTGGCCCGGCTGATCGCGCGGCACGTCTCCGTGGTGTGGCGCGGCCAGGTACTCGAGTCCGGCCTCGCGGACGACGTCTTCGCCTCCGAGACCCCGTTCGTCCGCCAGTTCCTCGCGGGCCTGGCGCGGGGCCCGCTCGGGATGGACGCGTGAGGGTCGACCCGATCGCCGCCCCGGTGGGTCCCACCGGGTCTACCGCCCCCTCGGGCGCGCGCGTAGCGTCGGCGGCCAGGCCATGGGAGGTCGAACGGTGATCGGCTCGGCGGCGCCCGAGCGGGGCGGCAACCCCTACAGCCGCGGCTTCGGCGCCGCGGTCCTCGGCACGCGCGGCGGCAGCGCGCTGCGCTCGGCCGGCGAGATGGGGGCGCTGCTGGTCCAGGTGACCCGCCTCGCCGTCCGCCCGCCCTACCCGTGGGCCCGGCAGACGGTGGAGGAGATCAGCACGGCGTTCCGGCGCTGCGCGCTGCCGCTCGTGCTCTCGCACTCGGTGTACCTCATCGGCTTCGGGATCATCCTGTTCGGCGCGATCCTCGACCTCCTCGGGATCGCCGACCGCATCGGCGGCACGGTCTTCCTGATCTGGAGCCGCGAGATCGCGACCTGGATCACCGCGATGATCTTCGCGGGGGTCGTCGGCAGCGCCGTGACGGCGGACCTCGGCGCGCGCAAGATCCGCGAGGAGCTCGACGCCATGGGGGTCCTCGGCGTCAACCAGGTGCACACGCTCGTCGTGCCGCGGGTGGTGGCCATGAGCATCGCGATGCCGGCGCTCGCCTTCCTCAGCCTGCTCGGCGTCAACCTCGTCAACTTCGTCATCTCGCCGGGCTACTTCGGGTTCTCGGAGGGCGTCTACTTCGACTCCCTGGCCAACATCATCCGGCCGACCGACATCTGGCTGACGATGCTGCTGAAGAACGCGGTGATCGGCGTGTTCGTGGCCGTCGTCGCCTGCCACAAGGGGCTGACCTGCGAGCCGGGCGCCGAGGGCGTGGGCAAGGCCGTCAACCAGACCGTGGTCATCACGTTCTTCTGGATCTGGCTGTTCGACGTCGTCTTCAACCTGGCGTACTTCACCCTGTTCCCCGACGTCGCGACGCTGCGCGGCTGATGGCGGCGACGACGGCCACCCCGACGCCCGCCGGACCGGCGCCCGTGGTCGCGGCGCGCCCCGGCCTGGTGCGGGGCACGCTGGAGGAGGCGGGGCAGCTGGCGCGCTTCGCCGCCCAGGCGCTCGTCGCGCTCCCCGGCTCGCTGCAGTTCGCCTCCGAGGGCTTGCGCCAGGCCTCCCTGATGCTGCGGGGGACGATCCCCCTGGTCTTCGTGATGCAGATGTTCCAGGGCGCCGTGATCGGGACGTTCGCGTTCTTCCTGCTGCGCGGCCTCGGGGCGGCGGACTTCTTCGGCCTGACCACCGGGGTCGTGGGCCCGCGGCAGACCGCCGCCACGATGTTCGGCTACGTCTTCACCGCGAAGGTGTGCTGCGGCATCGCGGCCGAGCTCGGCGCGATGAAGATCCAGCAGGAGGTCGACGCGCTGGAGTCCACGGGCGTCGACCCCATGCGCTACCTGGTCGGGACGCGGCTCATCGGCGTGCTGCTGTTCGCACCGGTCGCCGCGTTCGTGGGCCTGATCGCCACCCTGTTCGGCGCGTACCTCATCGTCGTCGTGCTGCTCGGCGGCCTGTCGGTCAACGGCCTCACCTCCGTGCACTGGGCCGTCCAGGGCTTCGGCGCGTCGATCTTCGTCCTGGGCATCACCACGGTGATCGCCCTGACCACCGCGATCGTGGCCTGCTTCTACGGGTTGCGCACGACGGGCGGCCCGGCGTCGGTCGGCAGCTCGGTCGCCCGCTCGCTGGTGGTCAACCTGGTCCTCCTGCACCTCATCGCCGCGTGGGGCGCGGTGGTCGTGTTCGGCCTCGACCCGAAGCTGACGATCGGCGGCTGACGGTGACGCGGGCGCGAGGCACCCTGCCCCTGCTGCTGACCCTCGGCGCCTGCGCCGCCATCGCGGTGGTGCTGCTGGGCGCCGGCGGCGAGGAGCGCGGGCACCGCTTCAGCGTCGTCGTCGGCGAGGCGAGCAACGTGGTCGCCGGCCAGGCGCTGCGCCAGAGCGGCAGCAAGGTTGGCCGCGTGGTGTCCGTCGAGCCGGCGGCGCGCGGGCGCGACGCCCGCCTCGAGCTCGAGGTCGACGACGCGGCCTGGCCGCTGCCGGGCGGCACGACGCTGCAGCTGCGCTGGGGCGGCACCGCCAACTTCGGCAACCGCTACATCGCGGTGCGCCCGGGCCGCGGGCCGGGCGCAGCGGTCCGCGACGGTGGTGTGCTGCCGACGTCGGCGTTCGAGACCCCGGTGGAGTTCGACGAGCTGCTCAGCCGCTTCCCGGCCGCCGCGCGGCGCGACCTGCAGCGGCTGCTGGCGCAGGGCGCGCCCGCCATGCGCAGCGCGCGGGCAGGGCTGCGCCGCACCCTCGATCGCGGCCCGGCGGCGCTGCGCGAGGCGCACCACGTGGTCGCCGACATCAACGCCGACCAGCGCGCGGTCCGGACCCTCGTGCGCTCGGCCGACGCGGTCCTCGGCGCCGTCGACGAGGCCCAGCCGGACCTGCGGCGGCTGCTGGCCGGCGCGGGCGGGACATTCGACGCGCTGGCCGACGAAGCCGGCGGGCTGCAGGCCGCGCTGGCCGCCGCCCCCGGAGCGCTGCGCCGCACGCGCACGACGCTCGCCGCCGCCGACGAGGTGCTGCGCCGCGCCCGGACGGTGACCGCCCGGCTGGCGCCCG
>DASPKC010000016.1:0-4402 GCA_035628295.1 Baekduia sp.
CCGGGGCGGGGACCTCCTCCACCGGCGCCGCGGTGAGGATCACCGGGCAGGGCGCCTTGGCCACGACGTAGCGGGTGATCTCCCCCGCGAACCTGCCCTCCAGCGCCCGGCCGCCGAACGCCGCGCCCCCGCGGATCCGCGACGGCGCCTCGGCGGCCATGACGATCGCCTGCACGCCGCGCCGCCGGGCCTCCTCGATGATGGCCGAGCCCGACCGGCGCGACCGGACGGTGGCGGTCCGCACCACCACGCCCTCGTACTCCTCCCCCACGTCCTTGGCGCGGCGCAGCGCCTCGCGGCCCTTCTGGAGCTGCGCGTCGGGCAGGCGGGCGTCGAGCGGCAGGGCCATCGGCACCTCCAGGACCCAGATCGCCTCGATCGTCGGCAGCTGCTCGGCTTCGTCGAGCTCGGCCTCGCCCTGGCCGCCCGCCAGCCGGCCGGCGGTCTGGATGATGTCGTCGTCGATCGGCGTGCCGGTCAGCGGCACGAGGATCGAGGCGAACTCGAGCTCGGCCGCGTGCAGGCCGCGGAGGTCCTCCTCCTCGACGACCACCCGCCGCAGCAGCGGCTTCTCCTGGGAGTAGCGGTAGACGACGTAGAGCAGCAGGCCGCCGCCCATCCACCCCAGGCCGACGTACCGGGCGCCCTCGTGGAACACGACAACGCTCAGCAGCACCAGCGTCGACGCCAGCGCCCCGAGGACGGCCGGGACCGGGATCGGCGTGCCGCGCACCACGACGTTGAACGGGATGCGGTACGGGCGGTCGCGGCCGGGGTCGCGGACGCGCAGGACGATCACCGAGAGATGGGCGATGGTCAGGCCCAGCAGCGCGCCGAAGGCGTAGATGCCGACGAGGAGCTCGAGGTCCTCGGGCACGACAAGCGCGCCCGCGAGGACCGCGGCGATGACGATGAGCACGTACGGCGTGGACCGCGTGCGGTGCAGCCGGCCCAGCGCGCTGGGGATCTGGCGGTTGCGCGAGAGCGAGTACGCCAGCCGCGAGACGCCCATCATGGCCGAGTTGGCCGCGGCGATCAGCGTCGCGGTGGCGGCCGCCGCGAGCACGTACTTGAGGCCGTCGGAGATCCAGGCCTGCTCGAAGGCCTCGGTGATCCCGATGAGCGGCGCCTCGAGGTGCTCGCCCGCGAGCGCCGTCCGGCCGTCGACCACCGGGACCGCCGTGACCGCGACGAGCGCGGTGCCGACGTAGACCACCAGGACCGACACGCCGAGCGTGGAGACCAGGCGCTTGAGCCCGCGCCGGCCGACCGCGACCTCGCCCGACAGGCCCGACGCCGACTCCAGGCCGGTGAGCACGACGGTGGCCACCCCCGCGGCGAAGAGCAGATCGCTCCACTCGGGCGACGTGCCGAGATCGATCGGGTCCAGGAGGACGTCGAGGTCGAAGAACACCACCAGCCCGGCGACGATCAGCACGAGCTGCAGGGCGATGTCCAGCACCACCAGCGCCGCGAGCTTGGTCAGGCGCCCGCGCGTGAAGCCCAGGACGTTGCGCGTCGCCACGTACAGCACCACGCCGAGCGCGAGGACGAGCGCGGTGGTGCCCTCGTCGGCCGGCGACCAGAACGCGGCGGCGTAGTGCGTCGCGCAGTAGGCGCAGACCGCGACGAGGATGACGTAGTCCAGCAGGATGGCCCAGCCGGCCAGGAAGCTCACCAGCTCGTTGAACGCGTAGCGGGCGAAGACCGTCGACCCGGCGCGGTCCTGGTGCAGCGAGGCGCCTTCGACGTAGGTCATCGCGGCGAGGCCGAAGAACAGGCCCATCCCGAGGAAGATCACCGGCGTCAGGCCGAGGGCGTTGTCGGCCACAACGCCCAGCGAGAACAGCACCGCGCTGGCCAGCGCGACCCACACGATGGCGAACAGCGCGGGCGATCCCAGGCCGCGGCCCAGCGGCGGCAGCTCGGGCATGGAGCGCCGGCGCATCAGCCGTCGTCCCCGGGTCCGTCCTGCTGGGCGACGTACAGCCGGCCCGCGCCCGCCAGGCAGAAGAGCACCCCGAGCAGGATCCCGGTCGCCAGCGGCCCTCCGCCGCGGGCGACGGTCGAGACGAGGATCGCGATCCCGACCACGATCAGGGCGATGGAGCTCACACGGGTGGCCTTGCGGTGCATCAGGCGGGGTCGGACTGGATGATGACGCGGCACGGGCGCTCCTCGAGCACCGTCTCCACCGTCTTGCCGAAGACCGAGGTCGCCGCCGTGCGCGGCGGTAGCGGCATGACGACCGCGCGGGCGCGCAGCAGGCGCGCCTCGTCGACGATGAGGCGCCCCGCCTGCCCCGGCCGGACCTTGACCCAGTGGCCGGTGACGCGCCGGCCGCCGATGAGCCGCGCCCGCTCGATGAGCGCGCCCGCGGCCAGCTCCTGCTCGGGCAGCTCGGCGTCGATCGGCATGGCCTGCGGCACGGTGATCGTCACCAGGACGTGGATGCCCCGCCGCCGGCGGGCCGCGACCTTCTGGGCGGTGGCCAGGGCGCCCGGCGACCAGTGCTTGGCGTCGATGGCCAGCAGGACGGACTCGTACTCGGCCTCGGTCTCCAGCACCTGGCGCGGGATCGCCACCTTGGTCGTGGAGGTGAGGTCGAGACCCTGGCGCCGGCGGTACAGCGGGTAGATCGCCAGGCCGAGCGCCAGCCAGCCGGTGCCCGCGATCGCGACGTCGAGGTGCAGAAGGGTGACCACGAGGAACGCCAGCCCGGTGGCCAGGCCGCCGATCACGGCGAAGAGCGGCAGCGGCCGGCCGCGGACGCGCAGGGTGCCGGGGCCGCGGTACGGCCGCGGGACGTCCGGCTTGGTCACCCGCAGGCGGATCACCGCGACGTGGGCGACCGTGAACGACAGCATCGCGCCGAAGGCGTACATGCTGCCCAGGAACTCGGCCTGACCCGGGATCATCGTCACGCACGCGATCGCGCCGAACACCAGGATCCCGACCCACGGCGTCCCGTAGCGCGGGTGCAGCTGGCGCAGCCGGTCGGGCAGCTGGCGGTAGACGCCCATCGAGTACACCAGCCGCGAGACGCCGATGATCCCCGCGTTGGTCGCGATGAAGAGGATGGTCGCCGCGAGCAGGCCGACGTAGAGCTCGCCGACGCCCTGCAGCGGCCCGAGGTCGATCTGCTTGACGACGCCGAGCACGGGGTCGCCGGCGAAGCCGCCGTCCTCCTCCCCCACGCCGAGCAGCGTCTCGTGGTCACCGGTCTGCGGGTTGCGCTGCACCGGCAGCGCGCTGAGCGCCACGACCGGCAGCGTGAAGTAGATCGCGAAGACCGCGAGGCGCACGCGGGCGATCGCGGCCGGGATCGTCTTGGTCTCGTCCCTGGCCTCCTCGGCCATGTTCGAGATCGTCTCGATGCCCGTGTAGGCGATCATCCCGATCGGGATCGCCAGCAGGAAGTCCTTCCACGACGGCGCGACGCCGAGCTCGACGTTGTCGAGGAGCGTCTCGGGCGACAGCACGAGGACGATCCCGAGCAGGACGAGCAGCAGCTGCGTCAGGAAGTCGACGACCGCCAGCAGGATGTTGACCCCCGCGGACTCCTTGACGCCGAAGACGTTGACGACGCTGAGCAGCAGCACGACGCCGATGCCGAACACGACGTCGCCGGGGCCGTGGCGCAGGACGTCGAGGCCGACGACGCCGCCGATGTAGTGCGGCACGAAGAACGCCGAGATGGCGATCGTGATCGTGTAGTTGAGCATCTGCGCCCAGGCGGCGAAGAAGCTCACGAACTCGTTGAACGCGTGCCGCGCGAACGACGACGACCCGCCGGCCTCCGGGTACATCGCGGTGGCCTCGGCGTAGGTGGCGGCCGTCAGGTAGAAGATCGCCCCCGTGATGACGAAGACGACCGGCGTGAGGCCGAGCGCGTAGCCCGCGACGAGGCCGAGCGCGTAGTAGATCGACGACCCGACGTTCCCGTAGGCCGTCGAGAACAGGGCGTTGACGCCGAGGACCCGCTGGAGGCCGTGAAGGCGGCGCTCAGCCATGCGGCGCGGGAGTCTAGGCGCCCGCGCCGGGCGGTGGGCCCGGGGCCGCCCTGCCTACCGCGCCGGGCAGCGCGGGCGGAACGTGTCGCTCGGGGAGCGCCACCACCAGCCCGGCGTGACGCCGGTGGCCCGCAGCAGCAGGTCGCCGGAGCACGCCGGCGCGTCCGCAACGTTGCCGGCGAGCATGCCGAACAGCCGCAGCAGCACCGACTCGACGTCGACCTGCGCCGCCGGGGGACGGCCCGGGCCCGGGTTCCAGGTCGTCAGCCGGCGGGCGAGCGCGAACTCCCGCTCGACCGTCACGTAGCGGACGCGGCAGCGCCCGGTGGTGCGCCTGCCGCAGCCCTTGGGCCGGGCGCGCCTCTTGCGGTGGGCGATGATCCGGCCGA
>DASPKC010000017.1:0-2859 GCA_035628295.1 Baekduia sp.
GTCCTGGCCGACGAGATCCGCACCCCCGGCCCCGGACAGCTGCGCGCGCTGCTGGTCACGTCGGGCAACCCGGTTCTGAGCTGCCCCGGGGGCGAGGAGCTCGCGGGGGCACTCCGGGACCTGGACCTCCTGGTGTCGATCGACCTCTACGTCAACGAGACCAACCGCCACGCGCACTTCGTCCTGACCGCCACGACGTTCCTCGAGCGCGAGGACGTGCTGCTCAACACGCTGCCCTACCAGCTGCGCCCGTTCCTGCAGTGGACCGACGCGGTGGTCGCGCCCCGCGGGGAGGCGCGCCAGGAGTGGGAGATCCTGCGCGACCTCGCCGCCGAGCTGGGCATCGTCCCCGCCAGCGTCGCCACGCTGCGGCGGCTGGGGCCGCTCGGCCGGCGGCTGCGCCCGCAGCTGCTGATCGACGCTCTGCTGCGCCTCGGCCCGGTCGGCGACCGCTACGGGCTGCGTCGCGGCGGCTGGAGCATCCGGCGCCTGCGACGCCACCCCCATGGGGTCCTGCTGGGCGACCACGCGGCGACCGGCACGCTGGCCCGCCGGGTCACCCACCCCGACGGCAAGGTCCACCTCGCCGGCGCGGCGGTGCGCGGCGAGGTCGAGCGGCTGGCCCGGACCGCCGGCGACGCGGCGGGCTTCCCGCTGCTGCTCTTCGGCCGCCGCGAGCTGCGCTCCATCAACAGCTGGATGCACAACGTCGCCAAGCTGCAGGCCGCGAGCGCCGGGCCCACGGTGCTCCTGCACCCCGACGACGCCGCGGACGCCGGCGTGGACGACGGGCGGCCGATCCGCGTGGCCACCGCCGCCGGGGCGGTGGTGGCCGACGCCCAGATGTCCGACGACGTGCGTCCCGGCACGGTCTGCCTGCCCCACGGCTGGGGCCACGCCGGCGGCAGCTGGCGCCGGGCCAACGCGCTGGGCGGCCCGAACGCCAACGCGCTCGTCGCCGCGGGGCCCGGCGCGCTCGAGCCGCTGGCCGGCATGAGCGTGCTGAACGGCATCCCCGCCCGCATCGAACCGATCGCCCCTCTGATGAAGGAGCCCGCATGACCGCCCTCTTCGCGGCCGCCGCCGAGCGCGGCGCGTCGCTGCCCGGCGAGGGCCAGCTGCCGCTGGCGCCGGTCCTCGACAGCGACCACGCCGCCGCGCTGGGGATGGTGATCGCCCTCTACGCCGGCTTCGCCCTCGCCGTGCTGTGGGCGATCGTCAAGCTCGTGCGCGATCGGGAATCGCTGCCCGGCGTGCTGGTCGTGGGCGGCCTGATCGCCTGCAACGCCGAGCCGCTGGGCGACCACGTCGGCCACATCGTCTACGCCCCCGACATCCCGTGGTTCGACTACGAGGTCCTCGGCCGGCAGATGCCGTCGTTCATCCTCGTCGGCCTGGCCTCCTACGTGGCGGTGGGCGGCTACTACGCGTCCCGCTACCTCGCGGCCGGCCGGTCGCTGCGCGACGTGGCGCTCGTCTGCGTCGCCTTCGTCGGCGTCCCGGAGATCGTCATGGAGATGCTCTGGCACCACTGGGGCGTCATCGCCTACTACGGCGACAACCCGACCCGCGTCCTCGGCATCCCGCTGTACACCATCGTGCAGAACTCGACGCTGCTGCCGGTCTACGGCGTGGCGGTGTACCTCGGCGGGCGGTACCTCACGGGATGGCGGGTGCTGTGGATGGTCGTGGTCATGCCGACGGTGACGATCGGCTACATCGTGGGCGTCAGCTGGCCGGTGTACCAGGCGGTCGGCTCGTCGGCCCCCGCCGGGGTCGTGTGGCTGGCCGCCGCGTGGACGATCGTTGCGTCGGTCGGGGCGTCGTACGCGGCGCTGCAGCTGCCGGAGCTGCGCGAGCTGCGCCGGCGGCGCGCCGCCGCCCAGGCCGCCGACGCCGCGGCGCCACTGGCCACACGCGTCGCGGAGGTCGCGTGATGGCGACCGTCGCCGCCCGGCTCGCGGCCGCTCCCCTGCCGCCGGGCCCGCGCGGCCCCGCCGCGGCCCGCTGGCTCGCCATGCTGGCCCGCGACCCGTGGACCACCCCCACGAGGCTGCTGGCGCGCTACGGCGATGTCGTGCGCCTCCCGGTGCCGTTCGCGCCGGTCGTGCTGCTCGGCCATCCCGACCACATCCAGCACGTCAACCTGCGCGCAGCCGACCGCTACGAGCGCTCGCCCCTGGTCACCGACACGATGCGCGTCCAGGGCTCGCCGCATCACGCCTCGTGGTTCGAGCACGACGACGCGGAGTGGGCGCGGGGGCGCAAGCTGCTGCAGCCGCACTTCACCCAGAAGGCGCTCGCGGAGCTCGGCGCGCTGTTCACGGAGGTGGTCGTGGACGAGGTCGACGGCTGGGGCCGCGCGGCGGACACCGGGGCCCCGTTCGACCTGACCGGGCCGCTCAAGGAGCTGGCGCTCGCCGTCCTGTACCACGGCATGTTCTCCCAGCGCCTCGGCGAGGACGAGCTGCGCGAGCTGCTCGAGCACCTCGACCGGCGCATGCTCGCCACCACGGTCCGGACCGTGATGTTCCCGCTGCCGCCGTGGGCGCCGCGCCCGCTGGGCCGGCGCGGAGCCCGGGCCGACGCGGCGCTCGACGCGCACCTCGCGTCGGTCGTCGCCCGCCGCCGCGCCGCGCCGGTGGCGCACACCGACCTGCTCGACGTCCTGCTCGGCGCGCGCTACGACGACGGCACGCCGCTGGAGGACCACAAGATCCGGACCGAGATGCTGTTCCTCGTCATCGGCGGCCACGAGACGACGGCGGCCGCGCTCGCCTGGACGTTCGCCCTGCTGGCCACCCATCCCGAGGTCGCCGAGCGTCTGCGTGACGAGGTCGACGGCCTCGGCGGCGGCGC
>DASPKC010000018.1:0-2173 GCA_035628295.1 Baekduia sp.
GTCGGGCCCCGTCACCCCGTGGATGTGGAACGCGCCGTCCGCGGCGTAGAAGCCCAGGTCCTCCCACATCCGCGCCGTCTCCACCAGCAGCTCCGCACCCACCTCGACGAGGAACCCGAGGTCGCCACGGGCCCGCACGTAGCGGCGGATGGCGTAGGCGATGTCCGCGTTGAGGTGGTACTGCGCCGTGCCCGCCTGGAAGTACGGCGACGCCTCGTCGCCGTTGATCGTCCGCCAGGGGAACATCGCCCCGCGCTGGTTGAGCTCCCGCGCCCGCTCGCGCGCCTTGGGAAGCATGCTGTGGCGGAAGCGCAGCAGGTTGCGCGCGATCCGTGGCTGCGTGTAGGACAGGACGGGCAGCAGATAGACCTCGGTGTCCCAGAAGTAGTGGCCCTCGTAGCCCCGGCCGGTGAGCCCCTTGGCCGGCACCCCGGTGCCCTCGGCGCGCCAGGTGGCCTGGGCCACCTGGAAGAGGTTCCACCGCACGGCCTGCTGGACGGCGTCGGTGCGCTCGCCGGCCTCGACGCGCACGTCGGCGCGGTCCCAGAAGAGGTCGAGCTCCGCGCGCTGGGCCTTGCGCAGGTCGCCGAACCCGCCGCGCACCACCCGGTCCAGCGTCCAGCGACAGCGCTCGGCCAGCTCCGCCGGCTCGGCGGACCGCGACGACTGGTAGGCGGCGAACTTGGTGATGCGCACCGGGACGCCCGGCTGCCCGTCGGCTGTGACGATGACCTCCGAGCGGTCGCCGTCGAGCGAGACCTCCGTGCGGTGCGGGGCGTCGGTCTCGATGACGTGGTCGACGCCGACGCCCAGCGTCATCCCGCTGTTCGACGTGCGGTAGCCGAGCAGCAGCCGCTCGCCGTCGCGCTCGGCCGCCTCGCAGTGCAGGACGCGGCCGGGCAGCTCGGACCCCACGCGCGGGTCGGTCCGGCGGCCGGCGCCGTCGGCCGGCGCGACGTCCTCCAGGTTGCGCACCTCGGAGCGGATGACGAGCGGCGCGGAGCAGTCGTCCAGCACGACCTCGTAGGCGACGGCCACCACGTGGCGGTGCTCGAGCGAGACGAGGCGACAGGACCGCACACGCACATGGCGGCCGCCCGGGGTCGACCAGGTCAGCTCGCGCTCGAGCATGCCGGCGCGGAAGTCCAGCACCCGCGAGTAGCGGCGCAGGCGGGCGGTGGGGAGGTGCAGCGGCTCGTCGTCGACGAAGAGCTGCAGCGTCGTGGCCTCGGGCACCTTGACCATCGTCTGCCCGTGGCGCGCGATGCCGAAGGCCTCCTCGGGGTGGATGATCGGCCACGTCTCGTGGAACCCGTTGATGTACGTGGCGGGGGCCCGGACCGGCCGTCCCTCCTCGGGCGTGCCGCGGACGCCCAGGTAGCCGTTGGACAGGGCGAAGATGGTCTCGCCGCGGTCCACGAAGCGCTCCGTGAAGCGCTGCTCGACCAGCCGCCACGGATCCGGCGGGAAGATGTGCTCCGGCAGCTGCTCGAGCGGGCGCTTCAGCATGGTCGTGCCGCGTCAGCCGGCCGAGCCGGCGGGCCGGGCCGGGCCGCCCGCAGTGCCGCGCGCAGCTGCTCCTCCAGGCCGCGCTCGCCCGCCTCGTCGTCGACGACCACGACCGGCTCACCGGCCGTGCCGGGCGCGGCGGCGCCGAGAACGATGCCCAGGCCGTCGACCGCGACCAGCAGGGGGTCGCGCACCGGGCAGCCCAGCGCGGCGGCGGCCTGTCGCTCGCCGTCGCTCAGCGCCGGCCGAACCCCCACCTCGCCGAGGAAGCACACGTTGGTCACAGGACGAGGATCCCCGGTGCGCCGGGCCGCTGCAACGTGCGCTCGACCGCGTGCGCGTGCAGTGGTAGAAGAGCGGACGTGGCCGGGACCACGTCGGTGCGACCGCCGACCACGCCGCAGCAGGGCGGCGGCGCCTCCGGGCGCCTCCTGGAGCGCCTGGAGCGGGCGCTGCCCGAGCGGCCGTTCGACGTCGAGCTGTGGGACGGGGCGGTCCTGCCGGGGACGACGCGCGGCGGGCCGCGGTTCACGGCGCGCTCGCCCGCCGCCGTCCGGCACGTCCTGCGCGCACCGGGGCAACTGGGCATCGGGCGGGCGTACGTGTCGGGCGAGCTGGCCCTCGACGACCTCGACGCGGTGATGGAGCTCGTCCGCGACTTCCG
>DASPKC010000019.1:0-27268 GCA_035628295.1 Baekduia sp.
AGCGTCGAGGAGCTCGAGGCGGCGCTCAGCGAGGTCCTCGACCAGCTGCCGCGGTGAGCGCGAAGGCGGCCAGGGGACGGACCGCGGAGCGCCGCGGCCGGGTTCCGGCCCGGCAGCGCACCGCTGTGCGCCGCCGCCGGATCATGGCCGTGATCGCCGCGGCGGTGCTCACCGGCTTCACCGTGTCGCTGGTCGCGCCGGTGTTCGAGGACACCATCCAGGAGGTGGCGCTGCCGCTGCGCCACGAGGACATCATCCGCCAGCAGGCCGACGACAAGGACCTCGACCCGGCGCTGATCGCCGCGGTCATCTTCGCCGAATCGCGCTTCGTCGAAGGCCGCACGTCGCCGGCCGGCGCGGAGGGCCTCATGCAGGTCACGCCGGAGACGGCCAAGGACATCGCCCGTCGCTCGGGCGCCACGACGTTCGTCACCGAGGACCTGCACACGCCGCAGGTGAACATCTCCTACGGCGCCTACCACCTGCGCTACCTGCTGGACCGTTTCGGCGGCAACGAGCGGCTGGCGCTGGCCGCCTACAACGGCGGCGAGGGCAACGTCGACCGGTGGCTGGCCCGCCACCGCGGCGACGACCAGGTGCTCGACGTCCACGACATCCCGTTCCCCGAGACGCGCGAGTACGTGGCCAAGGTCCTGGACGCGCGCCGGGACTACCGCACGCAGTACCGCGACGAGCTGGGGCTCTAGCAGGCCGCAACGGGGTAGAGGGCGCCCGTGCGCGCCGTCCTGGGCCCCCGCAAGACGATCGAGCAGACGCTGGCGGCGGCCGACGTCGAGGGCTCGCGCCTGCGGCGCGAGCTCGGCGCGTTCGACCTGTTCCTGCTGGGCGTCGGCGTGATCGTCGGCGCCGGCATCTTCGTCCTCACCGGGACGGCGGCGGCCGGCGGCGCCGGGCCGGCGATCTCGGTCTCGTTCGCCGTCGCGGCGGTGGTGTGCGCGCTGTCGGCGCTGTGCTACGCCGAGTTCAGCGCGATGGTGCCGGCGGCCGGGAGCGCCTACACGTACGCGTACGCGACGGTCGGCCAGCTCGTGGCCTTCATCATCGGCTGGGACCTCGTCCTCGAGTTCACGATCGGGGCGTCGGCCGTGGCCGTCGGGTTCGCCGGCTACCTGGATTCGCTGCTGGACCAGGTCTTCGGCGTCACGCTGCCCGAGGCGATCGCCGCGCCGCCGGGCGACGGCGGGTCGGTCAACGTCTTCGCCATCGCGGTGGTGGCGCTCGTCGGGGCCCTGCTCGTGCGCGGCGTGCGGCTGAGCGCGCGCTTCAACACGTGGATGGTCGCCCTGACGGTGCTCGTGCTGCTGGTCGTCATCGTCGTCGGCGGGTCGGAGATCCGGACGGCCAACTGGGAGCCGTTCAACCCCGGCGGCTGGGACGGCATCGTCGACGGCGCGGCGGTGGTGTTCTTCGCCTACATCGGCTTCGACATCGTCGCCACGACGGCGGAGGAGGCGCGCCGGCCCCAGCGCGACCTGCCGATCGGGATCCTCGGCTCGCTGGCCCTCGTCACGGTCCTCTACGTCGCGGTCGCCCTCGTCGTGACCGGCATGCGCCCGTTCGCGCAGCTCGACTCCGCGGCCCCGGTGGCCGACGCGTTCAAGGCCGCCGACCGCGACTGGATCGCCGCGTTCGTCTATGCCGGGGCGCTCGTGGCGATCCTCAACACGGTGCTGGTCCTGATGCTGGGCCAGTCGCGCGTCGCGTTCGCGATGGCGCGCGACCGGCTCCTGCCCGCGCGGCTGGGGACGACCCATCCGCGCTGGGGGACGCCGCACCGGGTGACGCTGCTGACGGTCGGCGCGGTGGCGGCGCTGGCCGGCTTCGTGCCGCTGACCACCCTGGCGGAGCTCGTGAGCATCGGGACGCTGTTCGCGTTCTCGCTGGTCGCCGCGGGCGTCCTGGTGCTGCGCCGCAGCGACCCCGGGCGCGAGCGCCCGTTCCGCGTGCCGGCGCTGCCGGTCGTCGCCCTCGGGGCGATCGCCGGGTGCGTCTACCTGGCGACGAAGCTCGACGGCTCGACGTGGGTGCGCTTCCTGGTCTGGATGGCGCTCGGCCTGGTCGTCTACACGGGGTGGTCGCGCCACCGGGCACTGGCGGGCCGCGCCTGAGGGCCCGGCGCCGCTTCGCCCCCGAACGGTTGGCGTCCGGCGCTCGCGGTACCTTCGGTGGTCGCATGCCGCCCTTCCGTCTGGACTCGAGCTTCACGCCCGCCGCCGACCAGCCGAAGGCGATCGACGAGATCGCCGCAGCGGTCCGGGAGGGCGAGCGCTTCACGACGCTGCTGGGCGCCACGGGGACCGGCAAGACGATGACGATGGCCGGCGTCATCCAGGAGGTCCAGCGCCCGGCGCTCGTGCTGGCCCACAACAAGACGCTCGCCGCCCAGCTCTGCAACGAGTTCCGGACGTTCTTCCCCGACAACGCGGTCGAGTACTTCGTCTCCTACTACGACTACTACCAGCCCGAGGCCTACGTCCCGAGCAAGGACCTGTACATCGAGAAGGACTCGGCGATCAACGACGAGATCGACCGGCTGCGCCACGCCGCCACCGCGGCGCTGTTCGGCCGGCGCGACGTCCTGATCGTGGCGAGCGTGAGCGCCATCTTCGGCCTCGGGTCGCCCGAGACCTACGACGCGAACATGGTCCTGCTCAAGAAGGGCGGGGAGATCGACCGCGACCTGCTGCTGCGCAAGCTCGTCTCGATCCAGTACACGCGCAACGACGTCGCCCTGGCGCGTGGCACCTTCCGCGTTCGCGGCGAGTCGCTGGAGGTCTGGCCGGCCTACGCGGAGACCACGGCCTACCGCGCCACGTTCTTCGGCGATGAGGTCGAGCGCCTGCAGCACTTCGACCCCCTGACGGGCGAGCTGGTGGAGGACGACCTCGAGCACGCGGCGGTGTGGCCCGCCTCGCACTACAACGTCAAGGAGGGCACGATGGAGCGCGCGGTCGAGGAGATCGGCCGCGAGCTCAACGCCCGCTGCGCCGAGCTCGAGGCCGAGGGCAAGCTCCTCGAGAGCCACCGCCTGCGCCAGCGCACGCAGTACGACATGGAGATGCTGCGCGAGATGGGCTTCTGCAACGGCATCGAGAACTACTCGCGGATCTTCGACGGTCGTATGCCGGGCGACCGGCCGTACTGCCTCATCGACTACTTCCCCGACGACTTCGTCTGCTTCATCGACGAGTCCCATCAGACCGTGCCGCAGATCGGCGGCATGTACGAGGGCGACCGCTCGCGCAAGCAGACCCTCGTCGACTACGGGTTCCGCCTGCCCAGTGCGCTGGACAACCGGCCGCAGACCTTCGACGAGTTCCTGTCCATCACGGGGCAGACGGTGTTCGTCTCGGCCACGCCCGGGCAGTACGAGCGGGTGCACTCGGGCCGGATCGTGGAGCAGATCGTGCGCCCGACGGGGATCGTCGACCCGCACGTCGAGGTGCGCGAGACCCGCAACCAGATCGACAACCTCATGAACGAGGTGCGCAAGCGCGTCGACAAGGACGAGCGCGTGCTGGTCACGACGCTGACGAAGAAGATGTCCGAGGACCTGACGGACTACCTGCTCGAGATGGGCTTCAAGGTCCGCTACCTGCACTCCGAGGTCGACACGCTGGAGCGCATCCAGATCATCCGCGACCTGCGGCTGGGCGAGTACGACGTCCTGGTGGGCGTCAACCTGCTGCGCGAGGGGCTCGACCTGCCGGAGGTCTCGCTGGTGGCGATCCTCGACGCCGACAAGGAGGGCTTCCTGCGCGGGGAGACCTCCCTGGTGCAGACCATCGGGCGCGCCGCGCGCCACGTCGACGGCACGGTCCTGATGTACGCCGACAAGATCACCGCCGCGATGAAGGCGGCGCTGGAGGAGACGGACCGGCGGCGGGCGATCCAGCTGGCGTACAACGAGGAGCACGGCATCACCGCCGCGTCGATCGTCAAGGGCATCAGCGACATCGCGGAGTTCCTGCAGGCGGAGGGCAAGACGCCGAAGGGCAAGCGGCGCCGCGAGCGCAAGGCCGCCAAGGACGGCGTCATGACGCGCGAGGAGCTGGAGAAGACGATCGTGGAGCTGGAGGAGGAGATGCTGGCGGCCGCCGACGACCTGCGCTTCGAGTACGCCGCCCGGCTGCGCGACGAGCTGCGCGAGCTGCGGCGCGACCTGCGCGACCTGGTCGGCAACGAGGCGCCGGCGGCGTAGCCATGGCGGCCATCGAGCGCCCGCTGACGGACGTCCCGGTCACGCGGCTGCAGATCGAGCGCTTCAGGGAGGTGCTCACCGAGGAGGAGTACCTCGACTTCGAGGACCTCGCCGAGCGCGCTCGCGATCTGCTGCGCGGCCGCGTGATCTGGTGCGTCAACTCCACCGCGCAGGGCGGCGGCGTCGCGGAGATGCTGCGGCCGCTGCTGGGCTACACCCGCGGCGCCGACATCGACTGCCGCTGGCTCGTGCTGCAGGGGCGGCCGGACTTCTTCACGATCACCAAGCGGCTGCACAACCGGCTGCACGACGCGGAGGGCGACGGCGGCCCCCTCGGCGAGGGCGAGCGCGGCGAGTACGAGGCCATCACCGGGCCGGCCGGCGCGACGCTGGCGGGGTTCGTGCGGCCCGGCGACGTCGTGCTCCTGCACGACCCGCAGACGGCCGGTATGGCGCCGGCGCTGGTCGGCACCGGCGCGCACGTCGTGTGGCGGGCGCACATCGGCGTCGACACGCCCGGTGACCGCGCGCGCGAGGGCTGGGCGTTCCTGCGGCCCTACCTCGACGAGGTCGACGCGTTCGTCTTCTCGCGGGCGGCATTCATCTGGGAGGGCCTCGACGGACGCCCCGTGCACCTCGTGCCGCCGTCGATCGACGCCTTCTCGGCCAAGAACCAGCAGCTCAGCCGGGAGGCGGTGCTCGCGATCCTGCGCGTCATCGGCCTGCTCGGCGCCGGCCCGGTCGACGAGGCGCTGTTCCTGCGCCAGGACGGCACGCCCGCCCGCGTGGACCGCCCGGCGACGATCCTGCAGGAGGGCCCCGTGCCCGCGGGGGTCCCGATCGTCACGCAGGTGTCGCGCTGGGACCGCCTGAAGGACCCGATCGGGGTGGTGCGCGGCTTCGTCGACCACGTGCACGAGCCCGAGGACGCCCACCTCGTCCTCGTCGGCCCGGACACGGGCGCCGTCACCGACGACGCGGAGGGGGCAGAGGTCCTCGAGGAGGTCCGAGAGGCGTGGCGGCGGCTGGCCCCGGAGGTCCGCCGCCGCGTGCACCTCGTGACGCTGCCGATGGACGACGCCGAGGAGAACGCAGCGATGGTCAACGCCATCCAGCGCTACTCGGCGGTGGTCGTGCAGAAGTCGCTGGCCGAGGGGTTCGGCCTCACGGTCGCCGAGGGGATGTGGAAGGGCCGGCCGATGGTCGCCTCGTCGGTCGGCGGCATCCAGGACCAGGTCGTCGAGGGCGAGACGGGCTACCTCGTCGACCCGCGCGACCTCGAGGGCTTCGGCCGGGCGCTGACGCGCCTGCTGTGCGACCCCGAGCACGCCGACCGCCTGGGGGCGGCCGCCCAGGCGAGGATCCGGTCGGGGTTCCTGGAGAACCGCCACCTCACGCATTGGGCCCAGATCATCGCCGGGCTGAGCCTCCGCACGCCCGCGTAGGCTGCGGCGGGTGGATCCCGCCGGCGCCCTGCTGGACTGGTTCGGCCGCGAGGGGCGCGACCTGCCGTGGAGGCGCACGCGCGACCCGTATGCGGTGCTGGTCGCCGAGGTGATGCTCCAGCAGACGCAGGTCGCCCGGGTCGTGGCGCGCTACGAGGCGTGGCTCGAGCGCTGGCCCGACGAGGCCGCGCTGGCCGCGGCGCCGCTGGACGAGGTGCTGCGCGCCTGGGTGGGCCTCGGCTACAACCGCCGGGCGGTGCGCCTGCGCGAGGCGTGCGCCGTGGTCGCCCGCGACGGCTGGCCCGCCGACCACGCCGGCCTGCTCGCGCTGCCGGGCGTCGGCCCGTACACCGCCGCGGCGGTCGCCTGCTTCGCCTTCGAGCAGCCGGTCCTGCCGGTGGACACCAACGTGGCCCGGGTGCTCGAGCGCCTCGGCAGGCCGCTCGCGGCACCCGACAGCGGGCGGTCCTGGGCCTTCGGCCAGGCCGTGATGGAGCTCGGCGCGACGGTGTGCCGCGCCCGCGAGGCCGCCTGCGGCCGCTGCCCCGTGGCCGCCTGGTGCACGTCCGCGCACGCGGTGGCGATCCCGGACCGGGCTCCCGCAGGCACGCGCGTGCGCTTCGAGGACACCGACCGCTGGGCGCGGGGCCGGGTGGTCGCCGCCCTCGCCGCGGGGGAGGGGCTGCCCGCCGGGATCGAGGCGCAGCGGCTCGCGAGGGCCGTCTCGGGTCTGGTGCGCGACGGGCTGGTGGTGCGCACCGGGACCGGCATCGAGCTGGCTCGGTAACGTGCCGGGCGTGGCCCTCGACCGACAGACCATCGAGAAGCGAGACTTCCCCATCGGCCGCCGCGGCTACGAGCCGGAGGCGGTCGACGCGCACCTGGCGCACGTGGCCGAGGAGGTGGAGCAGCTGCGCCGCTCGGCCTCGCGTGCCAAGGCGAGCCCGGCGTCCATCGCCTCCGCCGCCTCCGAGCAGGTGCGCGCCATCGTCCAGGCCGCGGAGACCAGCGCGGCGGACATCGAGCGCGCGGCGCTCGAGGAGGCCGACCGCATCCGCGCCGAGGCCGACGCCGACGCCCGGGAGGCGCGCGACGACGCCCAGCGCCGCAGCCAGGAGCAGGTCGGCCGGGTGCGGGAGGCGACCCAGCTCATGCTGCAGCGCGTCGACGCGATGGAGACCGAGCTCACGGCGCTGGTGGAGGCGCTGCGCACTGGCGCCAACCGGCTGAACGCCGACCTGTCGCTGCTGGAGGGCAACCTGGGCGAGCTGCAGGACGCCGCCGCCCCCGCCCGGCGCGCGCCGGCCCCGCCGCCGGCTGCGCCGGCGCCCGCAGCCGCGCCGCCCGCCGCACCGGTGGCCGACGAGCCGGCGATGGCCGAGGAGCTGCCCGCGCCGGCGCCTGTCGCGGCGCAGCCGGCGGTGCCGGCCCCGCCCCCGGCGCCGGTCGCCCCGCCGGAGGCGCCGCCTGTGGCCGCCCCCGCCGCTGAGGCCGCTGCGGGCGACGCCGGGGATGTCGAGGGCGCCCGCCTCGTCGCGCTGAACATGGCCCTCAACGGCCAGCCGCGCGAGGAGACGGACCGCTACCTCGCCGAGAACTTCGACCTGGCCGACCGCCAGGCGCTGCTGGACGAGGTCTACGCGGCCGTCGCGTAGGCGGCGCGGCCCTCACACGCCCAGGCGCAGGCGCACCTCGTCGGGGTGCGCCGGCGCCGCCACCGCCTGCCAGCCCCGGGCGCCGAGCTCCAGCCAGCCGGCGTCCGGGTCGTGCAGCAACAGGCGCCGGTCGACCGTCGCCAGCCGGGCCCGGCTGAGCGGCCACTCGCCCTCTGCCTCGCGCAGGCGCGCCACTGCGCGGCGGATGTCGCGCCGGCGCACGCCGCGGGCCAGCAGCGCCCGGATGATCGCCGCCTCGGCCACGTCCTCGACCGAGTACAGGCGCGGCTCGGTGGCGCGCTGCGAGGACCGGATGTAGCCGCGGCGCGCCCACTGGCCGATGGTCGTGCCGGATACGCCGACGAGCTCGCCGACGTCGTGGGCCACCAGCCTGCCGTGGGGAGTCGCCATCGCGCCGCTCCCCATTGTGGCGTGAGGTCAGGCGCGTGCCAGCGGCCGGGCCGCCCGGCTCTCGCGGTACGCGCGGGCGCGCAGGTCGCGCAGCGCGGAGCCCGCGAGCACCATGCCCGGGCCGGCGTGCAGCACCGGATCGAGCCGCAGCGCCTCGGTGCGCTCGTCCGCCAGCCGGCGGTCGAGGTGCACCTGCACCGCGCCGAACGGCTGCCAGCGCCCGCCGAGGGTGCCCCAGGTGAGGTCGAAGGCCGCCGGCGCGGTCCGGCGCGCGCCCAGGAACGCCAGGCGGCCGCCGAGGCGCAGCGGCAGCAGCGACGAGCAATGCGTCCAGGACCGGTCGCCCGTCACGAGCGGGATCGGGTTGACGAAGGGCCCCGGCACGCACGAGACGACCAGCACGTCCTGGTGGCGGTCCTCGCCGTGGAGGTCGAGCAGGCGCAGCGCGACGCCCTGGACGTCCGGCAGCGGCTGGGGGAAGCCGAAGGACCGGGAGCGGCGCAGGATCGCCTGGACGTCGCGGCGGCGGTCGAGGGCCGGGACGCCCGCGACGGGGCCGAGCGTGGCAGTCGCCTCGAACGCGGGGCCGTGGGGGTGCACCGCGCGCGCGCCGCGCAGGCGCGCCACGGCGCCGAACGCGCCGGCGACGGTCTCGGAGGCCAGGTGGGCGGGAGCTCGGAGGGCCATGTCCGACGTCTACCCGGCGCGAGATCGAACATCCGTTCGCCGGTGACGGCGACGTCGAGGGCGCCCGCCTGTGGCCCTGACCGCTGCCTGGCCGACAACTTCGACTTCGCCGACCCGGCCGCGCTGCTCGACGAGGTCTACGCCACCTTTGGGTCCTAGGCGGTCCCGACGGCCAGCCACGCCCGCGCCGTCAGCGTGAAGGGCGCGGGCGGCAGGGCGTCGCGGCAGACGTCGCGCACCCGCGCTGCGTGATCGGCGTCGAGCGCGGCCAGGTGCTGCCCGGCCGGACCGACCCCGAGGGTGAACGGCTCCCAGAAGTCCTCGAAGCTCGGGTAGTCGACGCGGGCCTCGAGCTGGCCGTCGGTGACGTCGCCGAGGCCCCCGCGGCGGAAGCGCTCGACGAGGTCGCCCTCGGCCAGCCCCGGACGGCCCTCCTCGCCCTCGATCCCCGGGTCGACCTCGCGCGCGGCGCGCCAGAACGTGCTGAGCATCGTCATGCCGCCGCCCGGGATGTCCCACATGCAGGCGGCGACCTTCCCGCCCGGACGGGTCACGCGGGCCATCTCGCGGATGCCCTGGTCGGCGTCCCGCATGAACGCCACGACGAGGGAGCACAGCGTGGCGTCGAAGGCGTCGTCCTCCCAGGGCAGCGACTCGGCGGTGCCCTGGCGGACGTCCGCCTCCGGGTGGCGCGCCGCGCAGGCCGCCACGAACTGGGGGGCGGGGTCGATGGCCGCGACCGCCCCCGCGCCCACGCGGCGGGCGAGCTCGGCGGTCAGCGGACCAGGGCCGCAGCCCACGTCGAGCACCCGCATCCCCTCCCGGACCCCGGCGGCATCGGCGAAGGCCGGCGCCATGCTGACCGCGTAGCGGCCCATGAACCGGTCGTAGGCCTCGGCGGCAGCGGTGAAGGCCATGGCTCGGTCTACACCCGCGGGCGTGGTGCGGTCAACCGGCCGGCCAGGCGGCCCCCGAGGCAGAGCAGCAGGCGACCGTCCGTCGTGGCCAGCAGATCGAACGTCAGTTCGGCCTTCTACACTGGCCGGTGCATGCCGCCGAAGAACGAGATCGTCGTCTCGGGTGCCCGCGAGCACAACCTCAAGGACGTCGACCTCGTCCTGCCGCGCGACTCCCTGGTCGTGCTGACCGGCCTGTCGGGCTCGGGCAAGTCGTCGCTGGCGTTCGACACGATCTACGCCGAGGGCCAGCGGCGCTACGTCGAGTCGCTGAGCGCCTACGCCCGGCAGTTCCTGGGCCAGATGGACAAGCCGGACGTCGACTCGATCGAGGGCCTCTCGCCGGCGATCTCGATCGACCAGAAGACGACGTCGCGCAACCCGCGCTCGACGGTCGGCACGGTCACCGAGATCTACGACTACCTGCGCCTGCTGTGGGCGCGCATCGGCCACCCGCACTGCCATATCTGCGGCAAGCCCGTCCGCGGGCAGTCCACCGAGCAGGTCATCGACCAGGTCATGGAGCTCGCCGAGGGCGAGCGCTTCATGGTGCTCGCGCCGATCGTGCGCGGCCGCAAGGGCGAGTTCGGCAAGGTGCTCGACTCGCTGCGCGCCGAGGGCTTCCAGCGCATCGAGGTCGACGGCGAGCTGCGGATGCTGGACGAGGAGATCGTCCTCGACAAGAAGTTCAAGCACGACCTCAGCGTCGTGGTGGACCGCCTGGTGATGCGGCCGGAGGTGCGCAAGCGCCTGGCCGACTCCATCGAGACCGCCGTGGCGCTGGCCGATGGCATGGTCGAGGTCGAGACGGTGCCCAGGGAGGGCGACGCCGTCCGCACGCTCTACTCGGAGAAGTTCGCCTGCCCTGATCACGGCCCGGTGATCCCGGAGCTCGAGCCGCGGATCTTCTCGTTCAACTCGCCCCACGGCGCGTGCGACCGCTGCACCGGCCTGGGGTCGCAGATGGAGATCGACCCCGAGCTCGTGGTCCCCGACCCGTCGCTGTCGATCGGCGAGGGCGCGCTGGCGCCGTGGGCGGGCTCGTCGTCGCAGTACTACGAGCAGATCACCGACGCGATTGCCGAGCGCTACGGCGTGGACCTCGAGGCGCCGTGGGACGAGCTGCCCGACGAGCACCGCGACCTGTTCCTGCACGGCTGCAACGGCGACCGGCTCACGATCACCTACCGCAACCGCTACGGGCGCAAGCGGACCTATGCGACCGCCTTCGAGGGGATCGTCCCCAACCTCGAGCGCCGCTACAAGGAGACCGACTCCGAGCACCAGCGTGAGCGCATCGAGGAGTACATGTCGATGGTGCCCTGCCCGAAGTGCGGCGGCTCGCGCCTGCGGCCGGAGTCGCGGGCGGTGCTCGTCGGCGGCTGCGCCATCCACGAGTTCAGCCGCTTCTCGGTGCGGCGCGCCCGGACCTGGCTGGACGAGGTGGAGCTCACGCAGACCGAGCGCCACATCGCCCGCCTGATCCTACGCGAGATCGACGAGCGCCTGCGGTTCCTCGACGACGTCGGCATCGGCTACCTGTCGATGGACCGGGCGGCGGCGACGCTGTCGGGCGGCGAGGCCCAGCGGATCCGGCTGGCCACGCAGATCGGCTCGGCGCTCGTGGGCGTGCTCTACGTCCTCGACGAGCCGTCCATCGGCCTGCACCAGCGCGACAACACCAAGCTGATCGGGACGCTCGAGCGCCTGCGCGACCTGGGCAACACCGTCCTGGTGGTCGAGCACGACGAGCAGACGATGCACGCGGCCGACCACGTCGTGGACATGGGCCCAGGCGCCGGCGAGCACGGCGGGCGGGTCATCGCGGCGGGAACGTCCGAAGAGATCATGGCCGTCCCGGAGTCGCTGACCGGCCAGTTCCTGGCGGGCACGCGCACGATCCCGGTGCCGAAGAAGCGCCGGGCGCCGTCCGGCCATCTCGAGATCAAGGCCGCGACCCAGCACAACCTCAAGTCCGTCGACGTGAAGGTCCCGCTCGGCGTGCTGACGTGCGTGACCGGCGTGTCGGGTTCGGGCAAGTCGACGCTGGTCAACGAGGTGCTGTTCAAGGCCGTGGCCAACCGGCTGCACCGCGCGCGCCAGCGGCCGGGCGCGCATCGCGGCGTCACCGGGCTCGACCAGCTCGACAAGATCATCCAGGTCGACCAGTCGCCGATCGGCCGCACGCCGCGCTCGAACCCGGCGACGTACACGGGCCTGTTCGACGTGATCCGCGACCTGTTCTCCAAGACGCAGGAGGCGCGGGCGCGCGGGTACAAGCCCGGGCGCTTCTCGTTCAACGTCAAGGGCGGGCGCTGCGAGGTGTGCCGCGGCGACGGCCAGATCAAGATCGAGATGCACTTCCTGCCGGACGTCTATGTCCCCTGCGAGCAGTGCGGCGGCAAGCGCTACAACCGCGAGACCCTGGACATCCGCTTCAAGGGCCGGACGATCGCCGACGTGCTCGACATGCCCGTCGAGGAGGCCGTCGAGTTCTTCGAGCACATCCCGAAGGTGCGCCGCCGGCTCGAGACGCTGCGCGACGTAGGCCTGGGCTACATCCGCCTCGGCCAGCCGGCGACGACGCTCTCGGGCGGCGAGGCGCAGCGCGTCAAGCTCGCCACGGAGCTCGCGAAGGTTGCGACCGGCTCGACGCTGTACATCCTCGACGAGCCGACGACGGGGCTGCATTTCGCCGACGTCGAGCGGCTGCTGGTCGTGCTGCACCGCCTGGTCGACGCCGGCAACTCCGTGGTCGTCATCGAGCACAACCTCGACGTCATCAAGACGGCCGACCGGATCATCGACATGGGCCCCGAGGGTGGGGAGGAGGGCGGCACGGTGGTGGCCGCCGGCACGCCCGAGGAGGTCGCCGGCACCCCGGGCTCGTACACCGGCGCGTTCCTCGCGTCGCTCGTCACGCCGGCCGCGCCGAAGGCGCGCCGCGGCGGCGCGGCGAAGAAGCCGCGGGCGAAGGCCGCGGCCTAGGGCGATCGTCGAGGTCGCACTTCGGGGCGCCAGGGGCCCCGAACTGCGACCTCGACCTGCTCGGCGCCTCAGCCGCCGAAGCGCGAGCGCAGCGCCAGCACGTTGGCGACGTACTGCTTCGTGTCGGGCAGCATCCCGATCCGGCGCACGGACGCCATGCCCTGGTAGTAGCCGGCCGCCGCCAGCGCGGGGTCGCCGCCGGACTCGCGCAGGAGGTGGTTGAGGAACATGGAGCCGGCGCGCACGTTGTCGTCGACCGACGCGGGGTTCAGCTGCCGGCCGCCCGCCAGCGAGCTCTGGATCCAGCTCCAGGTGCCGGGCAGGATCTGCATCACCCCGCGCGCGTCGGCGACCGAGCGCATCGCGTTGTTGAAGCCGCTCTCCTGCCACGCGATGGCCGCGGCCAGCGAGCCGGGGACGCCCTGCTCCCCGGCGATGCGGCTGATCTGCTCGGCGCTCGCGCGGCCCGGGGCCGGCGCCGGGCCACTGGACGCCGCGGGGGCGGCGCTCGGCGGCGCCGCGACGGTCGTCCCGCCGCCCGGCAGGCGCAGGACGGTGCCGGTGAGCAGCACGCCGCGCTCGTCGAGGCCGTTGGCGGCCGCCAGCGCGGCGGTCGAGACGCCGTGGCGGGCGGCGATCGCGCTCAGCGAGTCGCCGAGGCGGACGCGGTAGCCGTCGGCGGGCGAGGCGCCGCCGCTGGTGGCCCCGGCACTCGCCGCGGCGGTGCCGGTCGAGCTCCCCGGTGCCGGGAGGCGCAGGGTCGTGCCATCGATGACCCAGGCGTCCGGCGAGAGCCCGTTCGCGGCGGCCAGCGCGGCCGGGCTCAGGCCGTTGGCCGCGGCGATGCCGCTGAGCGTCTCACCGAGGCGGACGAGATGGCTGCCGGAGGCGGCCGCGGGGGCGGGGCTCGACCCCTGCGCGGCGCCCGAGCCGGAGCCGGCGCCGGCGGCGCTGCCGGCCGGCGCGCCGGAGGACGCCGCGGCGGCCTCGCCGGGCCCGGGCACCTGCAGGGTGGTGCCGGCGATGACGAACGCGTCGGGCGCCAGGCCGTTGGCCGCGGCGAGCGCGGCGGGGGACACGCCGGCGACCGCCGCGATCCCGCTCAGCGTCTCGCCCGGCAGGACCGTGTGGGACACGTGCGCGGAGGCCGTGGCGGCCGGGGTGCACGCGCACGCGAGGAGGGCGAGGAGGGTCCTTCGAGGCAGAGGCACGGTGGGGAGATTGCCGTTCGGGCGCCCCGGGAACCCGTCGGCGGCGGTCTTCCGTCGACCTGCAAGGCGCGGTGCGCCGGAGCAGGAAGCCGGTGCGTCGCCCGATCCCGGTACGGTGACCGCTTGCAGATGGCCGCTGATCCCTCCGTCGTCACCGTCACCGGTCCCGACCGGTCGGTGCTCCTGACCGACCTGACGCTGCGCTTCGGCCGCATCGAGGTCGTCACGGAGCGCGAGATCCGCCTGGGCGATGGCACGCGCGGCTACGAGCTGACCGTGCGCCACCGGCCGTTCGTCGCCGACATCCCCGAGGACAACGGCAACGGCGTCTCCGGCGACGAGCCGGCGGAGCAGGCGACCGTGGAGCAGGCGGCGGTGGCCCCCGAGCCCGAGCCCGAGGAGCAGGCACCGCCGGCGCCGGCGGCCGCGCCGCCGGCCGCGGTCGCGGCGGGACCGTCCGCCGCGCTGGACCCCGACGTGCAGGCGCAGGCCGAGAAGATCCTCGCCGACGCGCGCGAGGACGGCCAGGCGATGGTGGCCGACGCCGCCCGCGACGCCGAGGCGTTGCGCCAGGAGACCCGCGCTGAGGTGGCGCGCCTGCTACGCGAGGCCAAGGCACAGGCCGAGCAGCTCTCCGCGGGCACCCACGAGCAGCAGGAGCGCGCCCAGCAGGAGGCCGCCTCGCTGGTCGAGGAGGCCAAGGCCCAGGGGCGCAGCATCCTCGCGCAGACGCGCGAGCGCGCCAAGGCGGAGCTGACCTCCGCCCGCGAGGAGGCCGCCCGCGTCCTGGCCGAGGCGCGCGAGGAGGCCGAGACGGCGGTGACCGCCGCCCGCCAGGAGGCCGAGGCGCTGCGCACCGCCGCCCGCGAGGAGGCCGCACGCATCACGTCCCAGGCCCAGGAGCACGCCGAGCGCCACGTTCAGGAGCTGCTCGCCGAACGCGAGGCCAAGCTCCAGGCGCGCGCGCAGGAGGTCCAGCGCACCGCCGAGGAGCAGGCGCAGCGGCATCTCGCCGGCGCCCGCGGCGAGGCCGACCGGCTGCGGATCGCCGCCGAGAAGGAGCTCGCCGACGCCCGGCGCACCGTGCGCGAGGCGTCCAACGAGGCTCGCGCCCAGGCCGACGCGCTCCTGCGCGAGGCACGGGCGCAGGCCGACATCGCCACGATCGAGGGCAAGGCGCTGGCCGAGGCCGTGCGCGAGGCCCAGCAGCGGTTGCGCGACCTCGGCGCCACCATCGGCCAGCAGCTGCAGTCCGCCCAGCGCGACCTCTCCGACCGCACGTCGCTCAACGCCGTGCAGGCGCGGCTGCGCGCCGGCGGCCATGAGGCGACGGCGCACGAGATCGCCGAGCACCTCGCCAAGCTGCTCTCCGCCGGGGGCGCCGCGGCCCAGGAGCCGCCCGCGCAGGGCGGCCGTCCCTCCCGCGGCCAGGGTTCCTGAGGCGGGGCGGGCCGCCCGCCATGCCGATCACCCGCGACCGCGCGCTGCTGTGGTGGCGCAAGTGGCGCTGGTATCAGCGCAACACGCTGCCCCACCGGCGGGCGCGGATCCACTGGGAGCTCGCCCGTCGCGGGGCCTTCGCGCGCTGGCCCCTGCACGGCGACGTGCTCGAGATGCTCGCCGACGGCCGCCTGGAGATCGGCCCGCAGGTGCACTTCGAGCCGGGCGTCTGGCTGACCGGCTCGGGGCGCCTGCGCATCGGCGAGGGCTCCTTCCTGAACCTCGGGGTGCAGGTGGCGGCCATCGACGAGGTGCAGATCGGCCGGCACTGCATGCTGGCCAACGGCTGCTTCGTCACCGACGGCAACCACCGCTTCGACGACCCGGAGCTGCCGGTGCCGTGGCAGGGCTTCACGTCCAAGGGGCCCACCCGGATCGGCGACAACGTCTGGTGCGGCGCGAACGTCGTGGTCACCAGCGGCGTGACGATCGGCGAGCGCTGCGTCATCGGCGCCAACAGCGTCGTGACGGCCGATCTGCCGGCGTTCTCGATCGCGGCGGGGTCACCGGCCCGCGTGCTGCGGACCATCCACGACGAGCGCCCGCAGGGCCGCGACGGCCCGCTCGCGGGCTGAGGGCGCCCCGCTCAGCCCTCGACGATCACGTAGATCGCGGCGACGAGCGCCGTCAGGAAGGCTGCGGCGGCGACGGCCGCCATCGTCCCGTGGATCGCCGCCATCCCCGCGGCGCCCTCGCGCCGGGCCTCGCCGGCGCGGGCCACGCCCAGGATCACGAGCGAGTAGATGATCGACACGCCCACCGCCGTGACGGGGGCGACGTACAGCAGCTCGCCCAGCGCGTCCCACTTGATCTCCGCGATCACGTTCATGCCTCCGCCGTCAGCGCGGGGCCCTTGCGCACCCGCTTGGCGAACGCGGCGCTGATGAGCGCCGCGACCGAGAGGAAGACGAGCGCGGGCCCGAGCGCGCCGTCACCGAAGATGCTGGCCAGGGCGTACGTCAGCCCGCCGATGAGCGCCGCGCCCGGCAGCGTGAGCACCCAGGCGATCACGATGGTGCCCGCGACGCCCCAGCGCACCGCCGACAGCCGCTTCGCCGCGCCGGCGCCCATGACGGCGCCCGAGATGACGTGCGTGGTCGAGAGCGGGAAGCCGAGATGCGACGCCGTCAGCACGACCGCCGCGCCGGAGGTCTGCGCCGAGAAGCCCTGGGCCGCGTCCATCTTGATGATGCGGCTGCCCATCGTGCGGATGATGCGCCAGCCGCCCGAGTAGGTGCCCAGCGCGATGGCGGCGGCCGAGCTGAAGATGACCCAGAACGGGACGTCGAAGTCGTCGGCCGGCAGGTGGCCCGAGGCGATGAGCGCCAGGGTGATGATGCCCATCGTCTTCTGGGCGTCGTTGGTCCCGTGGGCCAGCGAGAAGAGCGAGCCGGAGAAGATCTGGCCGACCTTGTAGCCGCGGATCACCACACCGGGGCGCTGGCGGCCCACCACGCGGTAGGAGACGAGGATCGCCAGGCCCGCCACCGCGAACGCGAGCGTGGGCGCCACGAGCGCAGGGATCACCACCTTCTCGAGCAGGCCGTCGCCGAGGATCGCGTCGGCGCCCTCGGCCACGAACATCGACCCGACCATGCCGCCGATGAGCGCGTGCGAGGAGCTCGACGGCAGGCCGAACCACCAGGTGGCCAGGTTCCAGGCGATCGCGCCGATCAGGCCGCCGAACACGATCGTCTCGGTGATGACGTCGGACTCGACGATGCCGGAGGCGACGGTCGCCGCCACCTCCAGCGAGATGAACGCGCCGACGAAGTTCAGGACCGCGGCCATGCCGACCGCCAGCCGCGGCGACATCGCACGCGTCGAGATCGACGTGGCGACGGCGTTGGCGGTGTCATGGAAGCCGTTGGTGAAGTCGAAGGCCAGCGCCGTCACGACGACGATGACCAGAACGATGTCCGCGTCCACCGGGTCCTACGCGTTCTTGATGGCGATCGACTCGAGGACGTTCGCCACCTGCTCGCAGGCATCGATCGCGTTCTCGAGGCGGTCGAAGATGTCCTTCCATTTGATGACGACCATCGGGTCGATCCCGCCTTCGAAGAGCGACGCCATCGCCTCGCGGCTGACGCGGTCGCCGTCGTTCTCGATCCGGTGGATCTCGACGATGTAGTGGTTGAGCCCCGTGAAGCCCCGCAGGCGCGGCATCGCCTCGTGGATCTGCCGCGTCGCCTGCACGAGGAGGTGCGCCAGGCTCACCGCCTGCTCCATCGGCGCCTCGATGCGGTACAGCCCCAGGTAGTCGGCGACCTCCTCGGTGAAGTCGACGACGTCGTCGAGCGCCGACGCGAGCTGCAGGATGTCCTCGCGGTCGATCGGCGTGACGAACGTCTGGTTCAGCCGATGGATGACGTCGTGCGTGATCCGGTCGCCTTCCTGCTCGCACAACAGGATGTCGCGCACCAGCTCCGAGCGCTCGGGCCAGTGGGCCAGCATCTGGTCGAGGAGGTCTGCCGCCCGCGCGCAGTTCCCGGCCTGTTCCTCGAACAGGTCGAAGAACTCCCGGTCGCGCGGCGCGAACACCTGTGAGAGTCGAGCCACGCGCGGAAGCGTAGGTGAAGCTCAGGTCAGCACGCTGTGAAAGGCGCTGCGGAAGGCGTCGAGCTCCTCGTCGGGCATGGAATAGCCGTGCTCAGGGGCGGGATACTGGCGCGAGCGCACATCGGCGGCGTAGGACCGCACGCCGGCGGTCATCTCGTCCAGCAGGCCCGCGTAGCGCTGCACGAACTTCGCGCCGCGCCCCTCGCGGATCCCCAGCAGGTCGTGGAACACCAGGACCTGGCCGTCGACGTCCGGTCCGGCGCCGATCCCGATCACCGGGATCTGGAGGTGCGGCATGAGCTCCGACGCCACGGCGCTGGGGATCGCCTCGAACACGATCGAGAAGCATCCGGCATCCTGCAGCGCGAGCGCCTCGCGGGCCACCCGCGTCGCCTGCGTCGCGGTCCGGCCCTGGGCGCGGTAGCCGCCCAGCGCGGTGGCCGTCTGCGGCGTCAGGCCGACGTGGCCCATCACCGGGATGCCCGCGGAGGCGATGGCCCGGGCGCGCGCGACGGACGTCGGCCCGCCGCCCTCGAGCTTCACGGCGTCGCAGCCGGCCTCCTTGACGAAGCGCATGGCCGTCGCGACGGCCTGCTCGTCGGAGATCTCGTACGAGCCGAAGGGCAGGTCGCCCACGAGGAACGGCGTGCGCAGCCCGCGGCGCACGGCCTTGGCCAGGATCAGCAGCTCGTCGAGCGTCACCGGGACGGTCGAGTCGTAGCCGAGCACCGTCATAGCGCCCGAGTCGCCCACCAGGACCAGGTCGACACCCGCCTTGTCGACCGCGAGGGCCGACGGGTAGTCGTAGGCCGTGACCATCACCAGCGGCTCGCCGAGGTGCTTCTTCTCCAGCAGCCGCGGCAGGGTGACCGGCAGGTGGTCAGAGGTCAGCGGCGCGGAGCTCATGCCGTGGCCTCGGTCAGCAGCGTGGCGACGGCGTCGTCGACGTCGATGATGCGGTTGGTGCCCTTCTCGACGTGCACCACCCGGGGCTCGTAGCGCTCCAGGTCGGCCTGGTCCATCTGGGCGTACGAGATGACGATGATCGTGTCGCCGCGGTGCACGAGCCGGGCCGCGGCGCCGTTGACCTTCATGTCGCCCGAGCCGCGCTCGCCGGCGATCGTGTAGGTCTCGAAGCGCGCGCCGTTGTCGACGTCGACGACGTGGACCTGCTCGTGCTCGAGGATGTCCGCCGCCTCCAGGAGGTCCGGGTCGATCGTGATCGACCCGACGTAGTGGAGGTCGCAGTCACTCACCGTCGCGCGGTGGATCTTCGACTTCAGCATCGTGCGCTGCATGTGGGGCTCTCCGGGTCCTAGCGGGGTTCGGGGGTGAGGAGGGTGTTGTCGATGAGGCGGGTCGCGCCGATCCGGGCGGCGACCGCGACGAGCACGTCGCCGGCCACCTCCTCCACCGGGGCGAGGGTCTCCGGGTCGACGAGCGCGAGGTACTCGGGCTCGACGTCGAAGTCGTGCATGGCCGCCAGCGCCTCGGCGCGGACCGCGTCTGCGTCGCGCCGGCCGGTGGCTACGGCGCGCTCGGCCGCCTGGAGCGCCCGGCTGAGGGCGCGGGCACGGACGCGCTCGGCGCCGTGCAGGCGCGCGTTGCGGCTGCTGAGGGCCAGCCCGTCGTCCTCGCGGACGGTGGGGAGGACCTCGATGCGCACCGGGATGTCGAGGTCGCGCACCAGGCGGCGGACGACGAGGGCCTGCTGCGCGTCCTTCTGGCCGAAGTAGGCGACGTCCGGGCCGCACATGTTCAGGAGCTTCGTGACGACCGTCGTGACGCCGTTGAAGTGCGCGGCGCCGCGCTCGCGCGCCTCGAGCTCGGTCGTGAGCGCGCCCTCGACGACCACCGTCGTGCAGAAACCGGGCGGGTAGACCTCGTCGGGCCCCGGCGCGAACAGCAGGTCGGCGCCGGCCTCGGCGGCCAGGCCGGCGTCGCGGCGCTCGTCGCGGGGATAGGCGGCGAGGTCGGCCGCCTCGTCGAACTGCGCCGGGTTGACGAAGAGCGAGACGACGACCACGTCGGCGTCCTCGCGCGCGCGGCGGATCAGGCTGAGGTGCCCGTCGTGCAGTGCGCCCATCGTCGGCACCAGGGCGATCGTCCTGCCGGCGCGCCGGGCGCCGGTCAGGGCGGCGCGGAGGTCCTTGACCGCGCGCACGGTCCTCACGCCGGGACCCCGGCGGTGCGGCGCGTCGCCTCGGCGAGCGCGTCGAACAGGTCGAGGTCCTCGGGGCTGCGCTCGGCGACCGCCGCGCGCTGGCGCTGCACCGTCGCCTCGTCGCCGCGGGCGATCGGCCCGGTGAGCGCCGCGGCGCCGTCACGCGCCCAGTTGTCGACCGTGGCGCGGACGAGCGGCGCGAACAGGCCGCGGTCGGCGCCGGTGGTCGCTGCGAGGCGCTCGGCGAAGAGCTCGAGGGTGACGAGGAAGTTCGACGCCACGGAGGCGGCCGCGTGGTACGCGGCCCGGTCGTCGTCGGAGACGGCGAAGGGCTGCATGCCCGCGGCCTGCGCGAGCGACGCGGCCACGGTCCGTGCGCGGTCGGTCGACCCGGCCACGGCGCAGGGCGCGCCGGTGAGGTCGGCCTCGGGCGACGGGACCGTCATCAGCGGGTGCAGCGAGAGCGCCTCGTGCGCGCCGAGGACGTCCAGCGTCGTGGCTCCGGAGCAGTGGCCCACGAGCAGGCCGTCGCGCGCTGCGAGGCAGGCGGCAGCGTCCGCGATCGCCCCGTCCGGGACGCAGAGCAGCACGACGTCGGCGCCGGCGCCGTCCGCGCCGCGGCCGAGCGGGCCGTCGACGGTCAGGCCGCCCGCGCGCAGCGCTCGGCTGAGGGCGCCGCCCAGGCGGCCGTGGCCGATCACGGCCACACGGAGCTCATGGAGGGTCATCGTCGTCTCTCGGTCCAGCTCCCCTCCGAAGGGGATGCCGGTCGCGAACCTGACTCGATCGTCGCGCAGTGTAGTACCCCCACGCTGCGCGGTCGTCACACCCGGTGTCCGGGCCGGCGGGTACCTTGCCCGCGTGGACCGCGACGCGCGCCGCGACGCCCTCAAGGACGTGTTCCTGGACGCCCGCGGCTGCACGCGCTGCGCGCTGGCGCAGACCCGCACCCAGGTCGTCTTCGGGGCCGGCAACGCCGACGCCGACCTGATGTTCGTCGGCGAGGCCCCCGGGCGCACCGAGGACGAGCGCGGCCTGCCGTTCGTCGGCGCGGCGGGGCGGCTGCTCGACCAGCTGCTGTCGGAGATCGGCCTGCGGCGCGAGGACGTCTTCGTGGCCAACGTGCTCAAGTGCCGCCCGCCCCAGAACCGCGACCCCCAGCCCGCCGAGATCGAGGCCTGTCACGGCTGGCTGTGGGCGCAGCTCGACGTGATCCAGCCGACCGTCGTCTGCACGCTGGGCAACTTCTCGACGAAGCTGCTGCGCGGGGATCCGACCGGGATCACCCGCCTGCACGGCCGCGCCGAGGAGCGCGTCATCGGCCCGCGCCGGGTGCGGCTGCTGCCGCTCTTCCATCCGGCCGCCGCGCTCTACACGCCCAGCAACGTCGAGGTGCTGCGCCAGGACTTCGCGCGCATCCCCGAGCTGCTGGCGCTCGGCGCGCCCGAGCAGCCCGCGGCGCCCGCGCCGGTGGTGCCCGAGCCCGACGTCGCGGAGGCCGCGGCGCCGGAGGCGCTGTCGGTCGCCGAAGCTCCGGTCCAGCCGAGCTTGTTCTAGGACGCCCGGGATGCCCGTGCGGACCCGACACCTTCTGCGCTCGCGGCTTCGGTGGGACGGCCACGTCGTGCACGACGGGCCGTTCGCCTCGACCCAGGAGGCGTTCGACGCGGCTCATTCACTCATGCCCGGCGACGACCTCGAGGTGCTCGGCACCTTCGTCCTCCCGCCCGCCGACGGGGCCCCCAGCCGCGACTTCCAGACGCTGCACATCGACTTCGGGCTGCCGCTCGAACCGCGCGGCCCGGCCGATGTGGGCCGCTACACGGCGCTGCACATCCCGGTCGGTGCCGGCGCGCCGGTCGCCGCCACGCGGCTTGTCGCGCTGGACGGCCTGGCCGCGAGCGCAGGTGGCGTCGCGCAATGGCCAGCGCGCGTGGAGCGCTACGGGCGCCTGCACGGCGGCCGGGCCGGCTCCCCCGGCTACGTCGAGGGCAGTCTCGCCCGTCTGATGGAAGCGGTGCTCGGCGGCGCGCCCGCCCTGCCGAGCGTCCGCGCCGACCCGGCATTTCTGTGTGGTGCGGAGTTCGCGTCGCTGCAGGCCGAGCGCGCCTTCTTCGAGCGCCTCGGTGTCCGGCTCCAGGAATGGGAGGTGCGCCTCCGCCCGGGTCAGCTGCTCGTGTTCGACAATCTCGCCGTCGCGCACGGACGCCGTGGGGTCCGCAGGCCCGGGGAGTTGAGGCAGCAGGTGCTGGGTCACCGTGGGCTCGACGCGGTGGGGCAGCGGCGCCTGCGCGACGAGGTCTTCGCGCGGCTCGCCGGACGGGACGGCGAGCGCCACCCTGGCTGAATGCGGACACGGGGCCCGCCGTCGTCGCGTGCCCGCGGGCCTGTGCCGGCCGCCGCGTCAGGTCCCGCCGCGGCCGCGGCCGCGGCGCCGCGCTACGTGCCGCGCAGCGCCGGCAGCACCTCCGTCCCGTAGCGCTCGATCGACCGCGCGGGGTCGTCGTCGCCGATGAGCTGCAGGCAGATCACCGTCGGCCCGATGGCGTCGATCTCGCGCAGGCGCTCGATCTGCTCGTCGGCGTCGGCGCCCACCAGGAACGCCTCCTTGGCGAACTGGAGGTCGGTCATCCGGGTGTGCGCCTCGGCCTCCATCTCGACGGGGTCGTGGACGTCGCGGATGTAGGCCTCGTCGAGTTGCGTCGCCTTCCACTTGCGCGCGCAGGCGATCGCCTGCTCCTCGTCGTCGGAGAGGTGGAAGCCGGTCTGGAGGATGATCTCGCCCGGCTCGCGGCCGGACTGCGCGCAGGACCCCCGGTAGGCCTCGACGATCTCCGGAGCCCGGGCCGGGTCGGCAAGCGTCCAGAGCCCGTCGCCGTGGCGCCCGGCGATCGCCGCCGCCTTGGGGCCGAACGCGCTCACGTAGAGCCGCGGCCGCCGATTCGCCGCCCGGGTGTAGAGCTTCGCGTCACGCAGCTGGAACCACCCGCCGTCCATGGTCACGGTCTCGCCCGCCCACAGCCGCTTGATGGCTTCCAGCCCGAACTCGAAGCGCCCGAGCATCTCGTCCGGGTCGGGCCACTCGAGGCCGAGCGGGACCTCGTTGAGCGCCTCCCCGGAGCCGACGCCGAGGAACGGCCGGCCGGGGTAGAGCTCCTCGAGCGACATCCAGTACTGGGCCACGAGCCCCGGGTGGTAGTGGTGCAGCACGGGGGTGACCGACGTCCCGAACGGCGCGGACGTCGCCTGCGCGATGGCCGGCAGCACCGCCCAGGCGCTCGTCGCCGCGCCCTCGGGCCACCACGGCGCGAAGTGGTCCGAGCAGGCGAGCGCGTCGAACCCCGCCCGTTCGGCCGCTTGGGCCTGGGCGAGCAGGGCCGAGGGTGCGAACTCCTCGGTGGAGCCGGCGAACCAGAAGCGCGTCATGCCGTCCGACCTACCCCGCCGACTACCATCCCGCGCCGTGCTCGCCGTCCGCCGCGCCATCGTGCTGCTCGCCGCCTCCCTGGCGGCGGGTGCCCTGGCGCCCGCGGCCGGGGCCCAGCAGATCCCCTCACCGGAGAGCCTGCCGCCGACTTCCGAGCTGCCCCAGGGGGAGGAGCCCGCCCCCGAGGAGCCCGCTCCGGAGGAGCCGGCCCCCGAGCCCGAGCCCGAAGCGCCCGCGCCGCACCAGCACGCCGAGGCGTCGGAGCTCCCCGACACCGGCAGCGATCCGCGCGTCGTCGCGCTGCTGGGCGCCACGATCCTGCTCACCGGCCTCGGCCTGCGCCTGCGCACCGCCCCTGAGCGCTTCTGAGTCCCTGACGACCGCCTCCGCGGCGGAGACCGAGGCGGCCGGCGCCCGGCTCGCCGCACGGCTGCGTCCCGGGGACGTGGTGCTGGTCGAGGGCGAGATGGGCTCCGGCAAGACCACGTTCGTGCGGGGGGCCGCCCGCGCGCTGGGGGTCACGGGCCGCGTCACGAGCCCCACGTTCACGCTCGGGCGCCGGCACGCCGGCCGCGTCGTCGTCAGCCACCTGGACCTGCACCGGCTCAGCACGCTCGCCGACGAGGACCCCGCGCTGCTGGACGACTACCTGACGCCCGACGCCGTGGCGTTCGTGGAGTGGCCCGCCGTGGCCGAGCCGGAGCTGCCGCGCGTGCGCGCTCGCGTGCTGCTGCGCCACGCCGGCGCCGACCGGCGCGAGATCGAGGTGCGCGAGCCGTGATCGTCCTGGCCCTCGACACCGCCACGGCCGCCACGGTGGTCGGGGTCGCGCGCGACGGCGACCTGCTGGCCGAGCGCCGGCACGACCCGGCGCCGGGCGAGCGCCCGGGGCACGTCCGCGAGCTGCTGGGCCTCTGCGCCGCGGCGCTCGGGGACGCCGGCCTGGCGTTCGGCGACGTGGACCGGGTCGCCGCCGGGGTCGGGCCGGGGACCTTCACCGGCCTGCGCATCGGCGTGGCGACGGCCCGCGCCCTCGCCCAGGCCACAGGCGCGGAGGTGGCCGCCGTCTCGACGCTCGCCGCCGTGGCCGCCGGTGCCGCGGGCCACGGGGGGCCCGTGCTGGCGTGCCTGGATGCGCGACGCGGCGAGCTGTTCTGCGCCACCTGGCGCGCGGACGGCACCCCGCTGGCGGCCCCGTGCGCGGTGCGCCCGGAGGGCCTGTCCGACCTCCTGACACGCGCCCCGGGGCCCTGGCTGGCCTGCGGGGACGGCGCAGTACGATCCAGGGACCGGCTCGCAGCGGCCGGCGCCGACGTCCCGCCCGATGGCGACCGCCGGCACGCCGTCGCCGCGGGGGCCCTGTGCCGGCTGGCAGCGCAGGCGCCGGCGATCGGGCGCGACGCCCTCGTCCCGGAGTACGTCCGGCCGCCCGACGCCACCCCGCGCGCTTGACCGCCTCGCTGCCCCAGCTCGAGATCCGCCGCCTCACCTACGCGGACCTGCCGCAGGTCATCGCCATCGAGCGCCGGGCCTTCCCGACGCCGTGGTCGCTGGCCATGTTCGTCCTCGAGCTGTCCAAGCCCGCGGGCTGGTGCCTGGCCGCGACCCGCGACGACGCGCTCGTCGGCTACTGCGTCTGCTCGCGCTACGACACCGTGTGGCACGTCATGAACGTGGCCGTGGACCCGGTGCACCGCCGGCAGGGCATCGCCGACGCGCTCCTGATCGAGCTGTTGCGCTGCGTCGACGACGAGGACGCGCGCTTCACGCTGGAGGTCCGGCCGTCGAACACCGGCGCGATCGCCCTGTACGAGCGCCACGGCTTCCTCGCGGCCGGTCGGCGCCGGCGCTACTACCAGGACAACGGGGAGGACGCCCTGATCATGTGGCGCACGCCGTCGACCCTGCGGGGGTCGCTGACCGACGTGCCCAACGCCGATCCGGGCGGCCCGGAGGCGCACCCGTGATCCTCGCCATCGAGACGTCCTGCGACGACACCTGCGCCGCGGTGGTCACGGCCGGCGGTGCGATCCGCTCGAACGTCATCTCCTCGCAGGGCATCCACGACGCGTACGGCGGCGTCGTGCCGGAGGTCGCCAGCCGCCACCACCTCGAGCTGGCCGACAAGGTCGTCGACGACGCGCTGCGCCAGGCCGGGGTGACGCTGGACGACCTCACCCTGGTCGCCGCGACCGCCGGGCCGGGCCTGGTCGGCGCGCTGCTCGTCGGCTTCTCGCACGCCAAGGCGCTCGCCGCCGCCCGCGGCCTGCCGCTCACCCCGGTCGACCACCTCCAGGGCCACGTCGCGGCGAACTTCCTGGAGGGCCTGGAGCTCGAGCCGCCGTTCCTGTGCCTCGTCGCCAGCGGCGGGCACACGTTCCTGGCACGCGTCGACGACCGGTCGTCGTTCACCGTCCTGGGCGCGACGCTCGACGACGCGGCGGGCGAGGCGATCGACAAGGGCGCGCGGCTGCTCGGCCTGCCGTTCCCCGGCGGGCCGCACCTCGAGCGCCTCGCCGCGGAGGGCGACCCCGGCGCATTCGTGTTCCCGACGGCCGACGGCGTCGCCGGGCTCGACTTCTCCTTCGCAGGCCTGAAGACCTCGCTGCTGTACAAGGTCCGCGACCTGGGGGAGGACGCTGCCCGCGAGCGCGCCGCCGACCTGGCGGCCGCCTACCAGCACGCGATCGTCGAGCAGCTCGCGGTGCGCTGCCGGCGGGCGCTCCGCGACACCGGGCTGCCCGCGCTCGCCCTCGGCGGCGGGGTCGCCGCCAACGGCCCGCTGCGCGAGCGCCTGGCGCAGCTCGGCGTGCCGCTGACCGTGCCGCCCCGCGAGCTGTGCACGGACAACGCGGCGATGATCGCCTCGGCCGCGCGCTACCTGCCGGCCGTCGCCTTCCCCGACCACCTGGCGCTGGACGTCTACGCCACCGGCGACCGGGGCCTCTGAGCGTGCGCCTGGTCCTCTACGGCCGCCCGGGCTGCCACCTGTGCGAGGACGCCGCCGCGCTGCTCGACGGCCTCGGGCTGGCGTTCGAGGAGGTCGACATCGAGGCCGACGACGCGCTGCTGAAGGCGATGCTCGAGCGCATCCCGGTGCTCGAGGTCGACGGCGAGCAGCGCCTGGAGCTGCTGTTCGGCGCCGAGGACGTCCGGCGCGCCACCGGTACTGTTGGGCGGGCATGAGCGTGAACGGCGCGCCACCCGGAGAACGGCTCTCGCTGGGCGTCGCCGCCCGCCTGTCGCGCTACCTGCAGGTCCTCACGCAGGCGCGCAAGATGGGCAAGGAGACGATCTCCTCGCAGGAGCTCAGCGACTACACGCACGTCAACTCGACGCAGATCCGTCGCGACCTGTCCGGGTTCGGCAAGTTCGGCAAGCGCGGGGTCGGCTACAACGTCGACAGCCTGCTGACGCAGATCCGGGGCATCCTGCGCACCGCCGGGCAGCACAACATCGCGCTCTTCGGCGCCGGCCACCTCGGCCGCGCCATCGCCTCCAGCGACATCTTCGCCGACCACGGCTTCCGGGTCGTGGCGATCTTCGACGCCGACGCGGAGAAGGTCGGCATGGAGGTCGGCGGCCAGCGCGTGCGCCACGTCGGCGACCTCGCGGCCGTCGTCGAGGACGAGGACATCGTCGTCGGCGTCCTGGCGGTCCCGAACGCCGCGGCGCAGGAGCTCGCGGACGCCCTCGTCGCCGCGGGCGTGAAGATCATCTTCAACTACTCCGAGGCCCTGCTCCAGGTCCCGCCGGAGGTGACGGTGCACACGTCGAGCCCCGCGGTCGACCTGCTCTACGCGCTCTACTTCTACCTGACGTGACGCTCGACCTCGCCGCCGCGCGGGACGTCTTCGAGGCCTCGGCCGACGGGACCGTCGGCCTCGAGGAGGAGTACGCGCTCTGCGACCCGCAGACGCTCGAATTGGTCCCGCGCTACGAGGAGCTCAACGCGGCCGCGCTCGAGGATCCGCTGCTCGCCGACTCGGTCGCCGGCGAGCTGATCTCCAGCGAGATCGAGATCCGGTCGGGCGCCGGGC
>DASPKC010000020.1:0-11796 GCA_035628295.1 Baekduia sp.
GAAGATGACCGGGCGGATGATGAGCGAGGGTCTGGGCAAGCTCTCCTGCGCGCTGATCTGGCTCGGGATCAACGTCACGTTCCTCATCCAGCACTCGATCGGCCTCGACGGCATGCCGCGGCGCGTGTTCGAGTACCCCGACGTCGGCAACCTCGAGCTCTACAACCTGATCTCCACGATCGGGTCGTTCATCCTCGCCGTCGGCATCCTCATCACGCTCGTCAACGTCCTGTGGTCGCTCAAGCGCGGCGCCGTCTCCGGGCCCGACCCGTGGAAGGGCAACACGCTCGAGTGGTTCACCGAGTCGCCGCCGCCGACGGTCAACTTCGACGTCGTCCCGCGCATCCGCTCGGTCGAGCCGATGAAGGACATCCGCCGCCAGGTGGCCATGCAGACGGCCGGCGGGACGACCCCGGCCGCGCAGACCGAGGTCGAGGCCTCGCGGGTGACCCACGGCGCCTAGCGCCGTGGCCGTCCCCGACGAGATCGGCCGCCGGTAGGCTGCCGCCGACGATGGAGGCCTCGCGCGCCCACACCGCTGTCGCACCCGCCTATGCGGGGGCGCGCCAGGTCCTTGCCGACTACCTGGCGCTCACCAAGCCGAAGGTGCAGTCGCTGCTGCTGCTCACCACCGTCACCACGATGGTGGTGGCCGGAGCGGTCGCGGCGACGGAGGGTCCGTCGCTGGCGCTGGTGCTCGCGACCTGCATCGGCGGCTACCTGTCGGCCGGCGGCGCGGGGGCCGTGAACCACTGGTTCGACCGCGACATCGACGCGCGGATGGCGCGGACCGCGACGCGGCCGATCCCGGCCGGCCGCGTCTCGCCGACGGCGGCGCTGGTCTTCGGGATCACGCTGGCCGTGCTGGCGTTCGCCTGGCTGTCGCTGACGGCCAACGTGCTGGCCGCGTCGCTCTCGCTCTCGGGCTTCGTGGGCTACGTGGGCGTCTACACCGTGTGGCTCAAGCGCCGCACGCCGCAGAACATCGTCATCGGCGGCGCCGCGGGCGCGGTGCCCCCGCTCGTGGGGTGGGCGGCGGTCACCGGCGGCCTCGAGGGCCTGCCGATCTACCTCTTCGCGATCGTGTTCTTCTGGACGCCGCCCCACTTCTGGGCGCTGTCGCTGCTCATGAAGGACGAGTACGCCAAGGTCGGCGTGCCGATGCTGCCGGTCGTGCGCGGCGAGGCCGAGACCCGGCGCCAGATCCTGCTCTACAGCGTGCTGCTGTACGCCGTCACGCAGCTGCCGTTCTGCGCGGGCGGTCTGGGCGCGGTCTACCTGGCGTCGTCGCTGGTGCTCGGCCTGGTCTTCATCGCCGGCGCCGTCGTCCTGTACCGCGAGCCGACGCGCCGCAACGCCCTGCGCCTCTACCTCTTCTCCCTGGCCTACCTCGCCGCGCTCTTCGCGGCCATGGTGGCCGACGTCAAGCTCTGAGAACCGTCACACTGAAGGACGTCATGGACCGCAACCTCGCTCGCAAGAACGTGCGCTCCGGCCTCATCACCGGGGCCGTGTGCTTCTTCATGTTCGGCATGACCTTCGTGGCTGCCGCGATCTACGTCGCCTGATGAGCCCCGTCGAGCCGCAGATCCCGCCCGCCGGCGAGGACATCCACCTCCCCGGCCTCTCGGCCCACCCGCTCCTGGTCGCTGTCGGCACCACGATCACGCTCATCGGCGTCACGTTCCACTGGAGCGTGCTGGCCTTCGGGCTCATCATGACCCTGTGGGTCATCGCGCTGTGGGTGCGTGACGCCAAGCGCGACATCGACGAACTCCCGCTGCACCACCACTGACCGGCCCGTCGCGCCCGTGCGATAGGCGCGGCGCGTCGACGGGCACCCCTTCCCCGTGCCGTCCTACGGGGAGTGCCAGCAAGCCGAGATCGCCGCGCCGCCGCAGGCGTGCTTCGACGCGCTGACGGACTACGAGCGCCTGCCGGAGTGGCAGGGGGCGGTCCGTGCGGCGCGCGTGCTCGAGCGCGACGCCGCCAGCGGCGCGACCGTCGTCGAGTACGAGGTGGACGCGAAGGTCAAGACCGTCCGCTACCGGCTGCGCGAGGTGCTCGAGGAGCCCCACCGCATCGGCAGCGAGTACATCGGCGGCGACTTCCGCGACTTCGCCGGCGAATGGCGCTTCACGCCGCTGCCCGGCGAGCGCACGCACGCCCAGCTCGACCTGCGCATCGACCCGGGCCGGTTCGTCCCGGGACCGGTGCGCGGGCTCATCGCCGACGCGGTGATGCGGCGGGCGATGGCGGACCTGCGGGCCTACGTCGAGCGGTAGCGCCGACCGCGAGCCGGGCGACGGCTCCCCGACCGGCCAGGGTGCACGAATGCACCGTCTTCGACGATTTCTGCACCCGGGCGGGCACGCCGCCCCGCGCCGCTACGCCGGCGCCTCCTCGCGCTCGAGCACGTCGAACGACCAGATCTCGCTCGCGGTGCCGACGGGGCCATCCGTGCGGTGCTGGGCGTGGCCCGCGGCGAAGTCCGCGCTGGCCACCCACGCCTGGAAGTCCTCCTCCGAGCGCCACCGGGTGATGACGAGGCAGACCTCGCGGTCGTCGTTGGGGCGCAGGAGCTCGAAGGCCTCGAATCCCGGCGCGCCCGAGACCCGGCCGGCGCGGGTCGCGAAGCGGCGCTCGAACTCGTCGAAGCGCTCGCGCGGGACCGTGATCGCGTTGATCTTGACGATGCTCACCCCGCGATCGTAGGTGGACGGGGCGGGCGGGTCAGCGCCCGCCCGCCGGCGTCCGCTCTCCTCCTCCTGGCTTCAGCCGGCGGTGCGCGCGCCGGCCGGCATGTCGCAGGTGGCGCCGTCGTCGGTCCAGCAGCGCACGACGTCGCGCACCGACAGCACGCCGCAGACGTCGCCGTCGTTCATGACGATGAGGTGGCGGAAGCCGCCGCGGACCATCTCGACGGCCGCCTCCTCCAGCGACCAGTCCGGCGCGGCGTACACGACGTCGGACGTCAGGTGCGTGCCGACCCGCTCGGTGTCGATGTCCTGGCCGGCGCCGACCGCGTCGAGGACGTCGCGCTCGGTGATGATCCCGGGGCCTGGCGAGTCGGGATCGAAGACCACCGCGGCGCCGACGCTGCGCTGCGACATCAGCCGCGCGCACTCGCGCAGCGAGTGATCCGGCCCCACCGTGAGGACCACCGTGCTCATCCCGTCCCGGACCTTCATCGCCCCACGCGCTCCCTTCGACTTTGCAACATCTGCCGCAAGGACAACCCTAGCAGCCGCGGCGGCTCGACAAGAGGAGTGGCGATGCGCCAACATCGGTCCCGACGCCTGCGCCACGCATCCTGCGAGCGGCCTTCAGGCGTATTGCCCATAGTGCCCACGCAACGACCCGCCACTGTCAAGCTGCGCACGAGCCTCTTCGAGGACGCCGTGGCCATCGTCGACGTCGAGTACGCCAGCGACCTGTCGCTCGACGACATCGCCCGGCGCGTGGCGTCGTCGCGCCGCCAGCTGCAGCGCGCCTACGCCGAGATCGGCGACACCACCTTCCGCGAGCACCTGACCGCCGTCCGGATGGACCGCGCCGCGGAGCTCCTGCGCACCCGCGGGCTGACGGTGCGCGAGGTCGCCCACCGTGTCGGCTATCGCCAGCCGGCGCAGTTCGCCAAGGCGTTCCGCCGCCACCACGGCGTGGCGCCGTCGGACTTCCGCAGCGCGCGACGCGTGGTCGCGGGCGCCATCGCGGCCTAGTTCGCAGCCGGGCCCGCGCCCGAGGCGCGGACCTCCCAGGGCGAGCGGGGAGCACCCCGCCTCGGCGGGCAGGGGCAGGCGGACATTGCCGTCCGTCACCGGTCCCGCATAGGATCGCGGCATGGAGGAGAAAGGCGCGGCGTCGGGCCGCGGCGGGGGTCGTCGGACCATCACCCAGATGCTCGTGGTCGGGGCCATCGCCTCGGCGGCGGGGATCGCCTGGGGCATCGCCATCGACTGGTTCCCGATGCAGGGGTCCACGGCGGCCGACGACATCGACACGTTGTGGGACGTCCTGGTCGTCATCTCGGTGCCGATCTTCGTCCTGGTGACGACGGTCGTGCTCTTTGCGGCGCGCGACTTCCGGATGCGCCCCGGCGAGGAGGGCCTGGACGGCCCGCCGATCCACGGCTCCACGCGCCTCGAGGTGATCTGGACGGCCCTGCCCGCGATCCTGCTCGTGGGACTGTGCACCTACGCCTACATCGTCCTGGACGACATCGAGTCCGCGCCGGCCAACGCCGCGCAGGAGCGCCGCATCGGCGTCACGGGCGAGCAGTTCGCCTGGACGTTCGACTACAACGAGGGCGGCAGGAAGTTCACCACGACGCAACTGCACGTCCCCGAGGGCGAGTCGGTGCAGTTCCTCATCAAGTCCAAGGACGTCATCCACGACTTCTGGGTCCCGGACTGGCGCATGAAGCTCGACGCCGTCCCGGGCATCACGACCTCCTACCGCGTCACGCCGACGGCCCTCGGCCGCCACGAGATCGTCTGCGCCGAGCTCTGCGGCATCGGCCACGCGTTCATGCGACAGACCGCGGTCGTCGACACGCCGCAGGCGTTCCGCACCTGGGTCGACAAGCAGCTCGCCGCGCGCGAGGGCCAGGCCGCCGGCGGCGGCGACGGCGCTGCGGGCGGTGATGGCGCAGCGGGCGGCGGCGGCACCGCCGACGTGAACGCCAAGGCGCTGTTCCTCGAGGGCAATACCGCCGGCGCCACGGCCTGCGGGGCCTGCCACAAGCTCGCGGACGCCGGCAGCAGCGGCGGCACCGGGCCTGATCTCGACGAGGTCCTCCAGGGCCAGGACGCGGCGGCCATCCAGGAATCCATCGTCAACCCCAACGCGAAGATCACCAGCGGCTTCGGCGAAGGGATCATGCCCGCCAACTACGAGGAGCTGCTGAGCCCGGCTGAGCTCAAGGCCCTCGTCGCGTACCTCGCGGAGGTGACCAAGTGAGCGCCAAGCTGCGCGAGCCCGGCTGGTACCGGGCCGCCCTGTACACGGCCATCGGGATCGCCTTCTCGCTGGGCCTGAGCCTCGCGACGCGCGCGGCGTACGACCTCGACGTCTACAACGGCGAGGCGTGGCTGTTCATCTCGATGCTCGCCGCGCCGCTGTTCTTCCTCGTCGGCCTCGGCTGCTTCGACTACTGGTTCTACTGGGCCGCCGGCCGCAAGACGCGCCCGGAGGACCACTCCGGCCACGGGGCCAAGTCGTGGAAGGACTACTTCCGCCCGAACACCGACCACAAGGTCATCGGGATCCAGTACACGGTCACCGCGTTCTTCTTCCTGTTCGTCGGCGGCCTGATGGCGATGCTCATGCGCGCCGAGCTGGCCGCGCCTGGCCGGCAGTTCGTGGATCCGGGGACCTTCAACGGCCTCTTCAGCGTCCACGCGTCGATCCTGATCTTCCTGTTCATCATCCCGGTCTTCGCCGGGCTGGCGAACTACGTCCTGCCGCTGATGATCGGCGCGCCGGACATGGCCTTCCCGCGGCTCAACGCGCTGTCGTTCTGGCTGCTGCCGGTCGCCGGCGTGCTCATGCTGATGTCGTTCTTCATGCCGGGCGGCTCCTTCGCGTCCGGCTGGACGGCCTACGCGCCATTGAGCACCAGCGCGCCGCCGGGGCAGATGGCGTTCACCATCGGCGTGCAGTTCGCCGGCGCGTCGTCGATCGCGACGGCGCTGAACTTCCTGGTGACCATCATCACGATGCGCGCGCCGGGGATGTCGTTCTTCCGGATGCCGCTGCTGGCGTGGGCGAACTTCTCGACGTCGCTGCTGGTGGTGATCGCCACCCCGTTCATCGCCGCGTCGCAGTTCTTCGTGCTGCTCGACTACACGCTGGGCTTCAACTTCTTCAACCAGCGCGCCGGCGGCGACGTGATCATGTACCAGCACGTCTTCTGGTTCTACTCGCACCCGGCTGTGTACATCATGATGCTGCCGGGCTTCGGGATCATCAGCGAGATCCTCGCGGTGAAGAGCAGGAAGCCCATCTTCGGCTACCGGATGATGGCCTTCTCGCTGCTGGCCATCGTCGTGCTCGGGTTCACCGTGTGGGCCCACCACATGTTCGTCTCGGGCATGCACGACTGGATCCGCATCCCGATGATGGTCACCACGGCGATCATCGCGGTGCCCACCGGGATCAAGATCTTCTCCTGGCTGGGCACCCTCTGGAAGGGCGTGCTGCACCTCGACACCCCGATGCTGTTCGCGCTCGGGTTCCTGAGCATGTTCACGCTCGGCGGCATCTCGGGGGTGATGCTCGCGATGGTGCCGCTGGACATCTACGTCAGCGACACGTACTTCATCGTCGCCCACATCCACTACGTGCTGTTCGGCGGATCGCTGTTCACGATCTTCGCCGGCGTCTACTACTGGTTCCCCAAGATGACGGGCCGGATGTACGACGAGAAGCTGGGCAAGCTGCACTTCTGGACGACGATGATCTTCTTCAACATCACGTTCGCGCCCATGCACCTCATCGGCGTCCAGGGCATGCCGCGGCGCGTCGCCGACTACGCGGAGGAATTCGCGACCTGGAACGCGATCATCTCCGTGGCGTCGTTCGTGGTCGGCCTCAGCACGCTGATCTTCGCCTACAACATCGTGGCGTCCTGGCGCGGCGGCCCGAAGGCGGTCAGCAACCCGTGGCGGGCGCTCACGCTGGAGTGGCAGGTCACCTCGCCGCCGCCGGTGTTCAACTTCGACCAGATCCCGACCGTGGTCGGCGGGCCGTACGAGTACGGCGTGCCCGGCGCGGTCCACGGCGTCTTCCGCGAACCCGGAGCGGCGCCCACCAGTCCCCAGACCCCAGCCGGAACCGGCGCGCACGGAGGTAGCTGAGCATGAAGACGATCCTCGTCGTCGCCAACGAGACCCTGGGCGGAGCGGCGCTGTTCCAGGCCGTCCGCGACAAGGTGGAGGACGCCGGCGGCGATGCGCGCGTCGTCGTGTGCGTGCCCCGCAACCGGCCGAAGCACGGCAACATCATCTACGACGACTTCGTCTTCGACGCGGCCAAGGTGCGCATCGACCTCGCCCGGCGGTTCCTGCGCGCCGCGGGCATCAACGCCATCGGCGAGGTCGGCGACCCGGACCCGTACTCGGCGACGATGGACGCCGTCCTCGAGCACCACCCGGACCACGTCATCATCTCGACCTACCCGGCGACGTCGTCGGGCTGGCTGCGGCGCGACCTCATCGAGCGGGTGGAGGACGCCGTCGACGTGCCCGTCGACCACGTCGTCGTCGACGTCGACAGCGAGGGCCTGCCGTTCCAGGTGACGCTCGTCGTCGCCAACCGCACCGCCTCGGCGGACGCGCTGCTGGAGCGCCTGAAGCAGAAGGGCGAGGGCCAGGAGCACGTCTACATCGTGGTCGTGCCCCAGGAGGGCGGCACCGGCACCGACGCCGCCCGGGCGCGGGCGCGCATGGCGCAGCTCGTCGACCGCCTGATCGCCGAGGGGCTGCTGGCCGCGGGCATGATCGCCGACCCCGACCCGTACACCGCGGTGATGAACGCCGCCCAGCTGTTCCGCATCGACGACATCGTGATCTCCACCCTGCCGGCGACGCGGTCGGGGTGGCTGCGGACCGACCTCATCGAGCGGGTCAAGCGCGCCACCGGCAAGCCGGTCGAGCACGTCGAGGTCCAGGAGCGCACGGCGGCCTAGCGGCCGCCCGCACCGACGAGGAGCCACCTTCATGGAAGCCGCCGCGATCAGCGCCCTCGGGCACCACGACGACCATCACCACGGTCCGCCGCCGGCGAACCGCAGCTCCCGGGTCGAGCCGCAGATGCTCGGGATGCTGCTGTTCATCATCAGCGAGGTCATGGTCTTCGGGGCCTTCTTCACGGCCTACTTCTTCATCCGGGTCGTGAACAACCAGGAGTGGCCGGCCGAGGGCACCGAGCTGCCGAAGGTGATCGCGGGCGTCAACACGGCGATCCTGCTGGCGTCCTCGCTGACGCTGCACTGGGCCCAGAGCGGGATCAAGCACGGCAACCGCTTCGCGTTGAAGGCCGGGATGCTGACGACGTTCCTGCTCGGCGCGACGTTCCTGTTCGTCCAGATCAACGAGTACGTCCACATCGGCTTCGCGCCGCAGGACCACGCGCAGGGCACCATCTTCTACGGGCTGACCGGCCTGCACGGCGCCCACGTCTTCATCGGCCTGCTGCTGCTGTCGTTCGTGACGATCCGGGCGTTCCGCGGGCACTTCTCGCCGGAGCACCATCACGGCGTCGAGGTGCCCGGCATCTACTGGCACTTCGTCGACGTCATGTGGATCGTTGTCTACACGTCCGTCTACATCATCTGAGCCGCGCGCCCGTGGAGCGCCCGCTCTGGGACCGCCTGCTCGACCCGCTGCGGTCCGAGCAGGCGGCGTTCCGCCTGCTGCTCGTCGTCGCCCTGGTGGCGGCCGTCGTCATCGCCGTCGTGCTCTTGGCCCGCGCCGTCCTCTGAGGCCCGCCGCCGGCGTCAGCGCAGCACGAGCTCCGCACAGCCGCGCAGCCGCGCCACGGCCTGCGCCTCGCACGCGACGTCGGCCGGCTCGGCGACCCAGTCGAGCTCGACCTCGAGGCGCTCCTTGACCTTCCGCGAACGCCACAGACCGGCGAGCCGCCCGTCGCGCAGGACGACGCCCGGGCGGCCGACCGCCGGGAACATCCGCTTGCGCACCTGCGCGTCGGGCGCCAGCAGCTCGCGGTGCGGCCCGCCGACCAGCGGGTCGTGACCGCCGAGCAGCCGCACGCCGCGGGCGGCCGGCGGCGTCTCGAGGCGGCTCGCGTCCTCGGCGAGGAGCAGCCCGCGGCGGCCGTCCACGCGCACCGGCTCCAGCTCGTCGCCGACCCCGCCGAACAGCGCCTTGGCGTGTGCCGGCGCCGTCTGGGCCCACGCCGCCAGATCGGTGTGCGTCGCCGGGCCGAAGCACCGCAGGAAGCGGCGGACCAGCTCGGCGCCCGCCGCTGCCGGGTCGGCGCCCGCGTCCGGCGCGAGGGCATAGGTGGCGCGCGCCGGCATCACCGTCACGCCCAGCGGGCCGAGCGCCCGCCACAGCCCCGGGCGCACGTGGTGGCTGCGACAGCCGCGACACCACGGCAGCAGCGCCTCGGGCAGGCGCTCGCGCAGCGCCTGGTGGAAGGCGTCACGGTCCAGTGGCCCGGCCGCGAGCGCGTCGCGCGCCGCGTCGCTGACCTGCCGCACGGCCTCGGGCACGGCGACGCCCGCCTCCGAGAGCTCCTTGGCCACCTGCGAGCCCACCAGCCGCGCCAGGCCGGCGTCGTGGGGGACGAGCGCGGTGGTGAAGATCGCCAGGTCCTCGTGCAGGACCCAGTGCGGCGCGCCCCGCATGGCGTTGACCAGCACGACGTCCTCCGCGGCCGGCTGGGCGGTCGCCCGGGCGTGGACCGCCACGGGCCCCCACCCGGGAGGCGCCTCCTGGATGCCGATCGCCGCGACGGCGGTCCGCGGGTCGGTCCGGCGATGGAGGTGGTGCCCGGCGACCCGGAAGGCGAGGGCCTGCTCGGGACCGACCTCCAGCACGGCTACTCGACGGTGAGCTCGCCCTCCATGCCGGCCGCCCGGTGGCCGGGCACGCTGCAGTAGAAGCTGTAGGTCTCGCCGGCCTTGACGGTGCCGGAGATCTTCGACACGCCGCCGTCCTGGACGACCGCGCCCTTGCCCGTCGGCCCGAACGCGTCGATGACGATGTTGTGCGGGACGGCCGACTCGTTGGGCGACTCGATGTCGATCGGGCCCGCCGGCGCCGTCGCCTTGCTGGAGACGTAGGCCAGCTGGCCGCCGGGGTCGGCGGGGATCACGAGCTTGCCGTCCTTGGCGGCGATGACCTCGCCGCCGCCGGCCTTCTTGACGGCATCGGCCAGCACGCCCTCGTCCTCCCCACCGCGCGCGACCGAGCGCGCGACGTAGGCCGAGACGTCCGACACGTCATCGCCCTTGACGAGGTCGGCGGGCATCATGCTGCCGCGGCGCGGGTCCTTGATCTGGTCCTCGATGACACCCTCGATGGCGTCGCGGCCCATGCCGTCGGCGACCGACTGCGAGAAGGCGGCGTCGAGGTTCGGGCCGGAGTTGCCCTTCGTCGCCGCGCGGTTGAGCACGTGGCACGAGCCGCACCGCTCGACGAACAGCTGCTTGCCGGCGACCAGGTCCGGCTCCTCCTGGCCGCACGCGCTGAGCGCGGGCACGCAGGACAGGGTCAGGAGCGCCACCAGCGCTCGCTTGGGCATGCGGCCAGGTTCTCCCCTCATCGGCCGGGCGATCCTATCCGTACGGTCGGTCGCTCCGCACGGGAGCGTGTCAGGAGGCGGGTGGCGGGACGGGCAGCTCCCCGTGGCGCCCGAGTGCGGCGGCGATCACGCCTGCGGCCACGCCCTCCCAGGAGAACCGCTCGCGGGCCACGCGGACAAGCGCTTCGCGCACCGGCGCGCGCGCGTCCTCCGGCGTGGCGAGCCACGCCGTCAGGCGGGCAGCGAGCTCCGGCACGGCGCGGGGACCGACGTCGAAGGTCAGCGACGGCGCTCCGGGCGGCAGGCCGGCGGCGAGCACCGCCGCGACCTCGGCCAGGCCGCTGTGGGCGGCGCTGACCGGCAGGGCGCCGCAGGCGGCCGCCTCCGCGGCGACCATGCCGAAGGCCTCGGGGAACGTCGAGGGCACGACCTGCGCCTCGCAGAGGGCCAGCAGCGGCGCGAGCTCGTCGTGCTCGAGGCGCCCGACGGCGACGAGCCGGTCCCCCAGGGCGCGTGCCGCCTCGACGTACGCGGCGCGGGCGGCGGGGTCGGCCTCGAGCCCGTCGAGGAACGCGAGGAGGTGCTCGAGGGGCGCCCCGGGTCCCCCCTCCAGGGCGCGGCCCTGCCGGGCGAGGTCGCGGACGGCCGCGAGGTCGCCCGCGGCCAGGGCGGCCACGAGCCGCTCGAAGCCCTCGCGGAACGCCCCGAAGCCGACGACGACCAGCCGGGCGCGCGGCTCGGCGGCGAGCACGAGGGGCCAGGCGGCGGCCAGCAGGTCCGGGCCCTTGCTGACGATGAGCTTGCCGACGAACGCGACGTGGCGGTCGGCCTCGGCGTCCAGCGCGCCGAGCGCGCGGCCCGCCGCAGCGGCATCACGGTCGAACGCCGAGCCGGTGGCCCGCTCGGGCCGCGCCTCCTGCAGCGCCCGCGCCAGGGCTGCGACGTCCGCGGCCGCCTGCGCACGAGGGCGCGGGCGGAACGCGGCGACGTCGACGCCCGGGGGCCCCAGGCGGGTGCGCGCGGGCAGCGCCGGGTCGCCCATCGCCTCCCACAGCGACTCGGCCGTGTGGCGCGAGCCCACCAGCACCGTCCGGGCGCGGGCGAGCCCCTCGGCGGCCCAGGGCAGGAACCGCTGCGGGTCGCGCTTGACGGTGTACTCCAGCGCGCTGCCATGGACCTTGACCGCGTAGGGCACGCCGTCGCCGAGCGCGCGCGCAAGGATGGCCGGTCCCATCACCAGGTGGTTGGCCAGCGCGACGTCCGGCCGGTGCGCCGCGCACACCTCGCGCACCGCCCGCACGTTGGCGTCCACGTAGGCGGCGAGCTCGTCGTCGTCGAGTTCGGCGAACGGCCGCGCGTCGAAGCCCTCGTAGCGGTCCGCGACGTACACCGGCAGCACGGTCCCGATGTCCGGGCGGTGGACGCGCACGCGCCCGCTGCCGAGCAGGCCCTCGACCTCCTCGGGGCGGCGTTCCTGGCAGACGAGGTCGACCTCGTGGCCCTGGTCGGCGAGCGCGGCGGCCA
>DASPKC010000021.1:0-15224 GCA_035628295.1 Baekduia sp.
CATCGACCGCCCGATCGGCGCGATCCTCTTCGACGAGAAGATCGGCGGCACGGTGCACATGGCGCTCGGCCGCTCGTACCCCGAGACCGGCGGCAAGAACTCCAGCGCGCTGCACTGGGACCTCATCTGCGACCTGCGCAACGGCGGGCGGCTCAGCGCCGACGGCGTGGTGGTGCAGGAGGGCGGGCGGTTCGTGCGGTGAGCTGCGAGGTGATCTCGCTGAGCGAGATCAGCTCGCACCTCGGTGTCACAGCGGCGGCGTGAGCAACGACCGGACGAGCTCGTATGCGGGCTTCGGCCGGCCGTCGGCGTCCAAGAGCGTGCCCTGTTCGGGCGCGCCCAGCCACGAGACGCCGTCGTGGACGCCCCAGACCGTGAGGCCGGTGCACCGCGGCACGGCCGCGCAGGCGCCGGCGGCGGCGCGCCACGCCTCGAGCTGGCGGGCCTCGCGCTCGCCGGCCGCCGGCCAGGCGAGCGCGCCGACGTCCGCCTCGGTGAGCTCGACGTCCACGCCGAGGTCGGTGAGGCGGCGCATGGTCGTCTCGAGCTGCGCCTGCGACGGAAAGCCCCAGGCGTTGGTGTGCAGCTGCAGGCCCACGCCGTCGACCGGCACACCGTCGGCGAGCAGCTCGGCGACCAGGCGCACCAGGCCGTCGGCCTTCGCGGACGGGCCCTCGGCGGCGACCTCGTTGAGGAACAGCCGCGCGTCGGGATCAGCCGCGCGCGCGGCCTGGAAGGCGAGGCGCAGGTACTCGCGACCCAGCGCCTGCGACCACAGGTCGTCGCGCAGCACGCCGTCCTCGGTGAGCGGCTCGTTGACGACGTCCCACGACTCGATGCGCCCCGCGAAGTGCCCGACGACCGTCCGCACATGCTCGTCGAGGACCTGGCGCAGGTCGTCCGGGTCGGCGGCGGCGCGGCTCACCCAGGGCGGCAGCTGCTGGTGCCAGACGAGCGTGTGCCCCCGCACGCGCAGCCCCCGCTCCTGGGCGAAGGCGACCGCCGCGTCCGGCGCGGCGAAGGCGTACGTGCCGCGCACCGGTTGCACCCACTCCCACTTGAGCTCGTTCTCGAGCGTCAGCGAGTCGAAGCGCTCGACCAGGGCGGCGTGGGCGCGGTCGGTGAGGCGCGAGGACCAGACAGCGGTGCCCAGCGCGACGGCGCGGCGGGCGACGTGGGCAGGCGGCGCTTCGGGCACCGGCACAGGATCGGCTGCGGGAGCCGCGGGCGGCGCAGTCATCGCCGCGGGCGCGGTGGCCGCAGACGGTGCGGCGGGCGGCGCGGCCGCCCGCACCGCCGGCGGCGCGGCGACGCGCACCGCCCCGGGCAGCGTGGTGCAGCGCAGGCGGCCGCTGCGCGGGCCGGCGCAGGCGATCACGCGCCAGCGGCCGGGCGCCGGCGCGGCCAGGCGCAGGACGACGTGGCGCGCGCGGCGCGAGCGCCGCAGATCGGCGGCGGCCCGCGCTCGGCCGACCGGGCGCGAGGCAGCGCGCGGCGCGGCGTAGGCCCGTACGCGCTGCGCGCCCGCCACGCGCAGCGCGACGACGACGTCCCGGCCCGGCTGGGCGGCGGCCGGGAGCGCCGCGGCGAGGCGCACCGACGGCGCGGCCGACGCGCCGTCGACGGCGAGCCACGGCAGCAGGACGGCGAGCAGGAGCAGCAGACGGCGCACGCCTGCAGCGCATCGGCAGCGGGGGCCGGGACCTGAGCGTCCCGGCCCGTCCGCTGACCTGCGAGGTGATCTCGCTCAGCGAGATCAGCTCGCAGCTCGGTGCCTAGACCGCCGCCGCGACCGGCTGGTGGTGCTGGCGCAGGCGGGGGCGCACCCGCTCGTCGTCGGCGGCCTTGATGAACGCCGCGCAGCGCTCGCCCATCAGGATCGCCGGCGCGTTGGTGTTGGCCCGGGTGATCTCCGGCATGGCGCTGGCGTCGGCGACGCGGAGGTTCTCCACGCCGTGCACACGCAGCTCGTGGTCGACCGCGCCCTCGCCCTCCTCCCCCATCCGCGCCGTGCACGCCGGGTGGTAGGTGTGGCCGCAGGTCTGGCGCACCCAGCGCTCGAGCTCGGCCTCGGTGCGGACGTGCTCGCCCGGGTGGATCTCGGCCTTGACCATGTCGCGCAGGGGGCCCGAGCGGACGATCTCCCGCGCCTTGGCGATGCCGCGCAGCAGCGCCTCGAGGTCGGAGCGCTCGGTGAGCATGTTGAGCTGGACCGCGGGCTTGACGTGCGGGTCGCGCGTCGTCGCGCGCACGGTCCCGCTGCTCGCCGGCGTCCAGTACGACTGCGCGATGCAGAACGCGGGCGCCGGGTGCTCGGCCTCGCCGTTGTCCCAGAAGTACGTGGGCGCGTGGACGAGCTGCATGTCAGGCGCCGGGGCGTCCGGCCGCGTGCGGATGTGCGCCACGGCCTCGGCGACGTTGGACGCGAGCTTGCCGCGACCGCGCAGCAGCCAGTTGACCAGGTGCTTGGGGTGCGTGGCGTCCGACAGGCCCAGCCAGCCCTCGCGCAGCTCGAAGTTGCAGAACGTCATCGGGTGCTCGCGCAGGTGCGCACCGACCGCCGGGCTGTCCGCGACGACGTCGATGCCGAGGTCGCGCAGCAGGTCGGCCGGGCCGATGCCCGAGAGCTGCAGCAGGTGGGGCGTGTTGAACGCGCCCGCGCTGACGACGATGTCGCGCGCGGCCGCGAGCTCCATGACCTTGCCCTTGCGCTCGACGACCACGCCGACGGCGCGTCCGTCGCGCACGACGATGCGGTGCACCAGGGCGTTGGTCATCACCGTCAGGTTCGGCGCCTTGCGCAGCGGGTCGAGGTAGCCGCGCGCCGTGCTCCAGCGCCGGCCACCGACCGTCGTCGTGGGCGCGAGCGCGACGCCGTCGAGGTCCGGCCCGCTGACGTCGTCGGTCTTCTGGATGCCGGCCGCGGCGGCGGACTCCACGAACGCCTCGGCCACCGGGTCCGGGGCGGTGAGGCGCAGGATCTGCATCGGTCCCTCGGCGCCCCAGTCGTCGCCGCGCAGGAAGTGGCACTCCATGCGGCGGAAGAAGGGCAGGACCTCCTCCCACGACCAGCCGGGCAGGCCCCAGCCGTCGTAGTCCAGGCGGCTGCCGCGGATCCACAGCATGGCGTTCATGGCGCTGCAGCCGCCGAGCACCTTGCCGCGCGGCTCGTAGATGCGGCGGTTGTCGCAGCCCGGCTCCGGCTCGGTGTAGTAGTCCCAGTCGCCCTTGGTGTGGAACTGGTTGGGGAAGGCGGCGGGCACCCGCGCCGCGAGGCTCAGGTCGTGGCCGCCGGCCTCCAGGAGCAGGACGCGGCGGACGGGGTCCTCGGCCAGTCGCGCGGCGACGGCGCAGCCGGCCGAGCCGGCGCCGATGACGATGTGGTCGTAGCGCTGCATGTCAGCGGGCCTCCGGGGTCCAGGTGGCGGGCAGGGACTTCACGCCGTTGATGAAGTTCGCGACGAGGAAGTCGGGCTCGGGCGCCTCGATGTCGGGGATCCGGCCGTACACCTCGTAGAGGACGTACTTGAGCATCTGCCGAGCGAGGGCGGCGCCGAGGCAGAAGTGCGGGCCGCCGCCCCCGAACGCGACGTGCTGGTTGCGGTCGCGCAGGATGTCGAAGCGGAACGGGTCGTCGAAGTGGTCCTCGTCGCGGTTGCCGGAGCAGTACCAGAGGACGACCTTGTCGCCGGCCTTGATCTCGGCGTCGCGGACGACGACGTCCTCGGTGGCGGTGCGGCGCATGTGCAGCAGCGGCGAGGACCAGCGCAAGACCTCCTCCACGGCGCCCTCGACGCGGCCGTCGAGGTCCTCGAGCAGGAGCGCCTTCTGGTCCGGGAACCGCGTGAAGGTGTGGATGGCATGCGCCGTGGAATGGCGCGTCGTGTCGTTGGCGGCGACGGCGAGCAGCACGAAGAAGGCACAGATCTCGTCGTCGGTCATCTTCTTGCCCTCCCACTCGGCGGCGAGCATCCAGCTCATGAGGTCGTCGCCCGGCTTGACGCGCCGCTCCTCGGCCAGTTCCGACGCCGTCTGGTGCAGCGTCATCACGCACTCGGCGAAGAGCGCCAGCGCCGCGTCCTCGCCCTCGCCCGCGACCTCCGGGTCGGTCCACGCCAGCAGGTCCTGCGCGGCCTGGATGGTGCGGTCGCGTCGGTCGCCGTCCTCCAGGCCGAAGAAGCTCGAGAAGATCCGCCCGGGCAGCTTCACCGAGATGTCCTGCACGAAGTCGGCCTGGCCCTTCGGGGCCATCTCGTCGACGAGCGCCTTGACGTGCTCGTGCACCCAGCCGTGGATGCGGCGCATGTTGGCCGGCGTGAAGGCCTGCAGCGTGATGCCGCGCAGCTGTGTGTGGCGCGGCGCGTCCATGGCGATGAACGACTGCGCCGCCTCCTTCATCAGCGGGTCGAAGTCCTCCATCGTGATCCCCTCGGCCGAGGAGAAGACCCGCGGGTTGCGGCTCGCGGCGCGGATGTCGTCCACCTTCGTCAGCGACCAGAAGCCCTTCGTGTTGAGCTCGGGCGGCAGGAGATCGGATTCCGCCGGCCGGCTCCACGACACCGGGTTCTCCCGGCGCAGCACCGTGAAGGCGGCGTCGCGCTCGGACTGCGGCTGGGCCCAGAAGGCCTTCGCGGCGAGGTCGATCGTCTGCAGGGCGGGGGCGGCGCTCATGACGGGCTCGATGATCCGCCCCCGGGCCGGTGCGGATGTTCGTGGAAAGCACCAAACCTGGGATGCTCGGCTCGTGGCGATCCCGGCTCTCGGCGCGGTCCCCGACCGCTCCCCCGCCTGCGAGGCGCTCGTGCGGCGCACCGCCGAGCGGATCGAGCCAGGGGTCGGGCAGATCGCCGAGCAGCTCATCGCCCGGGTGCTCGAGGAGATCAACGTCCTGGACCCCGGCGACGAGGACCTCGTCGAGGCGCTGCACGCCGCGTCGCGCGGGAGCGTGGCGCTGCTGACCGCGATGACGCGGACGTGGACGGACCCCCATGTCGTCCCGCCGCCGCACGAGGCGGTCGTGCTGGCGCGGGGCCTCGTCGCGCGCGGCATCTCGATCGAGGTGCTCATCCGGACCTACCGCATCGGCCAGGCGGGTTACCACGACGTCTGGCACCGCGAGCTCGGCGCCAGCGGCGAGGACCCGGCGCTCGTCCTCGAGGCGCTGCACGCCTGCTCGGCGTTCTTCTTCACCTGGGTCGACGCCGTGCTCGCCCCGCTCATCGACGCCTACGAGGCGGAGCGCACGCGGCGGCTGCTCGGCGCCCAGGCCGTCCGGGCCGACACCGTCCGGGCGATCCTCGCCGGCGAGGCCCTCGATCCGGCCGTCGCCGGCGCCCGCCTGGGCTACACGCTCCAGCGCCCGCATGTCGCGGTCGTCGCCTGGGCATCGGGCGCCCGGGGCGAGCCCCGCCAGGACGCCCTGGCCGACGCGGTGGCGGCGGCCGACCGGGCGCTCGGGGGCGACGGGCGGCCGCTCGTGCTGCAGCTCCCGGGCGGTGTGGCCCACGGCTGGGTCGGGCGCCCCGGCCCGGCGGCGGCCGCGCTGGGAGCGCTGCGCGACGCGCTGCGCGGCCAGGGCTGCCATGTCGCCCTGGGGGACGCCGCGGAGGGCGTCGACGGCTTCCGCCGCAGCCACGAGCAGGCCGTGCGCGCGCGGCGGGTCGCCCGGCTGCTGCGCCCCGCGGCGCTCGTCACGCCCTACGTGGAGGTGATCGTCGCCGACCTCCTCACCCGCGACGTCGAAGCGGCCCGCGAGGTGGCGCGCGCCACCCTGGGGCCGCTGGCGCGCGACGACGACAGCGCGCGCCGGCTGCTGGCCACGCTGCGCACCTACCTGGAGGAGGGCCAGAGCTTCGCGCGCACCGCGCGCCGCCTCGGCCTGCACGAGAACACCGTCGCGTACCGCGTGCGCCGCGCCATCGAGCTCACCGGGCAGGACGACGCACCGGGCGGTCTGCTGCAGGCGGCGGTGACGCTCGCGCCGCTGCTCGACATCCAACCAGCCGCCTCGTAGGGCGTTTGCCCGGCAGCGCCCCGGACACCACCCGGGCATGCCGCACGAAGCAGCCTCAGGCCAGCCGCGCTCGGCGCCGGCCGTCGGACCCGTCCGCCTGGCGGACGCGCTCGGCGTGACCAGCTCGCTGCTGGGCGCGCCCATGAACCTCGCACCGCGCCGCTTCCTGCGCGCGATCGGCGTCGAGGACGACCCGAAGGCGGTGGCGTGGACGCAGGGCGTCGGCGTCCGCGAGCACCTGGCCACGATCAACGTCCTGGCCATGCGCCAGCGGCGCATCGGGATGTGGTCCCGTGTGGCGGGCGACCTCATGGACCTCTCGCTGCTGGTCGCCGCGCACCGGCACAAGCGCGCGGACGCGGCACGCCTGCAGCGGGCGATGGCGGCGGTCGGCGGCATCCTGGCGCTCGACCTCTTCACGGCGATCCAGCTCACGCGCGCCGACACCGAGCACCGTCGCGACGGCGCGGGCAGCAGCGGCACCGGCGTGCAGCACGAGGAGCCGGGTGGCCCGCTGCACGTGCGCACCGCCGTGACCATCCGCGGCAGCGAGGAGGAGGTCCGGCGGCGCTTCCGCGAGTTCGAGTGGAGCGCGTTCGACCCGGCCGAACTGGAGGCGGCCGGTGATGTGCGGTTCGTGCCCGCGCCGGGCGGCCGCGGCATCGAGGTGCACCTCGACCACGAGCCGTCGGTGCGCGGCGGCGCGCTCGGCGCGGCGGCGGCGAAGGTCGTCGGCCAGGCGCCCGACCAGGCGATCCACGACGAGCTGCGGCGCTTCAAGGCGCTGCTGGAGACGGGCGTGATCCCCCGCTCGGAGAAGAGCCCGGAGGGCGCCTCGGCGGGGCGCCAGATCAAGCAGCGGCCGGCGCAGCCGGTGGGAGGGAGCGCCTGATGCGCGCGACGTGCTGGAGCGGGCGCAACACCGTCCAGGTCGAGGAGGTGCCCGACCCGCAGCTGCTCACCAGCCGCGACGCGATCGTGAAGATCAGCTCGACGGCGATCTGCGGCTCAGACCTGCACCTCTACGACGGCTACGTCCCGTCGATGACCAAGGGCGACATCCTCGGCCACGAGTTCATGGGCGAGATCGTCGAGGTCGGCAAGGACGTGTCGAACCTGAAGATCGGCGACCGCGTGGTGGTCCCGTTCCCGATCGCCTGCGGCGGCTGCAACATGTGCGCCAAGGGGCTGTTCAGCCTGTGCGAGAACTCCAACCCCAACGCGGGGATGGCCGAGAAGCTCTGGGGCCACGCGCCGTGCGGCATCTTCGGCTACTCGTCGCTGACCGGCGGCTACGCGGGCGGCCAGGCCGAGTTCGCGCGGGTCCCGTTCGCCGACGTGGGCCCGATCAAGATCGAGGACGACGCGCTGACCGACGAGCAGGTGCTGTTCCTCTCGGACATCTTCCCCACCGGCTACATGGGCGCCGAGCTCTGCGACATCCAGCCGGGCGACGTCGTCGCCGTCTGGGGCGCCGGGCCGGTCGGCCTGTTCGCGATCGCCAGCGCGCTGATGCTCGGCGCGGAGCGCGTCATCGCCATCGACCGCTGGGACTACCGGCTGGACAAGGCCCGCGAGGCGGGCGCGACGGACCTCGTCGACTACGAGCAGGTCGAGGTCCTGCCGGTCCTCAAGGAGCTGACCGGCGGCCGCGGGCCGGACGCCTGCATCGACTGCGTCGGGCTCGAGGCCCACCACCACCACGGCCTGGTGCACCAGTACGACCGCATCAAGCAGGCCGGGCGGCTGGAGACCGAGCGCGGCTCGGCCCTGCGGGAGGCGATCATGGGCTGCCGCAACGGCGGCGTGGTCTCGATCATGGGCGTCTACGGCGGGTTCATGGACAAGTTCCCCATCGGCTCGGTGATGAACAGGTCGCTGACCATCAAAACCGGGCAGTGCCACGTCCAGCGCTACCTGCGCCCGCTGCTCGAGCGGATCACCAACGGCGAGATCGACCCGAGCTTCGTCGTCTCGCACACCCTGTCGCTCGACGACGCGCCCAAGGGCTACGAGATGTTCAAGCACAAGCACGACAACTGCACGAAGGTCGTGCTGAAGCCCTGAGGCCGGGCGCGGGCCTGGGCAGGCTCCGGGCCCTCAGTCTGCCGCGGCCAGCGCCTGCGGCGCGCGCTCGAGCACCTCGACCGTTCCCGCGGTCCCGTCGACGCGGACGCGGTCGCCGGTGCGCAGCAGGCGCGTGCCGTCGCGGGTGTTGACGACGCACGGGACCTGCAGCTCGCGGGCGACGACCGCGGCGTGGCTGAGCGCGCCGCCCACGTCGACGACGAGCGCCGACGACAGGAACATGATCGACGACCAGCTCGGGTCGGTGGTGGTGGCGACGAGGATCTCGTCGGGCTCGACGTCCTCGAACGTCGGGTCGGTGACCACGCGCACGACACCCTCGACCACGCCCGCGCTGACCCCGGTGCCGGTCACCAACTGCGCGGGCTCGCCGGCCGGACCGTCGCCGGCGGCCAGCAGCTCCGGCAGGCCCGCCCACTCGGCCGTGGCGAGGCGCACCGCCTGATGGGCGGCGCGGCGCTCGCGCCGCCAGGCGACGACCTCGCGCACCTCCGGGGACAGCGCGCCGAGCAGCTCGTCGCCGGTGAGCAGGAAGACGTCGCCCGGCACGTCGAGCACGCCGTCGGCGGCGAGCAGCTCGCCCGCGCGGCGAGCCGCCGCCCGGCCCGCGTCGACGGCCTGCAGGAACGAGCGCTTGGCGACCCCGCGCAGCGGGATGCGCTCGGCGGCCAGGCGCAGCACCAGCCGCGCCGCGGGCCGCCGCGTGCGCGGCAGCGCGGCGACGACCGCGGCCTGCATGCGGGCCAGCGCGGCATCCTCGCCGGCGAGGCGCAGCAGCGGGCTGTCGCCGTCCGGGCGCCGGGCGTAGCCGGCTACCATCGCCCGCAGCGGGCGGTCGTCCTCCCGCCACACGGTGCTCGAGACCTCGCCCTCGTTGGGGCCATGGAAGCCATGACGGACGACCACGTCCTCCACGGTCAGCTGCCCGCGCGACGCGCGCCAGATGTCGGACACGACGGCCATCTCGGCGCCGCCCGTGCCGCTGAGGACGCCGACGTCGCCGGTGCCGGCGCGCGCGACGACCGCCTCGAGCGCGTCGTACAGCGGCCGCACGCTGCTCATCGTGCCCAGCAGCTGGACGTGGCCGGCGCGCTCGAAGCGCCGCGCGGCCTCGGCGAAGAGCCGGCGGGCGCCGTCGAGGTCCAGGCCGCGGGCCTGCGCCACCGACGCGCGCCACCACCGGTCCTGGTCGTCGGCGACGTCGCGCAGCAGCGCCGGGAAGCGCAAGAACGTCCGCGGCAGCCGCCAGGCGACCGCCGGATAGCGGGCCCGGGTGGGCGCGAAGGTCATGCCCGGCGGCGTGTCGCCGAACATGCTGCGGATCGCGTCGCGCCCGCTCGTCCCCGGCATGCGGTCGCCCACGAGCGCCATGAACTCCAGCTGCATCGCCAGCCGGCCGTGGAAGACGCGCAGGATCCAGTCCGCCGGATCGGCGGGCAGCTCGAGCTCGTCCGCGCGCAGGACGCCGATCTCGTGGGCCGCCCGGCGCGACGCGCGCTCGCCGGGCGCACCCCACAACGCCCACGTCAGCGGCGTCATCACGCCCGGGACGGCCTCGCCGAGGTTCGTGGTGGTCCAGTGGTGCACCGCCCGCTCGGACGGCATCAGCGGATCGGCGGTCATGCACCCCTCCCGGCGGGGATCGCGTCGCGGAAGCTCAGGCCATCGGTCGTCGTCGCGCGCAGCGCGCGCGTCACCGGGCGGCGGCCCGCCCGGGGGTTGGCCGAGACCTCGAGGTCGCAGAAGCCCACGGCACCGTCGAGCTCGAGCTGGCAGATGGCGTCGACGACCGCCACGCCGTGGTGCTCGGACACGGTCGCGTCGTACGGCGCGCAGGCGAGCTCCAGGCGCTCGCCGCCCGGCAGGACCCAGGTGGTCTGCCCGGCGCGGTAGCTGATGCCGTCGGCCTCCATGGTGACGGCGATGTCCACCTCGTCGGCCAGCGTAACCTCGCCGTCGCGCACGACGTAGCCGAACAGCCGCACGCTGTCGTCCACGCCGTGCCAGGCGATGGAGCCGAAGCTCAGCTGCGGCCCGAAGGTCCCCGGCATCCAGCGGTGGTCCAGCAGCATGTCCCAGCGCCGCGCGCCCCAGCTGTGATCGCGGTGGCAGAGCCCCTCGACCTCGTAGTCCGCGCCCCCCAGCCGCACGTGGCCGGTGATGGCCCCCGACGTCTCGTAATGCGCGCTGGCGAAGTCCTCGCTCATCGTGCCGGCGTCGGACGGGAAGAAGTCGGTGCGGGGGTAGAAGTCGGCGACCTCGAGGTCGAGCTCGACGTCCTCGTCGCGCACGCGGTAGCGCATGCGCCCGTCGCGGAAGACCTGCCGGTAACGCCCGTCCAGCGCGCCGAACCCGTCCGGCAGGCGGTCGTCCGGGGTGAGCGGCGCGAAGGCGTTGCGCCGATAGCGCCGGCCGTCGCGCGTGACGAGCCCGAACCACAGGGCGGCGCGGCCGCCGTCGAAGTGCGGCTCGTGGCCGATGCGAAAGACGCCGCCGATCCCCGCGTCGGCGGCGTGCCAGGCCACGAAGACGCTGTCCTGCCACCACGGCTCGGCGGGGTCGGGACGCTGGCGGCCCTCCGAGGCGTCCGGGTGCTGGACGAAGCCGCTCACGCCGGGCGCTCCAGCACGACGACCTCGCCGCGGTCGGCGTCCACGCGCAGGCGGTCGCCCGTGCGCAGCAGCGCGCTGCCGTCGCGCGTGCCGATCACGCACGGGATGCCCAGCTCGCGGGCGACGATCGCGCCATGGCTGATCGCGCCGCCGATGTCGATCACCAGCGCCGAGGCGACCATCATGAGCGACGCCCAGCTCGGGTCGGTGGTGCGGCAGACGAGCACCTCGCCGTCCTCGAGCTCCTCGTCGCCCTCGGGGTCGACCACCACCCGGGCCAGGCCCTCGACGACGCCCGGGCTGACCGGTGTGCCGGTGACCGTCGGCAGCCCGCCGCCGGTGGCAGGTGGCGCGTCGCCGCCCGGACGCACCTGCGGCATGCCCTCCCAGAGCTCCGGCAGGACGACCGCGCGGTACTCGTCGCGCACCGCCCGGCGCTCGGCCACGGCGTCCGGGAGCCCCGCGGGCGGTGCGGCCGCCAGCAGCTCCTCGCGCGTGAGCAGGAAGACGTCGTGCGGGCCGGCCAGCACCCCGTCGGCGGCGAGCCGGGCGCCGACGGTGTGCGCGGCGGCGCGCATGACGTCGTTGCACTGCAGGAACGACGCCTTGCCGACCCCGCGCAGCGGGATAAGCCGCGCCGCGACGGCGAGCAGCAGGCGCGTGGCGGCCCGCCTGGCTCGCGGCGTGGCGGCCAGCAGCCGGGCCTCCGCGTCGCGGCGCGCGGCCGCCCGGCCGGCCTCCAGGAGCCGCGGCTCGCGCTCGTCGCCCATCGCGCGGTAGCTGCGCAGCAGGCGCTCCAGCGGCGACGGGTCCAGACGCCACACCCGCGCGGCCATCTCGCCTTCGTTCGGCCCGTGGAAGCCGTGGCGGCGCAGGAACGCGTCGAGCGTCAGCCGGTCGCGCGACACGTCCCAGAGGTCGCGGACCACCGCGGTCTCGGCCATGTCGCCGTAGCCGGTGATGAGGCTCGTTTCGAGCCCGGGCAGGCCGGCGCGCTGCGCTGCCCGCCGGACCTGCTCGTAGAGCGCCTGGCAGAGCATGGCGGCCAGCGTGTGCGGGCGCATGACCGCCTCGAAGCGCGCGTTGGCCTCGGCGAACAGCTGACGCGGATCGGCCGGTGCAGCCGCGACCGAGCGCTGCCACCAGGGGTGGATGTCCGACGTGGCCGCCCGCAGGCGGGAGCCCACGCGCGCGGCCGCCCACGGCATCCGGACGGCGACCACGGGATACCTGCGGCGGGTGGGCTCGCTGGTCCGCCCGGCGCGCACGGACCCGAAGATCTGCTCCTCCACCGCGTCGCCGCTCGAGCCGGGGGTGCGATCGCCGAGGCGGCGGAACGTCTCGAGGTTGCCGGCGGCCCGTCCGTAGAAGAGCGCCCACAGCCGCTCCTCCACCCGCGCCGGCACGGCGTCGGAGGCGAGGACGCCGAGGTCGCAGAACGCGCCGCGCATGCTGCGCTCGACGCCGTCGCCGAACACGCTCCAGGTCAGCGGCGTGACGACGCCCGGCAGCGCCTCGCCGGCGTTGATCGTCGACCAGCCGACAGCGGGCGCGCAGCCGCCGCAGTGCATCGGGTTGGCGCGGCGCGCCGCGGGGCTCAGCGCGGCGGCCGGCAGCGAGGTCGACGGCATCTCCGTCGACCGTACCCTCAGCTGAAAGAACTTTCAACTTCGAGCGTGCGGCGCATCGCCTCCACGCCGGCGACCTCGCGGCGCGCGATCTCCTCCACCAGCGCCAGCCCGGCCGCGTGGTCCCGTGCGCGCGCCGCCTCGGCGAGCGCGACCCATGCGCCGGCCAGCTCGTCGTACTGCGCCGCCAGAGCGGCCAGGCGCTCGTCGCCGAGCAGCCCCGCCATGTCGTGCAGGAAGCCGGCGTGCAGCGAGCGGAACATCGCGCCGCCCGTCCCTGCCTTGACGATGAACACGCCGAGCCCGGACAGGGCGTCGTCGAGCGCGTCGCCGAAGCGCGCCGGCCAGGCCGGGTACGACGCCGCGAAGGCTGCGACGCCGGCAAGGCCTCCGGCGGCCGGCACGCCGGGCAGGAACGCGACGTCGTCCTGCATGTTCACCACCGCGCGGGCGAGCGCGCGGCGGACGGCCTCGCGGGGCTCGGGCAGCCCGACCGGCCAGCGATAGCGGAACACCCGGTGGCGGGCCGGACCGGGGAACGCCTCGGACGCCCGCGCCGCCGCCAGCGACGCCAGCGAGCAGCGCTGGAGCTCGTCGCGGTCGTTGTCGGCGACCCACGCCACCCCGGCCTCCTCGTCGTAGCCGACCACGACGATGGCGTGGCGGGTGTTGTGCATCTGCACCCGCAGGTACTCGAGGTGCTTGATGTCCGCCCAGACCATCGCCGGCCGGCCGGCGTCGAGCTCGGCGCGCAGGGCGGCCCAGCCCTCGGCCGGGTCATCGGTCTCCACGACGTCCACGCCGAGGCCCAGCGTGCGGCCGAGATCGACCTCGAGCTCGGCGGTCCTGCCCACGAGGTACACCGGCGGCCGCCGGCCCGGCAGCTCGGCGAAGCAGAAGCCCAGGCCGCCGGCGAGCCCGAACGCCGCCGCCTCCGACAGCGGCCCGCCGCCGAAGTCGAGCCCTTCGTGCTCGAGCAGGGCCCGCAGGGATCCGGAACCGCAGTGGCCGGAGAGCCGGTGCGGGAACGAGGCGACGAGATCCGTGACGGCCGGCATGCCTCCCAGCATCGCACCGCCGCGGGGTCGGGAACTTGTACGGGGCGTCCGTACGAGATGTACGGGACCTGTCGTGGTCTGTGAGCGCCCTCACACCGGCAAACGCGTGAGTGGCCACCCTATGGAGTGCAGAAAGCGAACACCTGATCCCCACTCCCACACGAAAGGTCCTCCCCCATGACCCGCACGCCGGCCACCGCGCCTGACCACGTCGACCTCACCAGCGCCGTCGTCGGGCCCGACCTCGTCCTGAGCCGCAAGGGCGGCGGGGCGATCGCGCTGTACACCATCGACGGGACCGAGGTGCACGAGATCGGCACCTTCGGCGACCCCGCCACCGCCTGGGCCGCGCTCGACGCGCACGATCTCCAGGCCTGACCCAACGACCAGGGCGGCCCCGCCCGAAGCGACGGGCAGCGCGGATAGGCTGCCCGTCGAATGCCGGACGACGAGCCCAGCTCTGGATCCTTCATCGAGCGCCTCGAGGCGGCGCTCCACCCCGTGGTCCGCGACGCCCTCGAGGACGTGGCCACGGGGTGCGTCGTCCACTTGCGACCCGCGCACGACGCGGCCGCGCTCGTCCCCATCGCCTTCGCCTACCGCGGGCATCCCGCCAGCGAGTTCGCCGGCGACCCCGCCCCGCCGATCCCCCTGGACGCCCCGGTCGGCCGGCTGATCGCGCACGGCGAGCCGCTGCGCCTCGAGACCCGCGACCTGCTGCAGGGCAAGCCGGACGCCGGCCCGCGCGCCCGGGCGCACGTGGAGCAGGTCGTGCGCCGCCTCGGCCACCAGTCGCTGCACCTGTTTCCCCTGTCGGAGCGCGGTGCGGTGCTCGGCGTGCTCTCGCTCGCCGGTCCGGCGGACCGCCGGTTTCTCAGCGCGCGCGAGCGGCGCGCCGCCGAGCAGCTGGCGGACCGCATCACCACGACCATCCGCCTGCTGCAGGCCGAGGAGCAGGTCGAGGCGCTGCGACGCTCCGAGCGCGCGCGCGGTGAGACGCTGGAGGAGGTCAACGAGCTCTTCCGGCTGGCGTTCGAGCATGCCCGCTCGGCCCTCGCCGTCCTGCGCGAGGACGGCCGGGTCCTGCAGGTCAACGAGCCGCTGGCCCGCCTCCTCGGGCGCGCGGCCGGCGACATCGCCGGGGAGAGCGTCGTCGCGCTGACCCACCCCGGGGCGGCTGACGCCGTGACGCGCCTCTGGGGCGAGGCGCTCACGGCTCGTGCCAACGTCGAGATCTCCGCGACCGTCGACGCCCTGCACGCCGACGGCCACCCCGTCCCCGTCGACGTCCGGATCCGCGTCCTCGACGGACCCGGCAGCCGGCGGCTGTTCTTCGTCGTCCTGCACGACCGCTCCGCCGGCGACCGGCGGGCCCGCCACCGGCAGGCGCGCGGCCAGGTGCTCGATGCCGTCCTGCGCGGCGCGCCGGAGCAGGAGGTGCTTGCGGCGCTCGTCGAGCTCTTGGAGGACCAGGCGCCCGGCGTGGCGGCGAGCGTCCTGCTCCTGGATGACACGGGGCTGCGCCTGCGCCACGCCGCCGTGGGTTCGCTGCCCGACGCGTACATCCGCGCCGTGGACGACCTGCGGGTCGGGCCCGAGGCGGGGTCGTGCGGGACCGCCGCCTTCCTCGGCCGGCAGGTGATCGCGGCCGACCTCGAAACCGACCCCCGCTGGGACGGCCTGCGACAGCACGCGCTCGCCCACGGCCTGCGTGCCTCGTGGTCGACGCCCGTGCGCGGCGGCGACCGCGAGCTCCTCGGCACCTTCGCCCTGTACCCGCGCGAGCCGCGCGGACCGACCCCGGCCGGCCGGCCACTGTCCGCCG
>DASPKC010000022.1:0-8722 GCA_035628295.1 Baekduia sp.
CCCGGCGTCCCCGAGCTGCGGCGCACCGCCGCGCCGCTCGGCGGCCTGCTGCGCACCGTGCGCGACGTCGGCCCCGACGCCACCGCCACGCTGGCCACCGCCCGCCGCGCCGCTCCGCGCGTCACGCCGCTGCTGCAGCGCGCCACGGCGCTCAGCCCGCAGCTGCGCTCGATCGGCGAGCAGTCCGTCGAGAACCTGGAGTGCATCCGGCCCTACACGCCCGAGGCCAACGCGTTCTTCTCCAACTGGGGCGACTTCTTCTCCGGCACCGACGGCAAGGACAAGATGATCCGCGCCCAGGTGCAGAACTACGCGCCGGCGTTCAGCAACGTCTCGGGCTACACCGCGGCGCAGGCAGCCCGTCTCTTCTCCGGCCTGGAGTACGGCTTGCCGCGCCCGCCGGGCCAGGTCGCCGGCCAGCCGTGGTTCCTGCCGCAGTGCGGCGCCGGACCGGACGCCATCGACCCCCAGAAGGACCCGGAGATCCGCGCCTCCGCCAAGGTCTTCGACCTGCCGCGCCTGGCCCCGGTCGTGCGCATCCCGCGGGAGGCGCGGCGATGAGCGGGCGCGTGCGCCGCACGGCGGTCACGGCCCTCGCGCTCGGCGCGGCGGCGGTCGGCGCCGTGGTCCTCGTCGCCGGCGACGACCCGTACACGGTCTCCGTGGCGCTCGAGAACGCCAGCGGGCTCAAGGACGGCTCCGAGGTGAAGGTCGGCGGGCTCAACCGCGGGACGGTCGACGTCCGCGTCGACGACCGCGACCGGGTCATCCTCGACCTCGAGCTCGACGACGAGGTGGGCCGGGTGGGCAAGGACGCCTCGGTCGCGATCGTCGCCGCGAACTTCCTGGGCCGCAAGCGCGTCGAGCTGACGCCGGGCGACGCGCGCGCCAACCCGGCGCCCGGCGGCTACGTGCTGTCGTCGCGGCAGGTCACGACGCCCACCGACCTCGACCAGCTGCTCGGCGTCTTCGACCCCGACACCCGCGCCCGGGCGCAGATCCTGCTGGGCGCCGCGGGCGAGGCCGTCGTGGGGCGCAAGGTCGACGTCCGCCGCCTGCTGCGCGAGCTGCCGCTCGGCATGGAGCAGGCCGGTCCTGCGCTGGCCGAGCTGGCCACCACCGACCGGGTCATGGACGACCTCGTGGTGCGCAGCGACCGGTTCGTGGCCGAGGCCGCGCGCGAGCGCCGGGCGCTGTCGCGGCTGATCGGCGCCCTGGCCGACACCGGGACGACCGTCGCGGCGCGGCGCACCGCGCTGCGCGAGGCGCTGCGGCGCACGCCCGGGACGCTGCGCACGCTGCGCGGCTTCCTGGGCGACCTCGAGGCGACGGCGGGGGACCTGGGCCCCGCGGCCCGCCGGCTCACCGCCGCCGCGCCGCCGCTGGCCGACACGCTCGGGCGCGTCGAGGCGTTCCGCGAGGCCGCCGCGCCGACCCTGCGGACCGCCACCGGCGTCGCGCCGTCGCTGTCGCGCCTGGCCACGCGCAGCACGCCGGTCCTGCGCCGCGCCCGCCCCACCGTCGCGAGCCTCGCGACGCTCGCCGGCGCCTTGCCGCCAGTGACCAAGGCGCTCGACAACAGCGCCGACAACGTCATCGCCGTGCTGGAGAACTGGTCGCGCGCCATCCAGCTGCGCGACCAGCTCGGCCACGTCTTCCGCGGCGAAGCGTCGTTCAGCCCCGACCTCATCCTCACGATGGTCGACCGCATGAGCGGCGCGGGCCGGCGCGCGACGACACGCCGGCGCCCGGCCGCCGCCCCGCCCCGCCCCGCGGCGCGCGAGCCGCAGCCCGCCGACCGCCCGCGCGGCGAGCGCCCCCGGCGCCTGCCGAAGGTCCCCGGACTCGACGAGGTCCTGCGCGAGCTGCCCGGCACCCCGACGGTCGACCAGGTCACCGACGCGCTGCAGGACGCGCTGGGCGGCCTGGGCGCCGGCGGCCGGGACGGCGGCGCTGCGACGCCCCAGCTCCTCGACTTCCTGCTCGGCCCATGACCGGCCCGCTGCGCTCCTCCCGCGGCCGGCGCCGCTACGACGGCGAGCCGCCCGCGCGCGTCCTAGGCCGCGGGCTGCTGGTGGCCGCGCTCATCGGCGGCTTGGCCTGGCTGGCCACCGCCTTCTACGACGGCGTGCCCGGCCGCGACTACCGGCTCGTGGAGGCCCGGGTCCCGCGCATCGGCAGCCTGCTCGCGCACGACCCCGTGCGGATCGGCGGCGTCCGGGTCGGGCAGGTCACCGGCATCGGCCTCGCCCCCGACGGCTGGAGCGCGCTGGAGCTGCAGATCGAGCCCGGGACCCACATCCCGGCCGGCACGGGCATCCGGGTGCGGGCCAACGGCCTGCTCGGCGCGCGCTTCGTCGAGCTCGTGCCCGGGCGCAGCCGCGACGAGCTGCCCGCCGGGCAGGTCCTGCGCGGCGACGACACGTCCCTGACCTCCGGCGCCACCGACGCGCTCGACACCTTCGACCGCGAGACCCGCGGCGCGCTGCGCGCCGTCCTGGGCGAGCTCGGCGCGGGCCTCGCCGGCCGCGGGCGCGACGTCAACGACCTGCTGCGCGCCGGCGCCCGGGAGATCGTGCCCACCAAGGAGCTCTTCGGCGAGCTGCGCGGCGCCGGCGGCGCCCTGGACCGCCTGCTGCCCGCACTCGGGCGCGCCGTCACGCCGCTGGACGCCGAGCGCGAGGCGCTGGGCCGCCTCCCGGACGCCGCCGTCCGCGCCCTGCGGCCGTTGACCTCCGAGCGCGACGCCACGCGCGAGACGCTCGCGGAGCTGCCGCCCGCGCTGGCCGCCGGCGGCAGCGGGCTCTCGACCGCCCGGCCGCTGCTGCAGGCCGCCCGCGAGCTGTCGGGCGCCGTGCGCCGGACGCTGCCGCCGGCCCCCGGCGGCCTGCGCGCGGCGTCGGCCCTGCTGGAGGAGGCGCGCGGGCCGCTCGCACAGACCGACGACCTCCTGCGCGACGCACGGCCCGCGGTGCCCGCCGCGCTCGCGCTCACCCGGGCCGCCGACCCCCTGCTGCGGCCCGCCGGCGACCTGCTCGACGACCTCGCGCCGGTGCTGCGCAAGCTCGGCCCGTACGGCTGCGACCTGGAGAACTTCGGCGCGGTGTTCCGCAGCATGACCGGCCTGGGCACGACGAACGGCGAAGGTCCCAACGGGCCGCTCATGCAGTTCCGGCTGCAGGCCGCCTCGCCGCTGCCCACCGAGGCGTTCAGCACCCGGGACGTCACCGGGATGCTGCGGCGCGAGGGCTATCCCGAGCCCTGCAGGTACCTGGCCAAGCCCTACCCGATCATCGAGCGCCCGGTGGCGCTGGGGAAGGGCCGCTGATGCGCGCACGGCTCACGGCCCTGGCGGGCTCGGACGCGCGGCTCGGGGCGCTCGTGCTGGCACTCGGCGGCGCGCTGCTCGTCCTGGGCCTGACGGGCGCGATCGGCCGCCTGCTGCACGACGACCCCACCCGGGTGGTGCGCGCCGCGTTCGCCGACAGCCAGCAGCTGCGCCCCGGCGACAAGGTCCGCATCCAGGGCGTGCAGGCGGGCGAGGTGACAGCGACCGAGCGCGCGCCGGACGGCCGCAGCACGATCGTCACGATGGACGTCGAGCGCGACGCGGGCCCGCTCTACGCCGACGCCGGCGCCGTCCTGCGCTTCCACACCGTCCTCGGCGGCAACTTCTACGTCGACCTCGAGCGCGGCAGCCGCGCCCGCGGCCTCCTGCAGGGCCTGATCCCCACGGCGCGCACCGCCCGCCAGACCGAGCTGGACGACGTCGCGAGCATCGTGCGCGGCGGGGCCGCGAGCGGCCTGCGCAGGCTGCCGCCCGAGCTGGCGCAGGCGTTCGCCGACCGCCGGACTCCCGGGCGCCTGCTCGACGAGGTGGCGCGCGTCGCCCCCGACGTGCGCGCCGGCGTCGGCGCGCTGCGCGGCGAGGCGCTCGAGGGCGACCTGCGCGGCCTCGTGGCCGACACGTCGCGGACCATGCGCGCGCTGCACGAGCCGCGCGGGGAGCTGCGCGGCCTCGTGTCCGGCGCCGCGGCGACGCTCGACGCGATCGCCGCACGTGGCGGCGACGTGCGGGCGCTCGCCCGCCGCGCCCCGGCCACGCTGGCCGAGGTCGACCGCACCGCCCGGCGCCTCGCCGGCACGCTGCGTCTCGCCACGCCGCTGCTGGCCGACCTCGAGGACCCGGCCGGCGAGGTGGCCCCGACACTGCGCGACGTGCGCCCGGTGGTGGCCGGCGCCGACGGCCTGGTCCGCCGCGCCGCCCCGTTGGTCCGCGCGCTGCGGCCCGCGGTCGGCGCGCTCGCCGGGGCCGCGCGGGCGGGCGACCCGCTGCTGCGCGACCTGACGCCGAGCCTCGAGCGCCTCGACCGCACGATCCTGCCCTACCTCGCCGAGAAGGACGCAGGCACGGGCAAGTCCACGGCCGTGATGATCGGCGGCACCTTCGCGGCGCTCGCCGCGGGCGCCGGCGGCCAGATGGACGCCAACGGGCACTTCATCCGCTTCCCCGCGACGGTGGGCAGCTCGCCGGCGGCGTCGCTGCCCTGCCAGGTCTACATCGAGAACCCCGACGTCGCCCAGGCCGTGGCGTGCCAGACGCTGCAGGAGGCCGTGAGCACGTACTTCGGCTACCAGCCGCTCGCCCAGACGCCGGGCACCGAGCCGGCGCAGCGGCGGCGCACCACCAAGGAGGCGGGCCGGTGATCGACGTCCGCGGGCGCCGCGCCGAGCGCCTGAACCGCGCGCGCGTCGAGCTCGAGCTGCGGCGGGGCCTGCGCCCCGCGCTGGTCGTGCTCGCGTTCCTGGCGCTCGGGCTCGGGATCGCGCTGTACATCCTCACGAGGGTCAGCCCCAACGCGCTGTCGGGCACGACCGAGGTGTCCTTCGCGGTCGGCGACGTCACCGCGATCCAGCCCGGCATCAACGAGGTGCGCTTCAAGGGCGTGCCGGCCGGGACCATCGAGCAGGTGGAGGTCCGTGGCGACCAGCCGGTGCTGCGCGTGGCGCTCCGCAAGGAGTTCGGGCGCATCTACCGCGACGCCCGCGCGCAGCTGCGGCCCAACACCGCCCTGCAGGACATGTACCTCGACATCGTCGACCGCGGCCGGCCAGCGGCCGGCGTGGCCGACGCCGACGAGCCGCTGGCCGAGGACCGCACGGACCTCCCGGTGTCGGTCTCCGACGTCCTCAACGTGTTCGGCGCGCAGGAGCGCACCCGCCTGGCGACGCTGCTGGACGAGCTGGGCAACGGGATGGCCGACCGCGGGAGGTCGCTGCGCCAGATCTTCGTCACCACCACCCCGTTCGTGCAGGCCGCCGGGCGGATCGCGCGCCAGCTGGCCGGCCGGCGCGGCCAGGTCCGCCGGCTGGTGCACAACACGCGGCTGCTCACCCGCGAGCTCGGGGTCCGCGAGCGCCAGCTGCGCACGCTCCTGCGCGAGGGCGGCGCCACCATGCAGACGCTCCAGCACGGCTCGGGCGACCTGGGCGCGACGCTGGCCGAGCTGCCGCCCGCGCTCGCCGCGATCGACACCGCGTTCGCGGCCACGCGCGGCGTGCTCGACGACGCCGACGGCGCGCTGCGCGCGGCCGGTCCCGTGGCCGGCCGGCTGCCCGCCTCGCTGGACGCGCTGCGCCGGCTGAGCGCCGACCTCGCCCCGGCCGTCGCCGCGCTGCGCCGGCCGGTGTCCGACCTGCTGCCGCTGGCGCGCATCCTGCGTCCGCTGTCGGGCGACCTCGAAGGCGCGGTCCGGGCGCTGGCGCCCGAGATCGACACGGTCGACAAGGTCACCCGCGACCTGGCCGGCTGCAAGACCGGCGTGCAGGGCTTCTTCCAGTGGAACGCGTCGATGGCGAAGTTCGGCGACGCCCGGGGCCCGATCCCGCGCGGCAACGTCGTCTTCGGCGCGCAGTCCAGCTCGCTGCTCAACGACCCCCGGGAGTACGCGCCGCAGGCCTGCACGCCCGGCCGGGTCATCGGCGGCCGCGTCCCGACCGCCAAGGACAAGCACTGATGCGCGCCACCGTCCGCCACCCCCGCGCGCACCTCGCGACCGCCGTCGCCGGCGTCCTCGGCGCCGCCGCCGTCCTGTTCGGCTTCCTGCAGCTCGGCGGCGCCCTGTTCCGGGGCGACGTCACGACGGTGCGCGCGCTCGTCCCCACCACCTCGGCGCTGGCCGGCGGCAGCAAGGTCACCATGGCCGGCGCGCAGGTCGGCCGCGTCCGGGCCGTGCGGCGCCAGGGCACCGGCACGCTGGTCGAGATGGAGATCGGCGACGACCGGGTCCTGCCCGTCCCCGCCGACTCCCGCGTGACGCTGCGCCAGCGCACCCCGGTCGGCGAGAACTACGTGGAGATCACGCCGGGGACCTCGCGCCGGGCGCTGGCCGAGGACGACGTGCTGCCCGTCGGCCAGGCCGACGAGTACGTCGACGTCGACCAGGTCCTGTCGGTGCTGCAGGGCCGCGCGCGCGACGACGCCCGGGTGCTGCTGCAGGCCACCGGCGGGGCGCTCGACGGGCGCGGAGCGCAGCTGCGCACCGTGCTCGGCGAGGCCTCCCAGGTCGTGCAGGAGGGCGGCAGCCTCTTCGGCGTGCTGTCCGAGGACCGCGCGCAGGTCGCCCGGCTCGTGGACCGGCTCGGCCGCGTGAGCGCGGCCGTCGGCGACCGCAGCGAGGCCGTGCGGGTGACGGCCCGCCGCGGCCTGGCCGCGCTGCGCGCCGTCGGCCGGCGCGACCGGCAGCTCGCCGCCACCCTGCGCGAGCTGCCGTCGACGCTGCGCCAGGTGCGCGGGACCTCCGGCCTGCTGCGCGACACCGCGTCGACGGCGACACCCGTCGTGGGCGGGCTGGCCGGCGCGGTCGACGGGCTGCGCGGGCCGGTGGCCGACCTGCGCCCGGCGGCCCAGCAGGCGCGCAACGCCGTGCGTGAGCTGGGCGGCGCGGCGCCGGTGCTACGGACCGTGGTGCAGCGCCTCGAGCGCCTCTCCGGCCCGCTCAGCGAGGCGCTGCCGCAGCTCCACGGGACGATCTGCCAGCTCGCGCCGATGGTCCGCTACACCGCGCCCTACACCGACGACGCGATCGCGACGGTGATCGGGCTCGGGTCGGCGTCCAACAGCTACGACGCCGTCGGCCACCTCATCCGCCTGACGCCCATCATGGGCGAGAACTCGATGGCCGGCGCGCCGGACGAGGTGACCAAGGCGGCCCACACGCTGCTGCGCGCCGGGCTGCTGGGCAAGGCGACGCCGCTGACGTGGCACCCCTTCCCCGAGCCGGGGCGCATCGGCAAGGAGAGCGCCGCGGGCCGCCCGGCGATCTCGGGCCCGGAGGCGCTGGCGAAGTCCGGCTGGCGCTATCCGCGCGTCCAGGCCGACTGCTGATCAGGCGAGCACGACGCGCGTGCCGTGGCGTGGCGCGAGCGTCACGTTGCGGCGGGTGACGCGCTCGGCGCCGGCTGCCGCGGGGCGCAGCTCGCAGCCGCGGATGATCGCCGACAGCGCGACCCGCATCTCCATCTCGGCGAACGCCGCCCCTAGGCAGCGCCGGACGCCGCCGCCGAAGGGGATCCAGGAGTAGGTCTCGGGCGGGCGGTCGAGGAACCGCTCGGGCCGGAACGCCAGCGGCTCCTCGTAGACGTCGGGGCGCGTGTGCGTCAGCCAGATCGCCGGGGTCACGTCCGTGCCGGCCGGCAGGACGTAGCCGTCGGCCTCCAGCTCGGCGGTGAGCCGCCGGCCGGCCAGCGGCACGACGGGCCGCAGGCGCAGCGCCTCGGCGACGACCGCGCGCAGGTAGGCGTCCGAGGTCCCCGCGTCGAGTTCGTCGCGCAGCCGCGCCAGCGCCGCCGGGTGGCGCAGCAGCAGGTCGAACGTCCAGGCCAGCGCCGTGGCCGTCGTCTCGTGCCCCGCCAGGAGCAGCGTCAGCAGCTGGTCGCGCAGTTCGTCGTCGTCCATCGCGCCGCCGTCCTCGAAGCGCGCCGTGACCAGCAGCGACAGGATGTCCTCGCGCTCGCCGACCGTGGGGTCGGCCCGGCGGCGGGCGATCTCCTCGTGCAGCAGGCGGTCCACGGGGGCCATCGAGGCGCGCAACTTGACGAGCGGGTCGGGTGCCCCGGCCCGGCGGCTGAGCAGCACGCGCAGCTGCAGGCGCGCCGCCGCCGTGCGGGCCAGCAGGACCGGCAGCTCGGCGCGCAGCCGCGCCCGGCGGTCCTCGTCGGCCACGCCGAAGACCGCCCGCAGGATCACCTCGAGCGTGACCGCCTGCATCCGCGGGTGCAGCGCGAACGGCGCCCCGGGTCGCCAGCTCGCCAGCTCGCGCTCGACGATCTCGCGCACCACGGTCTCGTACGCGCGCATGCGCGCCCCGTGGAACGGCGGCAGCATGAGCTTGCGCCGCGCGAGGTGGTCGCGGCCCTCGAGCAGCAGGATCGACCGCTCGCCCATCACCGAGCGCAAGGCGATCGTCCGCCCCGGGGGCAGGTCGTGCTGCACGCCGCTGTAGAGCGCGCGCACCGCCTTGGGGTCGGACAGCATGACCATCGGCGTCCGGAAGCCGACGAAGGAGACGCTGAACGCGTCGCCGTAGCGGCGCCGGCAGCTGTCGAGGAACGGCAGCGGCCGGGTGAGCCAGCGCAGGGTCTGGACCAGCGGCGGCTCGCGGGGCGCGGGCGGCAGGGTCACGCGCGGAGCCTACGCCTCCCCAGCCTCAGCGGCGCGGAT
>DASPKC010000023.1:0-5689 GCA_035628295.1 Baekduia sp.
GGCCGCAGAGGCGGACGGCGCCGTTCCGCTGCCACGGCGGACTCGACTTCCTCGGAGTGAAGAGACCCATGTACGCGATCGTGAAGACCGGCGGTAAGCAGTACCGCGTGGAGGAGGGCCAGACCCTCCTCGTCGAGCGGCTGCCCGGCGAGGCCGGCGACAGCGTCGACCTCGAGACCCTGCTGCTGGCGGGTGACGACGCCAAGTTCGGCGACGCGCTGGGCGATGCGACGGTGACCGCCGAGGTCGTCGAGCACCTCCGCGGGCCCAAGATCCGCATCTTCAAGTACAAGCCCAAGCGCGGCTACCGGCGCCAGGCGGGCCACCGCCAGGAGCTGACGCGCATCCGCGTCACCAAGATCGCCGCCTAGGAGACCCCAGACTCATGGCACACAAGAAGGGCCTCGGCTCCTCCCGCAACGGCCGCGACTCGAACGCCAAGCGCCTCGGCGTGAAGGTCTTCGCCGGCCAGACCGTGACCGGCGGCGAGATCATCGTGCGCCAGCGCGGCACCCGCTTCCGGCCGGGCGCCGGCGTCGGCATCGGCAAGGACGACACGCTCTTCGCGCGCGACGCGGGGATCGTGCAGTTCACCGAGGGCCGGCGCGGTCGCGTCGTGTCCGTCGAGCCCGGCGCGGCCGAGTAGCGCAGATGGAGCCCCAGGCGTCGGCCAAGCTGCTGGGCTGGGGTCGCTTCGCCATCGGGGTCGGCATGCTCGCCGCCCCCGGCCTGGCGACGCGCGGCTGGATCGGCGCGGACGCCGACCGTACGGGCACCCAGGTCGTGACGCGGGCGTTCGGCGCGCGCGAGGCGCTGCTCGGCTTCATCCAGGCGCACGTCGCGTCGCGCCCCGGCGTGGGCGCGCGGACCGTGCAGGCGCTCGCCGTGTGCGACGCCATCGACGCGGTCATCTCGCTGGCGGCCCGCCGGCAGCTCCCGCCCAGCGGGGTCGCGATGATCACCGCGGTCGCCGGCAGCGCCGCGATCTCCGGCACGCTGACCGCCCGGAGGCTGCCCCAGGTATGAGCAAGGGCCTGCAGCGCTCCGGTGGCCGCCGGCCCGCGCGGCGCGACCGCGAACAGCGGGCGTACACGCTCGGCCTCGTCGCCGCGGGCGCCGGCGTGCTGACCGTCGTCCTGCTCGTGCTGGCGATCGCCGGCGTGGTCGGCGGCGGCCTGGTCTTCCTCTCCGCGCTCGTCGCCGCCGGCGCGGGCTACGGCTTCAAGAAGACCGTCTCCTAGACCGGCTGCGCCGTCGGGCGCACCAGGATCTCGTTGACGTCGACGTGCGGCGGCTGCGAGACGGCGTACATCACGGCGCGCGCGATGTCGTCGGGCTGCAGCGCCTCGATCGACGGCTTGCTCTCGAAGAACGGCGTGTCGACCATGCCGGGCTCGATCAGCGTGACGCGGATGCCGGTGTCGTTGAGCTCCTGGCGGGCCGCCTCGCCCATGGCCGTCACCGCCCACTTGGTGCACGAGTAGAGGCTGCCGGGCAGGGCGCGGCGCCCCGCGACGCTGCCGGTGAGCAGGAGGTGCCCGCGCGACTCCTTCAGCGCGGGGAGCGCCGCCCGGACGGTCAGCGCCGCGCCGTAGACGTTCGTGAGGACCATCGACTTCCAGTGCTCCGGCGTCTCGGCCAGGAAGCCGCGGGCCGCGCCGAAGCCGGCGTTGGCGAACGCGATGTCGAGGCGGCCGAACTGCGCGAGCGTGCGGGCGACCATCGCCTCCTGCTGGTCCCATTCGGTCACGTCGCAGCGCACGGCGATGGCACGCTCCTCGCCGCCGAGCTCCTGCGCCAGGCCCTGCAGCTTGTCCTCGCTGCGGGCCGCCAGCACGAGCCGGAAGCCGGCCTGCGCGGCCTGCCGCGCGGTCGCCGCGCCGATGCCGGTGGACGCGCCGGTGATGAGGAAGACGGGGTCGTCGGCCATCGCCCGACCCTAGCCGCCGGCGCGCCCCGCCCCCGATCAGGTCCCGGGCCGGCCGCCGGCGCGCGCCAGGAGGGACCCCGCGGTGACGCTCCCTGCGGTGCCCAGCGCCATGATCGCCGTGCGCCGCGGCACCGAGCCGGAGCGCAGCGCCTGGCCGAACAGGCCGAGGTCGAGCGCCTGGATGGCCAGATTGGCCTTCTCCGTGCTCTCGTCGCGCATGGCGTTGCCGGTGCCCAGGAGCATCTGGCGGATCGCGAACAGGCGCCATGCGAAGCGGCTGTCACCGTCCATGTCGCGGTTCATGCCGAAGATCCCCGCCAGCGCCGAGGGCGACAGGAGGGCGAGCAGGCCGATGGCGAACTGGACGCCTCCGACCGCGCGCATCGTGGTGGCGGCCTTCTGGGGGTTCATGCGGGCTCCTTGACGGTGGTGTGGCAGGACGGTCCGCCGTTCATACGGGGGTGTGCCTCCGGCTGTCAACCGCGCCGCCCGCGGGCGTGCGAGCGGCGGACCGGGCGGCCGGCCGCCTACCCTGTGGGGCAGTGCTCTCGGATCGCGCCCGCATCCAGGTCACCGCCGGGCGCGGCGGCGACGGCTCCATGTCCTTCCGCCGGGAGGCCCATGTCCCCAAGGGCGGACCGGACGGCGGCGACGGGGGCCGGGGCGGCGACGTCGTCCTGGTGTGCGACGACTCCCTGCGCGACCTGCAGTCGTTCAAGCGCCGCTCGCACTACAAGGCGCCGCGCGGGCGCCACGGCGAGGGGTCGCAGCGCCACGGCGCCGACGGGGACGACCTGGTGGTCAAGGTCCCGCCGGGGACGGTGGTGCTGCAGGAGGACGACGGCACCGAGCACGACCTCCTGGTCCCCGGCCAGCGCGCCGTCGTGGCCAAGGGCGGCAGCGGCGGGCGCGGCAACCGGCACTTCCGCCGGGCCACCCATCAGGCGCCGCGCTTCGCCGAGCGCGGCCTGGAGGGCGAGGAGCGCTGGCTGGACCTGCGCCTCAAGCTGCTGGCCGACGTCGGCCTGGTCGGGCTGCCCAATGCGGGCAAGTCGTCACTGCTGTCGCGCATCACGCGCGCCGCGCCGAAGGTCGCCGACTACCCGTTCACCACGCTGGAGCCGGTGCTCGGGACGCTCGACGCGGAGGACCGCCAGCTCGTCATCGCCGACATCCCCGGCCTCATCGAGGGCGCCGCCGGCGGCGCCGGCCTCGGGCACGACTTCCTCGCCCACGTCGAGCGCACGCGCCTGCTCGTGCACGTCCTGGATCTCGCGCCGCTCGACGGCAGCGATCCGGAGCAGAACTTCGAGACGATCGAGGCCGAGCTGGCCGCCTACGACCAGCGGCTGGCGTCGCTGCCGCGCATCGTGACGCTGTCCAAGGCCGACCTCGTCTCGCCCGAGTTCGCCCGCGCGGCGGCCGAGCGCTGGCGCGCGCGGTTCGCGGGGCCCGAGCGCGAGGCGTGGGAACTCCCGGACCCCGACGCCGAGGTCCCGGTGATCGTGACCTCGAGCGCGACGGGGGAGGGGCTGGACGACCTCAAGGTCGAGCTCCTGCGCCGCGTGCCGGTGGCCGAGGCGCCGGTCGAGATCGTCCTCGACGACGGCGCGGTGCTGCCCGAGCACCGGGTCTTCCGGCCCGCCGCCGGGCGGGGGTTCCGCGTCGCCGAGGTCGAGGACGGGGTGTGGCGGGTGGAGGGCGATGCCGTCGAGCGCCTCATCGCCCGGCACGACCTCGACAACGAGGACGCGCTCTCGCACGTCGAGCACCGCCTGCACCGCCTGGGGGTCATCCGCGCGCTCGAGGCCGAGGGCTTCCAGCCGGGCGACGAGGTCGAGATCGGCGGCGTGGTCTTCGAGCTCGACCCCGGCTAGGCCCCCGCGCGGGGCAGCCACTAGCCTGCCGCGCCGTGGCCCGCCACGTCATCAAGCTCGGCTCGTCGATCGTCGCGCACGACGACGGCACGCCGCGCATGGAGGCGCTGACGGGGATCTGCGAGGCGGTGGCCGAGCGGCGGGCGGCCGGCGACGATGTCGTGATCGTGTCGTCCGGGGCGATCGCGCGCGGCATGGACGTCATGGGCCTGGCGATCCGCCCGCGCGCCATCGCCGACCTGCAGGCCGCCAGCGCCGTGGGGCAGGGCAAGCTCTACCGGGTCTTCGACGAGCTGCTGACCGGCCACGGGCTGACGACCGCACAGGTCCTGCTGACCTTCCCCGACCTTACGCACCGCACCCAGTACCTCAACGCGCGCGCGACACTGCAGCGGCTCCTGGACTGGCACGTCGTGCCGGTCATCAACGAGAACGACACCACCGCCACGGACGAGATCTCCTTCGGCGACAACGACTTCCTGGCGGCGCAGGTGTCGATCCTGGTGGGCGCCGACCGCCTGCTGCTGCTCACGTCCACCGACGGGGTCTTCACCGCCGACCCCCGGACCGACCCGTCCGCGCAGCTCTTGCGCGAGGTGACGGATTTCGAGGCGCTGTCAGAGCTGGCGATCACCAACACGACGTCGGCCCTCGGCTCGGGGGGCATGCGCTCGAAGGTCGTGGCCGCCGAGATGGCGACGGCGGCCGGGATCCCGGCGGTCATCTGCAACGGCCTGCGTGGGCCGGCGCTGAAGGCGGCCCTGGCCGGCGAGTCCGAGGGCACGCGCTTCCCGGCGCGCAACCTGGGCTACTCGTCGTTCAAGCTCTGGCTCAAGTACGCCAAGCCCGCGCACGGCTCGCTCGTCGTCGACGCGGGAGCGGCGAACGCGCTGCGTGCCAGCGGGACGTCGCTGCTGCCCGTCGGCATCGTCGACGTCCGGGGCGACTTCCAGGCCGGCGACGCGGTGAACGTGTGCGAGGGCCCGATCGTCATCGGCAAGGGCATCACGAACTACGCCTCCACCGAGTTGCGCCGCATCCGCGGCAAGCGCAGCGCCGAGGTGCTGGAGATCCTGCCGCGCGCCTCGGAGGAGGCCGTGCACCGCGACTACTTCGTCCTGGCCTGAGCGCCGCGCGCACGCCCGAGCCTGGCTGGGGCGTGCGCGGCGCGTACCCTTCGGGCATGGCCACGACCGCCGCCTCCGTCGCCGACCTCTGCCGCACCGCCAAGGACGCGTCGCGGCGCCTCGCCGTCCTCGACCGCGGCGCGAAGGACGCAGCACTGCTCGCGATGGCCGACGCGCTCGAGGCGCGCGTCGCCGAGGTCGTCGAGGCCAACGAGCGCGACATGGAGGCCGGCCGCGAGGCGGGCCTGTCCGACGCGCTGCTGGACCGCCTGCGCCTGGACGATGCGCGCATCCGCGGGATGGCCGACGGCGCCCGCCAGGTCGCGGCGCTGCCCGACCCCGTCGGCGAGTCGATCTCCGGGGGGCTGCTGGCGAACGGGCTGCAGGTCGAAAAGCTCCGTGTCCCGCTCGGCGTGGTGGCCGTCGTGTACGAGGCGCGCCCGAACGTCACGATCGACAGCGCGGCGCTGTGCCTGAAGAGCGGCAACGCCGTCGTCCTGCGCGGGTCGTCGTCGGCCACGCACTCCAACGAGGTCCTCGCCCGCATCGCCGCCGAGCACGCGCCGGTCGAGGGCGCCGTGCAGCTCGTGGCCGGCGGCGGGCGCGAGGAGCTGGCCGAGCTCGCCACGCAGGACGGGGTGGTGGACCTCATCATCCCGCGCGGCGGCGAAGGGCTGAAGGCGGCGTTGAGCGCGGTGGCGACCGTGCCGGTGATCTACGCGGCTTCGGGCAACTGCCACGTGTACGTGGACGCG
>DASPKC010000024.1:0-2325 GCA_035628295.1 Baekduia sp.
TGGCCGAGCGCCTCGCGGCCGGGCGGGCGATCTTCCACCCCGGCGACCTGCGCTACGACGAGGAGCACCCGATGCCCCGCGACCTGGCGGAGCGCATGCGCGCCCGCGAGGCCAAGGAGCAGCAGGAGCTGAAGCGCCGCCGCGCCCGCCTCAAGGCCGCGAAGCGCTCCAAGGAGGAGCAGGCCCGGCGCGAGGCGGAGGCCGACGCCGCCGTCCCCTGGCGGGCGTACCGCTGCTGCCTGTTCGGGGCCGTGCTGCGCGGGCAGTGCCCGTGCTCCTCGCCGCGGCTGAAGCTCCCCCGCGGCCGCCGGCCGCGCCGCCCGGCCCGGCGGGCGGTGCCGGGGCCGGTCCTGTACGACCCGGCGGACGGTTCGCCAGCCCTCGCGGGCGCTGGGTAGGGTGGGGCCATGCTGGGCCTCGCCCTCGCCCTGATGCTCCTCGCCGCCGACGACGCGGGCGTCGACCCGGCGGACGTCCGGCGGTTCCCCTGGCCCCTGGCCGAGTGCGTTCGCCGCCGGGACTTCGCCCGGGCGCACCACGAGCGCGTCGTCGCCGAGCGCTGGGACGACACCGCCTGGATGCAGGACTCGGGCTGGCGGGCCGACGCCTGGGGCGCGCTGGCCGAGGCCAAGCGCCTCGACGCCGCGGCCGGCAGCCTCCTGTCGCTGCGCGTCCAGCTCGCCTCGCTGCGCGAGCTGGTCGGGGACGACGACTACCAGCTCGGCCGGATGCCGGACTTCCTGCCCGCCCACCGCTTCCAGCCGCGCGAGAGGTGACGCCGTGCCCGACCTGAAGCGCATCGCCATCACGTTCCTCGCCGATCTCAACCCGGCGACCAACGCCGTCGAGCGGGTCTTCCGCCTGCCGGTGGCGGTCGTCGAGCTGACGGCCGAGGTCGTCGCCGAGGCGGTGTACGAGGGCGAGGCGGCGCAGCAGATGGCCGCCCCGCTGGGCCTCCCCGCCGACCCGCCCGCCGACCCTCCCCCGGAGCCGACCCCTTGAAGCACGTAGCCCTCGCGGCGCTGCTGCTCGCCGCCCCCGCCCTCGCGCAGATGCCCGAGCCGGCCCCGCCGCCCGGCCCGCCCCCGGTGCCGCCCGCCGTCAAGCTCCCCGAGACGGTCAAGGCCGCGCCCGGTGCGCTGGTCAAGGTGCGGGCCGACACCGCCTGCAAGGGGCTGGTCTGGATCCTGCCCGAGTCGGTCGCCCCCGAGCAGTGGGACGCCTGCGACGACGGCAAGCGCCTCAACCTCGTGGCCCCGGCCTCGGGGTCGGTCACGGTCTACTGCGTCGCCGCCGTGGAGAAGGACAAGGCGTTCGTGGCGAAGTGCGTGATCGTGGTCGACGGCCCGCCCAAGCCGCCGCCCCCGTCGCCGACCGACCCGTTCGCGGCGGAACTGAAGGCGCTGTACGCCGCCGACGCGACCCCGGACAAGGCGAAGCACGCGAAGGCGCTGGCCGAGCTGTACCGGCTGGGCGTGAAGGCGGCCGCGGACGCGACGATCGCCACCGGCGGGCAGCTGGGCGCGGTCCTGCAGGACGCCGCCGCCTCGCTGCTGGAGGAGTCCCCGGACGCGCTCAAGGCCACGCGGCAGCGGGTCGGGGCCGAGCTGCGGGCGCGGCTGGGCGACCCGGCCGCGCCGCTGACGCCGGCCACCCGCCAGGCCGCCGCCGACATCTACGGCCGCGCCGCGGCCGCCCTGGAGGACGCCGCCAAGTGAGCGAGAGCGAGCACCCGTCCGCCGAGTCGCGCGACCTGAAGCCCGACGACCGGCTGCTGCGCCGGCACGGCTTCCGAATCGTCAGCCGCCCCAAGGGCGGCCCGAACCTGTGGTCGCGGGGCGGGGTGGTGCGGCCGGAGGACGAGGCGCTGCGGGCGTGCCGCAACGCCGAGGAGGCGAGGGCCAACGGGGAGCGGACCGCATGAGAGACATCCCGCTGGTGCCGGACCTGTGGCTGCACCGCTGGCAGTGCCACGCGCAGACGGTCATGAACCGGGCCGCGCTCCGCTGCCGCAAGCGCCGCATCGACGCGCGGCGAGCCAAGGAGGAGGCGGCGCGGAAGGCGGCGGCGAAGTGATGGTCCTGTTCGAGAGCGCCGACGAGTTGCGCCGCCTGTACCCGCCGATCCGCGAGCCGGAAGCGCTGCGGCTGGCGGCCCTGCTGGACGACGACCCGGACCCCGACGCGGGGCCGGACAACCCCGAGCCGGAGACGAGTCGATGACCTGGGCGACGTTCAAGAAGCGGGCCGGCGAGGTGCTGGGCGCGGTGTCGAGCAAGTGGGTGGCGTGGCTGCTCGTCGTCGTCGTGACGTCGCTGCTGGCCTG
>DASPKC010000025.1:0-14360 GCA_035628295.1 Baekduia sp.
GCCCTGGCCCTCAGCGGGCTCGTGCTCGCGATGACGGCGTGGGTGGCGTTCTTCGGACTCGACAACCACGACCGCCAGAACGACGAGTTCCTCGCGGTGATGGGCTCGCGGCTGATCGGCGGCGACCCGCTGCACGGCCTCTTCGGCGCCACCTACGGCGACCGCGGTCCGGAGCGCCTCGCCGCCGTCCTGCTGTGGATCGCGCAGGGCTGGCCGGGCGGGACCGCCGCCGACCTGCAGGCCGGCCGGGTGCTCTTCGCGCTGGCCGGCGGCCTCACCGCCCTCCCCGTGTACGGGTTGGCGCGCGGGCTCGGGCTCGAGCGCCCGGTCGCCGTGGCCACCGCCGCCGCCGCGGTCGTCACGCCGTGGGCGGTCTTCGGCACCACCTACCTCAACACCGTGCTGGGGGTCGGCACGACCACGCTGCTGGTGCTCTGCATGTGGCGGGCGCTCGTTCATCCTTCGCGCTGGGCCGACGCAGCCGTCGTGGCGGCCACGGCGCTCGCCGCCACCGCCCGCGTCTCCCAGGCGGCATTCGTCCTCGCCTTCGTGCCCGCGCTGCTGGCGGTGGGCTGGCGCGAGCGCCCCGACGGCACGGCAGCGACCGCCTGGGCGCGCCGCCTGCCGGTGCACCTCGTGCACCGCCACCCCGTCCTGGCGGGTGTGGGCATCGCCGGCCTGCTGGCCGTGCTGGCGCGCGGCCAGGACGGCGTGCTGGGCGGCTACGGCTCGCAGATCACCTCGCAGGACCTCGAGCCGGGCCGGCTCGCCGACCAGGCCTTCGAGATCCTCGCGCGGCTCGCGCCGGCGGCCGGCGTGGTGCTCGCCGGGCTCGCGCTGGCCTGGATCGCGCGCGAGCTGGTGCGCCCGCGCAGCCTGGCGGCGACCGCCTACGCCTGGCTGTGCACCGGGCTCGTGGGCGTCTTCCTCTACATCTACTTCACGGCGCAGCTGGAGGACCGCTACGTCGCGCCGCTGCTGCCGCTTGCCGTGGTCGCGGCCGCCCGCGCCATCGCGCACGCCGAGGTGTCCCCGCTCGGAGCGCTCGTCGGCGGCGTGGTTGCGGCGCGGGCGGTCGCCGTTGCAGGATCGCCCACGAACGACTTCCCGTACGCCGGCTTCATCGACGCGAGCGCGCTGTTCCTGCGCCGCGTCGTCGTGGGGCGGCTCGACGGCGCGGTGGGCGGCGCGAGCCTCACGGCGGTGCTCCTGGCGCTGGTGGCCGCCGCTGTCACCCTGGCCATCGCGGCTCGCCACCCCCGCGTTCCGCGGCGCGTCCTGGCGACCGCCGCGCTCGGCGCGACCTGTCTGTGGGGCGCCGTCGCCGGCTCCTACGCCATGGACTTCTACGTCGACGGTGCGGGCCGCCCGGAGCTGGCCTGGTCCGATCTCACCGCCGTCGACGCCACGGTCGGCGACGAGCCCGTCTGGATCATGGGCACGCCGCTGCCCACGCCCGACCTCTACCAGCGGATGATCGAGACGAGCTACTTCAACGGCACCGTGCGTGGCACGCTCGTCCTGCTCGACGAGCAGCAGCGGGCGTACTGCTGCCAGCCGCGGCCCGTGCGCAACGTGCTCTTCACCGTCGACGAGCGGACCGGTGCGGTGCGCGTGCGCCGCGGCGCGCCCCCGCGCTGGTACGTGATGCCCACCGGCTACCAGCGCCTCGTGCTCGACGGCCGGCGCGTGCGGGCCACGCCGAGCGGCATGGTGCTCGTCCGCCGCGAGGACGGCGCGCCGCTGCGGCTCACGCTGGTCGTCGCCGCCGGCGACCACGGCGACGGCTGGGCGCGGCCCGGCCGGGCGCTGCGCGTGCGGACCTTCCCCGCCGCCGGCCCGCGTCAGTGCCTGCGCGGCCAGGTCGCGGCCCCGCCGCCCGCGCCCGACGCCGGACCCCGCCCGGCGACGCGCTGGAGCGCGCGGCTGCGCGGGCGCCTCGTGCAGTCCGGCTCGCTGCAGCCCGATCACCGCGCGGAACTCGACATCGCGCTGCCGCGGCGCGGGACGGCGGAGATCACGCTGCGCGGGGCGCCCGACCTCGCGCTCGCCGACGGCCGCCGGACGGGCCTGCGCGCCGACGACCTGCGGGTGGAGGACTGCTAGGGGGTGTCGCCCGCGTCCTGGCGGCGCAGCCCCAGGATGCTCAGCAGGAACGACGAGAAGAACACCTGCACGCCGACGATCATGAGCGTCGCGGCCAGCACCGACAGCCGCTCCTCACTGAGCGAGCCGAAGCCGTTGTCGATCCAGACCCCGAGGATCCAGGCGCCGAGCACCGCGCCCGAGCCGAAGACCGCCGCGCCCAGGAGCAGCCCGTGCTCGAGCCGGAAGCGGGCGCGCATGCGGTCGAACCAGGCGTCGCGCTCGCCCATGAAGTAGGCGCCGTACGCGTGGGCGGCGAGGCCCAGGGCGACGATCTGCGTGCCGACGATCGTGGCCAGCGACCCGGCCACCATCGTGTGCAGCTGCCACTGGCGGCCGAAGAGCTCGACGCCGCTGACCGAGACGAGCGAGACGAGCAGGCCCAGGACGGCCATCACGGCGCCCGGCAGCACGAACAGGTGGTTCGGGCTGTGGACGAGGAGGAACCGCAGGTGGCGCCAGCCGTCGCGGAACGTCGACAGCTTCGACTCGCCGCCGCGCGGGTGGTACTGGATCGGGAACTCGCGGATGTCGAGCTGCTCCTTGCCCGCCCGGATCACCATCTCGGAGGCGAACTCCATGCCGGTGGTGCGCAGGTCCAGGCGCGGGAGCACGTCGCGGCGCAGGGCGCGCATGCCGCAGTGCGCGTCGCGGATGCCCGTCTTGAAGAAGAGGTTGAGGATGCCGCTGAGCACCGGGTTGCCGACGTGCTGGTGCAGCCACGGCATCGCGCCCGGCTGGATGTTGTCCATCCGGTCGCCCATGACGAGCTCGGCGCCGTCCTCGAGCTCGCGCAGGAAGTTCGGGATCTCGCCGAAGTCGTAGGTGAGGTCGGCGTCGCCCATGACGATGTAGGTGCCGCGGGCGGCGGCGAACCCCGCGAGGTAGGCCGAGCCGTAGCCGCGGCGCGGCTCGTGGACGACGCGCGCGCCGGCGGCGCGGGCCAGCTCGGCGCTGCGGTCCGTCGACGCGTTGTCGGCAACGACGACCTCGCCCGGGATGCCCTCGCGCTCGAGCACCTCGTAGGCGGAGAGCACGCACTGCGTGATGTTCTCCTCCTCGTTGAGGCACGGGATGACGACCGAGATGACCGGGTCGGTCGCGGGGCTGTGCGCCGGGGGCGCGGACGGGCGTTCGAGCGTGCTCATGGGCGGAGAGGGGCTGAGAGGGAATACCCCCGGGTTCTCCAGGAAGTAACGCGACGCAGGGGCGAAGGTCGCGCTGCCGGTGCCTCGTAGGGTAGCCCGCGGTGCGCATCTGCCTGGTCTACGACTGCCTCTTCCCCTGGACCGTCGGGGGCGCCGAGCGCTGGATGCGCAACGTCGCCGAGGCGCTGGCGGCCGACGGCCACGACGTCACCTACCTCACGCGCCGCCAGTGGGACGACGCCGGCGCGCCGGACATCGCGGGCGTGCGGGTCATCGCCGTCTCCGGCCGCGACGAGCTCTACGGCCCCGACGGCACCCGCCGGATCGCCCCGCCGCTGCGCTTCGGCGCCGGCGTGCTGCGCCACCTGTGGCGCCACGGCGGCGACTTCGACGTCGTGCACACCGCGTCGTTTCCGTACTTCTCGCTGCTGGCGGCCGGGCTGGCGCGGCGCCGGCACGGCTTCCGGGTCGTGGCCGACTGGCACGAGGTCTGGAGCGCGGAGTACTGGAGCGAGTACCTGGGGCCGCTGGGACCCGTCGGCGCAGCGGTCCAGACGCTGTGCGCCCAGGTCCCGCAGCGGGCGTTCTGCTTCTCCCAGCTGCACGCCGGCCGCCTGGCCGCGCTCGGGCTGCGCGGCCCGGAGCCGGTGGTGCTGCGCGGCGAGTGGGCCGGCAGCACGCAGCGCCCCGACCCCGCCCCCGCCGCCGTGCCGCCGCACCTCGTCTTCGCCGGCCGGCTGATCCCCGAGAAGCAGGCGCCGGCGATCGTCGGCGCCGTGGTCGAGGCCGCCCGGGAGGTCCCCGGGCTGCACGCGACGATCTTCGGCGACGGTCCGCAGCGCGACGCGGTCCGCGCCGAGATCGACCGGCTCGGCGCCCACGAGGTCGTGGCCGCCCCGGGGTTCGTCGACGCCGAGGTCCTGCACGAGGCGCTGCGCGAGGCGCTGTGCCTGCTGCTGCCCTCGCGCCGCGAGGGCTACGGGATGGTCGTCGTGGAAGCGGCGTCGCTCGGCGTCCCCACGATCACGGTCGCCGAGCCCGACAACGCCGCGGTGGAGTTCATCACCGACGACGTCAACGGCTTCGTCGCCGCGGACGCGTCGCCGGAGGAGCTCGCGCGGCGCATCGTGCTGGTGGCCGACCGCGGGCCGGTGCTGCGCGAGCGCACCGCCGACTGGTTCGCCGATCACGCGGACGAGCTGTCACTGCGGCGGTCGCTGGAGCGGGTGCTGACGGCCTACTCCAGCGCGCGCTCGTAGGCGCGCAGCGTCCCCTGGGCGGTGCGCTCCCACGTGAACCGCGCCGCCTGCTCGCGGCCGGCGACCCGCAGCCGCTCGCGCAGCGCCGCGTCGGACAGCACCCGTCGCAGGGCCGCGGCGATCGAGGTGGGGTCCTCGGCGTCGAAGCGCTCGGCGGCGCCGCCCGCGACCTCGGCCAGCGCGCCGCGGCCGGAGGTCGCGACCGGGACGCCGCGCGCCATGGCCTCCAGCACCGGCAGGCCGAAGCCCTCGTAGAGCGAGGGGAACACGAAGGCGGTGGCGAGCGCGTAGAGCCCCTCGAGCTCGGCGTCGTCGACCCAGGCGGGGAAGCGCACGTCCTGCGCCGTGCCGAGCCCGGCGGCCCTGGCCCGCAGCTCGTCCTCGTGGGGCGTCGGGTAGCCCGGGAGGACGAGCACCGGCCGGTCGGGCCCCAGGCGCGCGTGGGCGTCGAGCAGGCGCAGGAGGTTCTTGTGCGGGCGCTTGGCCGACGCGCTGAGCAGCACCGGGCGGTCGCCGAGCCCGAGGCGCTCGCGCAGCACCGCCTCGGCCACCGGCGCCACGGCGGGGCGGGGCGTCACGCCGTTGGGCACCACGTCGACCTTGGCCGCGGGCACGCGCAGGAGCCCGACCAGGTCGTCGGCCGTCTGCTGCGACACGGCCACGATCCGATGCGAGCGGCGCGCGGCGGCCGGCACCAGGATGCGCATGCCCAGGCCGCGAGCGCCGAAGTGCGCGTCGGGCACGATCGCGTAGTGCAGGTCGTGGATCGTGGTGACGCGGCGGAACGGCCCGTGCAGCGGCGCGGTGGATGCGAGGGCGTGCACGAGGTCCAGCCGGCGGCGGCGCGCGGAGCGCGGCAGGTGCAGCTGCTCCCCCAGCACCCACTGGCGCCGGTCGCGCGCGTCGACGGGCAGGACCACGGTCTCGACGCCCAGGTCCACGCTGCGGGCAGCCGTGCTGACGAACGCCGTCACGTCGAGCCCGGCGGCGGCCAGCCGGGGGACGAGCTGGCGGGCGTAGACCTCCATGCCGCCCGTCTCGCCGGGCACGAGGAAGACGAGGTCGAGCCCGACGCGCACGGCGGCGGACGCTAGCGTGCGGCCCTTGGTCGTGGGCATCGACGCACGGGCCGCCGCCGAGGAGCCGGCCGGCGGCGGGCGCTACGTGCGCGAGCTGCTGCGCGCGCTCGCCGCGCTGCCGGACGCCGCCGGCGACCGCTTCGTCCTGCACGCTCGCGAGCGCTGGGACGACCCGGCGCTCGACGCGCGGTTCACGTGGGCGCTCGACCCCAAGCCGGACCCGGTGTGGAACCTCGTCGTGGGCGCTCGGGCGCACCGCACCTGCGACGTCTTCCTCTCCACCAACTCGTACCTGACGGCCTGGGTCACCCGGGTGCCGACCGCCTGCGTGGTCTTCGACCTGATCGCGTTCGTGCGCCCGGAGCTCGCGCAGCGGCGCGCGGGGCGCATCGAGCGCGCGACGCTGCCGCTCGCGGTCCGGCGCGCCGCCGCGCTGCCGTGCATCAGCACCGCGACGCGCGACGACCTGGTCGCGCGCTTCCCGCGGGCGGCGGCCAAGGCGCACGTCGTCCCGCTGGCCGCCGCGCCGCCACCTGCCGGGATGCAGGCCGCGCGGCGCGAGCGGCCGTACGTCCTGGCCGTCGGGACGATCGAGCCGCGGAAGAACCTGGTGCGGCTGCTCGACGCGTGGGCCGCGGGCGGCTTCGGCGCCACCCACGACCTCCTGCTGACCGGGCCGGCCGGCTGGGACGACGCCGCGATCCTCGAGCGCGCCCGCGAGGTCGGCGCGCAGCGCACCGGCCACGTCCCCGACGCCGAGCTGCTCGCGCTCTACGCGGGCTGCGACGCCTTCGCCTACCCCGCGCTGTACGAGGGCTTCGGCCTGCCGGTGGTCGAGGCGCTGGCCGCGGGCGCGCCGGTGCTCACGAGCACGACGTCGTCGCTGCCGGAGGTCGCCGGCGACGCCGCGCTGCTCGTCGACCCGGCCGACACGACCGCGATCACCGGCGGCCTGCGGCGGCTGCTGGGTGACGAGGCGCTGCGCGCCCGGTTGCGGGCGGCCGGCCCGGCGCAGGCCGCGCGGTTCTCCTGGGAGCGCACGGCCCGCGAGACGCTCAGCGTCCTGCGCGCAGTCGCCTGACCACCTGGCGCAGGAGCACCGCCATGTCGCGCGCCAGCCCGGCGGTGCGCGCCGAGCCCAGGCGGAGCGCGACGGCCGGGCGCAGCGCTGCGAGCGACACCAGCGCGCCGAGTCCCATGGTCGCCAGCGCCAGGCGCGGCCGGGGGTAGAAGCGCTCGACGGAGTCGAGGTAGTGCGGCGAGGCCAGCGGCGAACCGGACTCCGACGAGCCGCCGGCGAGATGCGTGAAGACCGCGTCGGGGACCACGCCGATCGCCCACCCGGCGGCGGCCATCCGCCGCTGCCACTCGGTCTCCTCCAGGTAGAGGAAGAACCGCTCGTCCAGCGGACCGGCCGCGGCGGCCGCCTCGCGGCGCACGAGCAGCACGGCGCCGATGGCGTGGGCGACTTCGCGGGGTGCCGTCAGCTGCGAGCGCGTGACGTTGTGGGGGTCCAGGCGGGTGCCGCGGACCAGGAAGGCCACGGGCGCGCAGCAGTCGACGAAGAGCGTCAGGAGGGTGGGGAAGCGCGAGTGGACGTTGTCCTGCGGGCGGCCGTCCTCGAACTGCAGCAGCGGCGCGGCCAGGCCCCACGACGGCCGCCGGTCGAGCTCCTCGACCAGCCGGGCGACAGCGTGCCCGTGGGCGAACGCGTCGGGGTTGAGCAGGAGCAGATGGCGCCCGCGGGCGACGGCGATCCCGGCGTTGTTGCCGGCGGCGAACCCGCGGTTCTCGGCGAGCTCCACCACCCGCGCGCCGGGGCGGCCGGCGCGCAGGCGGTCGGCCTCCCCCGGTCCCGAGCCGCCCTCCACGACGATCTCCTCGAGGGCGAGGTCGCCGGCCGCTGCAGCGCAGTCGCGCAGCGCCCGGACGGTCAGCTCGGCCGAGCGGAAGTTGACGACGACGACCGAGACGTCGGGCCGGGCGGGGTCGGGCGCGTCCTCCATGATGGGGGCGTGCAGGATGCCAGCCCCGAGCCGCTGGACGCCGCGCGTGCCGGGGAGAAGGCGCTGCGCGGCGGTGCCCTGCGCTCAGGCGGCTACGCCGCGACGGTGCTGCTGTCGCTGATCTCCGCGCCGCTGGTGATCCGCCACCTCGGCGTGGAGGAGTTCGGGGTGTTCGTGACGATCACGGCGCTGGTCACCGTGGCCAGCGGCGTCAGCGACCTGGGCCTGACGTCGATCGGCACGCGGGAATGGGCGCAGCGCCCGGCGGGCGACCGCCGCGGCCTGCTGGCCGACCTGCTCGGCGCGCGCCTGGTCCTGACGACGCTGGCATTGACCGGCGCCTTCGCCTTCGGGCTGGCCGCCGGCTACGACGGCGAGCGCATGGCGGGCGTGGCGGTCGCAGGCGCCGGTCTCGTGGTGCTGGCCGTGCAGCAGTCCCTCACCGTCCCCCTCGCCGCGCGGCTGCAGCAGGGGCGCATCGCCGCGGCCGACGTGGTGCGCCAGGCCGTCCAGGTGGTCTGCATCGTCGGGTTCGTCCTCGCCGGCGCCGGGCTCGTCCCGCTGCTGGCCACCGCGATCCCGGCCGCCCTGGTCGCCGCGCTCGTCACCGCGGCCGGCGCCCGCGACGCGCTCGTGGCACCCGCGCTGCACGTCCGCCGGTGGTGGGCGATGCTGCGCGACGCGCTCCCGTTCGCCGCGGCCAGCGCGCTGAGCGTCGTCTACCTCCGCGCGACCGTCCTCCTGACGTCGCTCGTGGCCACCGAGGCCGCCACGGGCGAGTTCTCGATCGCGTTCCGCGTCCTCGAGGTCCTCATCAACGTCCCGGCGCTCGTGGTCGGCGCGCTGTTCCCGCTGCTGGCCCGCGCGGCGGTGACCGACGCCGAGCGGCTGCGCACGGCGCTCGGGCGCACGTGGGCGGGCGCCGTCGCCGTCGGCGGGGTCGCGGCGGTCGGCGTCGCGGCTGGCGCGCCCCTGGCGGTCCTGGCGCTGGCCGGCGAGCGGCCCGACGGCGCGGTCGACGCGCTGCGCATCCTCGCCGCCGGCCTGGGGTTGAGCTTCGTGGGCGCCGCCTGCCAGTACGGCCTGCTGGCCGCCCGCCACCACCGCGAGATCCTGCTCATCAACGCTGCCGCCCTCACGCTGAACGTCGTGCTCACCCTCCTGCTCGCCGACGCCCACGGGGCGGTGGGCGCGGCGATCGCGCTGACCGCCTGCGAGCTGCTCATCGCCGTCCTGTCGAGCGTCCTGCTCGTGCGCCGCACCGCGATGACGCTGCCGCTGGCCCACGCCTTGCGGGTAGCCGGCGCCATCGCGGTCGGCGCCGCCGTGGCGGTGGCGGCCGCCACGCTGGGCATCGTGGCGGAGGCGCTGCTGGCTCCGGCCGCGTGCCTGGCCGCGGCGCTCGCGCTGCGCGCCGTGCCCCACGAGCTCCTCGCCCTCGCCCGCCGCAGCCCCGCGTGAACGTCGCCCTCGCCCACCACCTGCCGACCGGCGGCGCGGTCCGCGTGCTCGCCGAGTGGGCCGCGCGCACGAGCGCGTCGCACTTGACGGTCTACACCCGCGACGCCTCCGTGCACGAGTTCGCGGCGCTGCCCCGCCGCGCCCGGGTGGTGGAGCGCCCGCTGCACCAGGGCGTCGGGATGCTCGACGAGGTCCGCCGCCTGACGACGTCGCCGCGCGACGGCAAGGCGCTCGCCGCGGAGATCGACGCCGCCGGCCACGACGTCGTGCTGTGCTGCGCGTCGCGGCTGACCCAGGCGCTCGACGTGCTGCCGTTCCTGCGCACCCCGTCGGTCTTCTACGACCCGGAGCCGCTGCGCTCGGCGGTGGAGCCGCGCTCGGTCATGTACGCCGGCCCGGGCTGGCGGGCGGCGCTCTCGCGGGCCGACCTCAACCCGCTGGAATGGCGCCGGCGGGCGCTGGACCGCCGCTACGTCCGCGCCGCGCCGCGCGTCATCACCCACTCGCAGTACACGCGCGCCGCGCTGCACGACGCCTACGGGATCGACAGCGACGTCGTCCTGCTGGCCGTCGACCACGAGGCGTTCACGCCGGGCGGGGAGCGCGACGGGCACGTGCTCGCCGTCGGCGCGCTGCATCCGCTCAAGGGCCACGACCTCGTCATCGACGCCGTGGCCGCGATCCCCGCCGGGCAGCGCCCGCCGCTCGTGGTGGTCGGCGACCGCGGCGAGATCGAGGGTGAGCTGCGAGCGCAGGCCGCTGCGGCCGGCGTCGCGCTGGACCTCCGCCGCGGCCTGCCGTTCGGCGATGTCGTCGAGCTGTACCGCCGCGCGGCGGTGGTCGCCTGCGGGCAGGTCCGCGAGCCGTTCGGGCTGGTTCCGCTGGAGGCGATGGCCTGCGCGACGCCGGTGGTCGCCGTCGACGAGGGCGGCTTCCGCGAGACCGTGCGCGACGGCGAGACGGGCCTGCTCGTCGCGCGCGACGCCGCGGCCATGGGCGCGGCGATCGCCCGGGTGCTGGGCGATCGCCAGCTCGCGGGCCGCCTGGGCGCCGCCGGGCGGGCCGACGTCGAGGCCCGCTGGACGTGGGACCGCGTCGCCGCGGAGTTCGACGCCCACCTGGCCGCCGCGGCAGCGTCCGTCCGCGGCTGATCTGGCAGGCTGGGGCCGCACATGGCCAAGAAGTCCGCACTGATCACCGGCATCACCGGCCAGGACGGGTCGTACCTCGCGGAGCTCCTGCTCGACAAGGGCTACGACGTCCACGGCATGGTCCGGCGCGCCTCGACCGAGAAGTTCGACCGCATCGAGCACCTGCGCGATCGCATCACGCTGCACCAGGGCGACCTGCTCGACCAGCGCTCGCTGGTCGACGCGCTGCGCGCCTCCGAGCCGGACGAGATCTACAACCTCGCCGCCATGAGCTTCGTCGCGGTCTCGTGGATCCAGCCGACGCTCACCGCGGAGTTCACCGGCGTCGGCGTGACGCGCATGCTCGAGGCGATGCGTGAGGTCTGCCCGGAGGCCCGCTTCTACCAGGCCTCCTCCTCGGAGATGTTCGGCAAGGTCCTCGAGGTCCCCCAGACCGAGGCCACGCCCTTCTACCCGCGCTCCCCCTACGGCGTCGCGAAGGTCTACGGCCACTTCATCACGGTCAACTACCGCGAGTCCTACGACCTGCACGCGTCGAGCGGGATCTTGTTCAACCACGAGTGCATCCGTTCCAGCACGCCCCTGATGGTGCGTCGCAACGGGATCACGGACGTCGTGACACCACGTGATCTCGTGCCGCTGGCGGCCAAGGGACGCAGCGTGCAGACCTTCGACCCGGGGGAGCTCGTCGAGATCTGGGACGGGGACCGGTGGACGGCCATCACCGCGATCACCGCCACGCGGCGCCGCGCGTCGGACGCCGATCACGCGCTCCAGCGCACCGAGGCCCGCGCCGGGCTCGTGGAGACCACGAAGCACCATCACCTCCTCGACGCCGACTACGGCATGGTGCTGGCCCGGGACGTCTCGCCAGGCGACCGGATGGCGGTGCACGAGCACTTCCCGGCCTCGCTGGAATGGACCTCGGTCACCGAGGAGCAGGCTGAGCTCTTCGGCCTCCTCGCCGCCGACGGCTGCGTGATGCACGGACACGGCCGCGCCGACTTCGCCAACAGCGACCCGGTCCTGCGCGCCCGGGTCCGTCAGCTGTGGTCGCGCTGCTTCCTCGGCGAGAGCCGTGATCACGAGCTGCCTTCGGGCTTCGATCCGACGCGGTCGGTGGGGCACGTCTCACTCAAGGGCGTCCCGGGGATCATGGGCTTCCTGCGCGAGCAGCTCTACACGCGCAGCGGCTTCAAGAAGGTCCCGCCGCTCGTGCTCAACGGGACCCCGGCGGTCCACCGCGCCTTTCTCGCGGGGTACTACGCGGGAGACGGTCTCAAGCGCGGCAACGGCGACAGCGTCACCACGAACTCCCCGGTGCTCGCCCTCGGGCTCGTGTGGCTCTACGGATTGCAGGGTCGCCAGATCTCCGTCTACTCCGAGCCCCGGGCAGGCAGGCTGTACATCCATCTCAACGTGGCCACGGCAGCACCGGTGGGTGCCCGGGGCCAGCACCTGCGCAAGGACCCGGCGGAGGTCCTCCGCGTCGTCGACGTCCCGGCAGAGCCGTCCGACGAGTTCGTCTACGACCTCGAGACGGAGTCCGGCCGCTTCTGCGCCGGCGTCGGCCGTCTCGTGGTCCACAACTCCCCCCGCCGCGGGCTCGAGTTCGTGACCCGCAAGATCACCTGGCACGCCGCGGCCATCAAGCACGGCAAGGTCCAGGAGCTGCGCCTGGGCAACCTCGACGCCGAGCGCGACTGGGGGTACGCCAAGGACTACGTCGAGGCGATGTGGCTCATGCTGCAGCAGGACGTCCCGGAGGACTTCGTCATCGCCACCAACCAGACGCACACCGTCCGCGAGTGCGTCGAGGTGGCGTTCGACGAGGCGGGGCTGGGCGACTGGGAGCAGTACGTGACCCTCGACCCGGCGTTCCTGCGCCCGGCGGAGGTCGACCAGCTCATCGGCTCCTACGACAAGGCCAAGCGCGTGCTGGGGTGGGAGCCGAAGACCACGTTCGAGGAGCTCATCCGGCTGATGACCCGGGCCGACCTGGAGCTCCTCTCCCGCTAGCGCCATGGTGCCGGGCAACCGCCGCAGGCTGCTGGAGCGCCTCGCCTTCGCCGGGCTGCTCGTCGCCGTGGTCGCGATCTTCCTGATCGCGGCGGCCAGCGACCCGGGCGGCGACGAGGACGCCGTCCTCCCGGCCCCGCGCACGACCGTCACCCAGCCGCTCGAAGCGCCCGACGCGACGAGCGGCCCGCTCGACGTCCTCGCCGGCCGCTCCGCGGTGCGCGCGGCCACGTCGGCGTCCGGGCGCCGGCGCGATCGTGTCCGGGTCACCGTGCCCGTCGAGCTGCGCAACACGGGGACGCGGCCGCTGGCGCTGGGCCGCGCGTTCGCGCTGCGCTTCGCCGGCCGGCGCGTGCCGGCCGACCGGGCCGCGGGCGGGCGCAACGGCGTGCTGGACCTCGACCGCCCGCTGTCCGGCGGCGGGCGCCGCGAGGGCGACCTGCGCTTCGAGCTCGCCGGCGCCCAGACGCGCGCGCTGCGCCGGCGTCGCGTCGCCGACCTCGAGGTCCGCTCGGGCACGGCTCCGCGGGACACCGTCCGCGTCCGCGTCCGGGTGCCGCGGCGCTAGCCGCCGGCGTCGCGACGCAACTCCGCGAGGTCGGCCTCGACCATCTCGGTCACGAGCGCCTCGAACGGCGTCTCGACGCGCCAGCCGAGCCGCTCGCGGGCGCGCGACGGATCGCCGACGAGCACCGTCGGCTCGGGCGGGCGCACGAACGCCGGATCCACGCGGATGCGCCCCCCGGGGTCGGCGCCGGCCGCCGCGAATGCCGCGTCGACGAAGTGCTGCACTGTGCGCGCGACGCCGGAGGCCAGGACGTAGTCCGCGGGCTCGGACGCGGCGAGCGCCAGGCGGGCGCCGCGCATGATGTCGCGGGCGTGCGACCAGTCGCGCACCGCCTGCAGGTCGCCGAGCACGAGCTCGTCCTGCAGCCCCAGCGCGATGGCCGCCGCCCCGCGGGTGATCTTGCGCGTCACGAAGCGCTGCGGGCGGCGCGGCGACTCGTGGTTGTAGGTGATCCCGCTGACGGCGAACTGCCCGTGGCGCTCGCGCATCGTGCCGACGACGCCGTGCGCGGCCAGCTTGGCGACGCCGTACGGCGACCGCGGGCGCATCGGCGAGCGCTCGTGCTGCGGCGAGTGGCCCGCGTCGCCGAAGATCTCCGAGCTGGTGGCGACGAACACCCGCGTCGCCGGATCGACGGCGCGGGCCGCGGCCAGCAGCGACGCGGTCGCGCCGGCGATCTCGGCCAGGACGCCGGACGGGTCCTCCCACGAGTCGGGCACGAAGGTCGGGGCCGCCAGGTGGTAGAGCTCGTGCGGGCGCACCTCGTCGAGCGCGGCGCGCAGGGTGGACGGATCGCTCAGATCTCCGTCCAGGAGCGTCACGGCGCCAGGCACGCCGGGCAGCTCGCGTGACGCGCCGCCGCGCACCACGCCGGCCACCTGGAGGCCCTCGGCGAGCAGGAGATCGGCCAGGTACGAGCCGTCCTGGCCCGAGATCCCGGTGATGAGCGCGCGCCGGGCCACCGGTGCAGGAGCCTATGCGAGACCCCCGCCGGGGTTTGGCCTCCCCTAAGGTCCGGGAACTGGGCTCGCAGGACACGTGCCGCCGCAGACCGGAACCTTCGTGGGTTTCAGACGTTGGTCATGCAGAGGCTCCCTTCGATCCCGGGGAGGCGTACCGAGGTGACACCCGCCCGCATGGCTGCCGAGATCCCCGCTCTTCCCGATGACGCGCCCGCCGGCGCGGGCGTCGGCGCGGCCGCCGAGCCGCCGCCGACGACCGACATCCTCGGCGTGCCCCTGGCGCTCACGGACTACGAGCGGACGATGGACTGGATGGACGCGACGATCGTCCGTCGCGAGAAGGGCTACATCTGCGTCGCGGCCACGCACACGGTTGTCGCCTGCCAGGACGACCCGGAGCTGCGCGACGCGGTGATGAAGTCCTCGCTGACGGTGCCCGACGGCCAGCCGCTGGTGTGGGCGATGAACGCGATGGGCAGCCAGCACCTCGACGGCCGCGTGTACGGCCCGGAGCTCATGGCCCGCTACTGCGAGCGCTCGGCCCTGACGGGCGCGCGCATGT
>DASPKC010000026.1:0-5585 GCA_035628295.1 Baekduia sp.
CCGCCTCCTTGCCCGGATGGCGGCGGGTCACGCGGCCGACACGCTGCTGGTAGATGCGCCTCGACGCCGTCGGCGCGAGGTGCATGCAGACCGTCGCGCGCGGCGAGTTCCAGCCCTCGGCGAGCAGCTGGGCGTTGACGAGCACGTCGATCTCCCCGCGCTCGTAGGCGGCGAGGATCTCGGCCAGCTCGCGCTTGGGCGTCTCCCCGGAGACCGCCTGCGCCTTCAGGCCGACGTCGCGGAAGGCCTCGGCGACGTGGTAGGCGTGGCGGACGCCGGCGGCGTAGACCACGCCGGGGACGCCGTTGAAGCGCGTCTTGTAGAGGTCCGCGACCGCGAGGTTGAACGGCAGCTGGTCCAGCAGCTCGGCCAGCAGCTCCTGGTCGAACTCCGTGTCCACCTCGCCGCGACGCAGCGGCACCTTGGCGATCGTCCGGACCCCCGGGCCGGGCGGGATGCGCACGCAGCGCAGCGGCGCGATGACGCCGCGCCGGGCGGCCTGCGCGAGGTCGAAGCGCGAGGTCTGCGTGGGGAAGAGGTCGGTGACGTGGCGGGCGATGAGCGCGCCCGTCGCGGTCATGCCGATGAAGATGGGGCCCGTCCAGGCGCGGATCGCCGCCGACGTCTTCTCGCCCAGCGCGGTGTGGGCCTCGTCGCAGATGACGATGCCGTACTGGTCGGAGATGCGCCCCGCGTTGCGCACGAACCACTGGTACGTCTCGACCGTGACCGGGCCCTCGACGCTGTCGGGGGCCTTGCCGTCGAGCAGCGGCGGCGCCTCGCGGTGCCCGTAGCCGCGGTCGCGCAGCTCGCCGAGGAACTGGTCGACGAGGTTGCGCCGGTGGGTGAGGATCAGCACGCCGCCGGTGCGCGAGGCCTCGACGAACGCCATCGCGGCGACGGTCTTGCCGGCGCCGGTCGCGTGCTCGAACCAGAACCGCTTGGACGCGTTGGGGTCCTCCGCGGCAGCCTCGTCGATGTCCGGGTCGACGTCCTCCTCGCGCTCGTCGTCGAAGGACTCCTCCTCGGAGACCGGCTCCTCGGGCTCGTCCTCCTCCTCGGGCTCGGGCTCGTCGCGCAGCTCCTCCTCCAGCGGCTCGTCGGGCTCGTCGGGCTCCTCGTCGTCCTCCTCGGGCTCCTCCTCGACGGCGAGGACCGGCGCGGCGGTCGGCGGCGGCAGCTCGCCGGCCTCCTGCGCGCGGGCGATGAGCGCGACGAGCGTCCCGGAGAGCGCGTCGACCTGGTGCGGGTGCAGCGCCGCGCCGTCGGCCAGGCACGGCGTGTCGGCCGACAGGACGCGCTCCAGGCCGAGGAGCAGCGCGTAGCGGCGGCGCCAGCGCGTGGAGGGGACCGTGGCGCCGGCGTCGAGCTCGGCCAGGGCGTCGTCGAGCGCGTGGCGGCGGGCCGACCCGGGCGCGAGCGCGGTCGCGGCGTCCTCGCCCTCGTGGACGAAGCGCTCACGGGTGAACGCCTCCGCCCGCTCGATGGCGCCGGGATCGGGGATGGCTGCCACCTCGGCAGCCGCGGTCGTGGACTCGGCCATGACTGGCTCGTACGTGCGTGGGCGGCCGCGGCGCAGGGGTAGCAGCGCGACGCGCAGTGGCCCGGATCTCACCCGGGACGAGAGCTTGCGGGGACCTCCCTAGTCCGAACGGCCCCCGCTTGCAGGACCATCGTACCGCAATGACCCGTACGGACCCAGCGTGCGAATCTCTGTGCAGATGCGTCGTCGCCTGCTCGTCGTCCTCGGGGTGGTCGCCGTCGGGGTCCTCGTCGCCGTCGGCCTGTCGCAGACAGGCACCGACAACGAGGCGCCGCGCAGCGCGACCGCCGTCCCGCGGGTCGATCCCGCCACGCTCCCGCCGCGGCTGGGCGCGATCGTGCGCCGCGCCAACCGGATCGAGCGGGCGGCGCCGAAGCGGGTCGTGGCCGAGATCGACGCGCTCGAGGGCACCCCGGTGGTGGTCAACAAGTGGGCGTCCTGGTGCGGACCGTGCCGGTACGAGTTCCCGTTCTTCCAGCAGGCAGCCGCCAAGTACGCCGGCCGGATCGCGTTCCTCGGGCTCAACTCCGGCGACAACCGCGGCGACGCCCAGCGGTTCCTGCGGCGCTTCCCGGTCCCGTACCCCTCGTTCGAGGACCCCAACGAGAAGACGGCGCTCGCGCTGGAGGCGTCGGCCGCCTACCCCGTGACGATCTTCATCGACGCCTCCGGCGAGCGGTTCGTCCACCAGGGCGGGTACGCCACGCTCGAGGCGCTCGAGCGCGACCTGCGCGAGCACGCGCTGTCGTGACCGAGGCGCGGCCCGCCGCCGGCCAGGAGGAGGTCGTCGCGGCGCTCGCGCTGCGCCACCTCGTGTTCGTGGTCGAGCAGGGCGTCGCGCCGGACCTCGAGCTCGACGGCCGCGACGGCGACGCCGAGCATCTCGTCGCGGTGCGCGACGGACGGGTCGTCGGGACCTGCCGGCTGCTGCACGAGGGCGGGCGGACCAAGCTGCAGCGGATGGCGGTCGAGCGGGCGCTGCGCGGGCAGGGCATCGCCGGCGTGCTGCTCGACGAGGCCGAGCGCGCGGCCCGGCGCGCGGGCTCGGCGCGCGTCGACCTGAGCGCGCAGATCCGCGCGGTGGACGTCTACGCACGCGCCGGGTATGCCGCGCAGGGCCCGGTCTACCTCGAGGCCGGCATCGAGCACCGCGACATGACCAAGGACCTGTGAGCACCGAGTTGCGCACCGACCCGTTGAGCGGCCTGCGCGCGCTGGTGGCTCCGGAGCGCGCGGCCCGTCCGGGTGCGCTGCTGGCCGTGACGCCGGCCACACGGGTCGATCCGGCCGGCGACCCGTTCGCGCCGGGCAACGAGCGCGAGACACCGCCCGAGGTCCACGCCGTGCGCCCCGACGGCAGCGCCCCGGACACGCCCGGCTGGCAGGTGCGCGTGGTCCCCAACCGCTACCCCGCGCTCGATCCGCACGCGCCGGAGCCCGGGGCAGTGGCCCGCCGCGACCTCTTCGCCGTGCAGGCGGCCCGCGGCGCCCACGAGGTGGTCGTCAACGCGCCCGACGGCGTGCAGTCGCTGGCCGACCTCGAGCCGGAGCAGGTCGCGCTGGCCTTCGGCGCGTGGCGCGCGCGCATGGCCCATCACGCGGACGCCGGCGCGGCCTGCGTGCACCTCTTCGTCAACGAGCGCCCCGAGGGCGGCGCGTCGCTGCCGCACACCCACGCACAGCTCGCGGCGCTCGACTTCGTGCCCGGCCACGTCGCCCGCGAGCGCGAGCGCTTCGCCGCCCACGCGGTGCGCACGATGGGCGGCGACCTGCTCCAGGACCTCGTCCAGGAGGAGGTCAAGCTGCGCGAGCGCCTGGTGGCCTACGACGACGACTGCGTGATGCTGGCCGCCTTCGCGCCCCGCGCGGCCTTCCAGCTGCTGCTGGCGCCGCGCCGGCCGCAGCCGCGCTTCGAGGCCGAGGCCCCCGCCGTCGGCGCGGCGTTGCTGCACGACGCGCTGCGGCGCCTGGGCCGCGTGCTGGGGGCCGTCCCGCCGCTGAACCTCTGGGTGCGCACCGCGCCGCGCGGCGCCGACCACTTCTGCTGGCGCATCGACGTGCTGCCCCGCCTGGCCCATCACGCGGGCTTCGAGCTCGGCACGGGGCTGGCCATGAGCCCCGTCGCGCCCGAGGACGCGGCACGGCAGCTGCGCGACGCGGGCTGACCCGTGCTGCTGGTGGCCCTGGCCATCGCCGTGTCGACGGCGGCGGGCGTGGTGGCCGACCGGCGCTGGCCGGCACGGGCCGAGCGGCTCACGAGCCGCGGCATGGACGTCCTGCTGTGGGGCGTCCTGCCGCCGATCGCCTTCTTCGTCGTCGCGCGGCTGGAGCTCACCAGCGGCGTCGGCGTCGGGCTGGCGCTGGCCTACCCGGTCCTGTGGACGGTCGGTGCCCTGGCCTACCTGGGCGCCACGCGCGTGCTGCACCTGCCGGCACCCAGCGCCGGCGCGGTCGTCACCACCTCGGTGCTGGCCAACACCGGCTACCTCGGCATCCCGTTGTGCGCGGCGTTCCTGGGCCAGGACGCGATCGCGCCCGCCGTCGCCTACGACTCCGTCGTCAGCGCGGTGATGCTCTACACCGTCGGCTTCGGCGTCGGCGCCGCGCTGGGGACGACAGCGGGCGAGACGCCGCGCGAGCGCGCGCGGGCGTTCGTCACCCGCAACCCGGTCCTGGCGGCCGTGGTGCTCGGGCTGCTGGCGCCCGACGCACTGGCCCCCGACGTGCTGGTCGACGTCGCCGAGCTGGCGGCGATCGCGCTGCTGCCCGTGGGCTTCTTCCTGCTGGGCGTCCACCTCACCCACGAGAGCGAGGGCGGCGCGCTGCGCCTCCCGCCGCCGCTCAGCCCCCCGGTGGTCCTGGTGCTCGGCCTGCGCCTCGCCGTCGCACCCGCGCTGCTCATCGGCCTCGGGACCCTGCTGGTCGACGACCTCCCGGACGCGTACCTGATCCAGGCCGCGATGCCCAGCGGCATCAACTCGCTGATCGTCGCCCACGTCTACGGCCTCGACCTGCGCCTCACTGCGGCCGCCGTCGCGTGGACGACCGCCGCGGTCGTGGCCGTCGCGCTCGTCGCGGGCGTCGTGGCCTAGCCTCCCGCGGCGATGCGCGCCGTCGTCCAGCGGGTCTCCCGCGCCGCCGTCCGGGTGGACGGCGCCACCGTCGGCGCCATCGGCCCGGGCCTGCTCGTCCTGCTCGGCGTCGGCCACGGCGACGACGAGGAGCGCTGCGACTGGCTGGCCGACAAGGTGCGCGCCCTGCGGATCTTCCCGGACGCCCAGGGCCGGATGAACGAGCCGCTCGGCGACCGCGCGGTCCTCGTCGTCAGCCAGTTCACGCTGCTGGGCGACGCCCGCAAGGGGACGCGACCGTCGTTCGTGGCCGCTGCCCCGCCTGAGCTGGCCGAGCCCCTGTACGCGCGCTTCTGCGAGCGGCTTGGGGCCCAGGGCGGCGTGTTCGGCGCTCACATGGAGGTCGAGCTCGTCAACGACGGGCCGGTGACGCTCGTCGTCGATCGCTAGCGTCCCGGCTCCATGGCACCCGAGCCCCGCTTCGTCGCCCGCTTCGCCGCCGAGCCGCCCCAGGAGCCGCTGCCCTACGGCCGCTGGGCCGACCGGCTGCGCGAGACCTTCCTCGGCGCCTGCCTCGACCTCGAGGTCGAAGGCGACGTCGAGCTCGGCGAGCCCGGTGAGGTCGTGTGGTACCCGGACCGCACCTGGAACGGCCGCACGTACCAGCCCGCGACGGCGATCACGTCGACCGGCCTCGAGCTCTTCGGGCTGGTGTCATGGCTGCCGGCCTACGAGGAGCATGACGAGCCGGGCGACCTGCAGGCGACCGCCGACTGGACCGAGGAGACCGCGGAGCGCAACCCCGACTGGACGATCGACCTCTGCGACGAGGTCATCGGCGGCTGGCGCGGCGAGCAGGGCAAGGTGGCGGCCATGACGCTGGTCTGGGGCCGCCCGCTGATCGACGACACCGCCGTCGCCACCGCCGAGCTGGCCCGGTTGACCGTCGACCAGTGCGCGATCGAGGAGGA
>DASPKC010000027.1:0-2759 GCA_035628295.1 Baekduia sp.
CCAGAAGGCGGCCTACTACGCGCAGGTCGGTGCGCGGGCCCACGTGCTCAGCCAGGTGCGACAGCACCACGGCAAGCCGCTGTCCTTCAACAACCTCCTCGACCTCGACAGCGCCCGGGCGCTCGTGCGCGAGTTCGACGAGCCGACGTGCGCCATCGTCAAGCACAACAACCCCTGCGGGGTGGCGGTCGGCCGCACGATCCAGGACGCCTACGAGCGGGCCTTCGCGTGCGATCCGCTCAGCGCGTTCGGTGGCGTCATCGTGCTCAACCGCCGCGTCGACCGGCCGACCGCGGAGAAGCTCCACGAGCAGTTCATCGAGGTCCTCTTCGCGCCCGGCTACGACGACGACGCGCTCGAGGTCCTCACGCAGAAGCAGAACGTCCGGATCCTCGAGGACGAGGAGCGACGGCGCTCGCCGATGGGCGAGCCGGAGGTCAAGCAGGTGCTCGGCGGCCTGCTGGTGCAGGACCGCGACCTCGACCTCCAGCAGCGCAGCGAGATGGAGGTCGTGACGAGTCGCAAGCCGACCGACCGCGAGTTCGACGACCTGCTGTTCGCCTGGCGGGTCTGCCGCCACGTGAAGTCCAACGCGATCGTCCTGGTGCGCGACGGCGCCACGGTGGGCATCGGCGCCGGCCAGATGAGCCGCGTCGACTCCGTGCGCATCGCGGTGGAGAAGTCCCGCGTCGACACGCTCGAGGGTGCGGTCATGGCCTCCGACGCGTTCTTCCCGTTCGCCGACGGGCCCGCGCTGGCCATCGAGGCAGGGATCACCGCGATCATCCAGCCGGGCGGCTCGGTGCGCGACGACGAGGTCGTCGCGGCCGCCGAGGCGGCCGAGGTCGCGATGGTCATGACCCGCCGGCGCCACTTCCGGCATTGATCGAGCGCTTCGGCTCGGGCGGGTCCTGGGAGGCCCGGGTCGGCTACTCCCGCACCGTGCGTGCGGGGGACCTGGTGCTGGTCGCGGGCTGCACGGCGACCGGACCCGACGGGGCCATCGTCGGCGGCGCGTCGGTGCACGAGCAGGCCGCGCAGGCGCTGCGCAACATCGCCGCGGCGCTGGAGCTGGCCGGGTGCGGGCTCGAGGACGTGGTGCGGACGCGCATCTACCTCACCGACATCGCCCGCTGGGAGGAGGCGGGGCGCGCCCACGGCGAGGTCTTCGGCGACATCAGGCCGGTCACGACGATGGTCGAGGTCAGCGCCCTGATCGACCCGCGGATGCTCGTCGAGGTCGAAGCCGAGGCCTACGCGCCGTAGGGCTGAGGGCGAACTCCCTGCTCCTGGCGCGGATCTGCGGTTCCGTCCCCTCCGACGGGCAGCATGGCCCGTCCCGTGACGAGCCCCGCCACCGCCAGATCCGCCCCGCCGAGCTCCTGGGCGGGCCTCCGCGCGTGGCAGCGCCAGGCGCTGGAGCAACTGGCCGGCTGGGAGGGCGGGTCGTTCCTGATCTCCGCCGCGCCGGGCGCCGGCAAGACCCGTCCGTCGCTGGTCCTCGCGCGCGAGCTGCTGCGGGCCCGCGCCGTGCGGCGGGTCGCGATCGTCTGCCCGACGGCGCCGCTCACGCGCCAGTGGGCGGCGGCCGCTGCGCAGCAGGGCGTCCCGGTGGTGCCCGACTCCGAGGAGCTGCGCCCGCCCAAGGACTTCGTCGGGGTCGCGGTCACGTACGCGCGCGTGGCGTCGTCGGCGGCGCGCTGGGCGAAGGAGTGCAGCACCGACACGCTGGTCATCGCCGACGAGGCGCATCACCTCGGCGACGAGCTCGCGTGGGGCGTCGGCTTCGCCACCGCGTTCTCGACGGCCCGCCGCCATCTGCTGCTCTCCGGCACGCCCTTCCGCTCGGACGCCACGCCGATCCCCGGGGTCCGCTACGACGGGGACGGCGTCGCGGTCCCCGACGTCTCGTACACCTACGCCGACGCGGTGCGCGACGGGGTCTGCCGGCCCGTGACGTTCATCCCCTACGACGGGACGCTGCAGTGGCGCTCGGGCGACGACGTCGTCGAAGCCGGCTTCGACACGGTGCTGACCGGGCGGGAGGCGTCGCGCCGCTACCGCACGGCGATCTCGACCGACCTGCCGGACGGCCTGCCGCGGATCCTGGCGACGGCGCACGCCAAGCTGCGCGAGTGCCGGGCCGGCGGCCATCGCGACGCCGGGGGGCTGGTCGTCGCGGCCGATTCCGTCCACGCGCGCGCGGTCGCCAAGCTGCTGCGCGAGGTGACCGGGAAGGCGCCGACCGTCGTCCTGCACACCGAGCAGGGCGCGGCCCGCAAGTTGGCGGCGTTCACGGGCTCGCGCGACGAGTGGATCGTGGCGGTCAACATGGTCAGCGAGGGCGTCGACATCCCGCGCCTGCGCGTCGGGGTCTACGCCAGCGCGGCGAAGACGCCGCTCGTCTTCCGCCAGATCGTCGGGCGCTTCGTGCGCACGATCCCCGGCCGCCCGGCGGACATGTCGTGGCTGTACCTCCCGGGCGACCCGGTGCTGCGCTCCCACGCCGAGGAGGTCGAGGGCGAGCTGCGGATCATCCGCCGCGCGCGCGAGGACGAGGACCCGATGGAGCTCGACGAGCTCCGTCGGCGGCGCGAGACCGAACGCGAGGAGGCGCCGGCGTTCGTGCCGCTGGTGGCCGATGTCGCCCCGACCCCGCAGCTCGCGCTGTTCGGCGGGGCGCCCGCGCCCGCGGCCGAGGCCGCGGCCATCGCACCGGTCGCCTTTCCCACGGCGGTCCCGTCGGCCGTCGAGGAGGA
>DASPKC010000028.1:0-8124 GCA_035628295.1 Baekduia sp.
GGCTTGTCGACCACGAGCAGGTGCTCGTCCTCGTAGGGGACGGCGAAGTCCACGCCCGCGGCCAGGTCGGCGGGCGCCACGGCCTCCTGCGGCTCGGTCACCGTCACGAGCTCGCCCGCCCGGACGCGGTGGCGGCGCGCGACGACGCGGCCGTCGACGGTCACCGCGCCGTCGTCGATGAGACGCGCCGCCCGGCTGCGCGACCCCAGCGGCCCGGCCAGGACCACGTCCAGGCGCTCGCCCTCGTGCTCAGGACCGGTCCGCAGCTGCACCGTCGTCCCCCGTCTCGAGCACGATGAGCAACGCGAGCACGCCGAAGGTGATCGCGATGTCGGCGACGTTGAAGGCCGGCCAGGCCGGCACCTTCAGGAAGTCCGTCACCGCCCCGTCGAGCACCCGGTCGAGCAGGTTGCCCACCGCCCCGCCCAGCAGCAGCCCGACAGGCACCCAGGCCCAGCGCTGCTCGAGGTGGCGGGCGAAGAAGAGCAGCAGCGCCAGCAGCGCCACCGCCACCACCGCGATGACGAGCACGCCCCCGCCCGAGAACGCGCCGAACGCCACGCCGGAGTTGCGGGTGTGCACCAGCTTCAGGAACGGCAGGACGGGATCCTCGTCCCCGCGGTCGATGCCGGCGCGCACGAGGGCCTTCGTCGCCTGGTCGACGCCCAGCACGACCAGCGTGAGGACGCCCGCGCGCGCGACAGCCGCGCGGCGCGCCGTCACCCGCGCAGGATGCCGACCAGGATCCCGCCCACGATCTGCAGAAGCAGGATCGCCACCATCGGGCTGAGGTCCAGGGGCCCGATCGGCGGGATGAAGCGGCGGAAGATGGCCAGGTACGGCTCGCTGACGTCGCGCAGGAAGCCGAGGATCGCGCTCGACCAGCGCGCGTACGGCACCCGCCCCCCGAAGCCGAAGAACAGCTGCGTGAGGATGTACGCGATCAGGATGAGCGTGTAGACGAGGATGAGCGCGGCGACGAAGTCGGCGACCTGGTCCATCAGCGGGCCTCCCCCAGTACGGCGTCGATGGCGTCGTGGAACGCGGCGCGCACGCCGCCCCGCTCCAGCGCGGCCAGGCCCCGGGCGGTCGAGCCGCCCGGCGACGTGACCTCGCGGCGCACGGCGAGCGTGTCGAAACCGCGGGCGCGGATGAGCGCCGCGGTGCCCGCGAAGTTCTGGGTGACCAGCTCGGCGGCCAGCGGGGCCGGCAGGCCGCGGCGCACACCGGCGTCGACCTGCGCCTCGCACAGCAGCGCGACGTAGGCCGGCGCGTTGGACATCAGCGCCATCGCGACGTCCACCTGTGCCTCGGGCAGCTCCACCACGGAGCCTGTGCGCTCCAGCAGCTCCCGCAGCCCGGCGTCCTGGTCGGACTCGGCCGCGAGGATCGTGACGCCCTGGCGGACCTCGACCGGCGTGCTGGGCAGCAGGCGCACGACCTGGGCGCCCGGATAGGCCGCCCGGAGGCGCTCCAGCGCCACGCCGCCGAGGATGCTGGCCACCCGCGGCGCGCTGCCGGCCAGCTCGGCGGCGACCTGGTCCAGCTGCGCCGGCTTGTGGCAGAGCACCACCATGTCCGCGTGGGCCGCCACCTCCGGCGCGCTCGCGGCCACCTCGCCGCCGAGCTCGTCGACGAGCTCCTGCGCGCGGCCGGGGAACGGGTCGAACGCGACGACGGGCTCGCCGATGCCGCGGGCCAGCGCCCGCGCCATGTTCCCCGCGCCGATCCAGCCCAGCCGCACGCGGCTCACGACTGGTTGAAGAAGCCCTTCTCGATGAGCTGCGCGCGCTCCTCCGCCGAGATCTCGACGTTGCGCGGCGTGAGCATGAAGACCTTGTCGGCGATGCGCTGCATGCCGCCGTCCAAGGCGTACGTGAGCCCGCTGGCGAAGTCGATCAGGCGCTTGGAGAGGTCGGTGTCGGTGGCCTGCAGGTTCAGGACGACCGGGATCGAGTCCTTGAACTTGTCGGCGACCTGCTGGGCATCGTTGAACGACTTCGGGATGACGAGGTGCACGCGCACGTCGCCGCCGTTCTCGCGACCGCCGCGGACGGGCCGCAGGACCGCGGTGCGCCGGGCCGAGACCTCGGCGTCGTCGTCGGCGAAGATGTCGTCGAAGTCGGCGCCGCGGCGGCGGGTGGAGAGCCGCCGCACGTTGGGCCGCTCCTCGTAGCGCGCCTGCGTGCGCCGCTCGGGCTCGTCGTCATCCCAGCGGTCATCCTCGTCGTAGGCCGCGTCACGCTCCTCGGCCAGGCCGAAGTACACGAGCGCGCGGTGCCATGAGTCGCGGAACGCCACGCGCCTAGATTAGCCCTTGAGCAGCACGATCCTGCACGTCTTCGACCAATCTCGTGCCGATCCGCACGATCGTGGCCCCCTCCTGTGCCGCCACGGCGAAGTCCTGGGTCGTGCCCATGGACAGCTCGGGCAGCCCGTGGTCGGCCGCCAGCTGGGCCAGCGCGGCGAACCAGCGGCGGCTGTCCTCGGGCTCGCGGGCCAGCGGCGGCATGGTCATCAGCCCCACCGGGGCGACCGTGCCGGTCTCGCGCAGCGCGTCCAGGTAGCGCGGCAGCTCCTCCGGCAGGACGCCCGACTTGGCGGGGTCGCGGGCGACGTTGACCTCGACGAGGGCCTCCGTCCCCGCAGGCGCCCGCCGCGCGAGCTGGTCGACGACGCTCGGCGTCGAGACGGAGTGGATCCAGCGCACGAGCGGCAGGACGTCCTTGACCTTGCGGCTCTGCAGATGCCCGATGAAATCCCAGACGAACGCGGCCCGCCCGTCCCAGGCGGCCCGCTTGACCGCCAGGTCCTGCGCGCGGTTCTCCCCCACGTGCGTCACGCCGGCCTCGGCGAGCGCGCCGAGCTCCTCGACCGGGACGTACTTCACCGCTGCCAGCACCGTCGTGCGCGCCGGGTCGGGCAGCTGCGCGCGGATCTCGTCGAGGTTGCGGCGGATGACCTCGGGGTCGAGGTCGCGCCTCAGCTCAACCACGCCAGCCCCGCTTGCCGCCCGGTGACACCGCCGTCGCGGCGGTGGCTGAAGAACCGCTCGTCGCAGATCGTGCACAGCCCGAGGACCTCGACGTCGTCGACGCCCGCGTCGCGCAGCGCCGCGCGGGCCGCGGCCGGCAGGTCGAGGTGCCGGCCCCGCCGGTGGGCCGGCGCGAAGCGGGCGCGCACCGCATCGCCGACCTCGTAGCAGCACGGGCCGGCCCCGGGGCCGACGACGGCGCGCAGCGGCCCCTTCGCGCCGAGCTCGCGCAGGGCGGCGACCCCCGCGGCCAGCACCCCGTCCGCGAGCCCGCGCCAGCCGGCGTGCACCGCCGCGACCGCGCCGTCGCCGGCCAGCGCGACCGGCAGGCAGTCCGCGGTGAGCACGATCGGCGCGACGCCCTCCAGCGCGGTCGCCTGGCCATCGGCCTCGGGGGTGTGTCCGCCGGCGATGCCGGCCCCGCCGGCGCCGGGCCCCTCCGGCCAGGGCAGCTCGGCGACGCGCACGACCTGCGCGCCGTGCACCTGGTGGCCCTGGGCCAGCAGCACGCCGGCCGCGTCCGCCACGCGGCGGCGGTTCTCGGCGACGTCGGCAGGGTCGTCGTCGGTCCACGGGCCGAGGTTCAACGACGCGTAGGGGCCGGCCGACACGCCGCCCTCGCGCGTGGTGAAGCGGGCGCAGGCGCCCGGCAGGTCGACGTCGATGGTGCTCACCGCAGCAGGAGCTCCACGCCCTCGGCCGGGGCGCGCTGCGCGTACTCGAAGTGGGCACGCCCGTCGGCCACGAGCCCGGCGCGCTCGCGCCACGTGCCGCTCTGGCGGTCGAGCACGGTGAGGCGCATGGAAGCCGTCTCGCTGTTGTAGCACCAGACCTGATCGCCGTCGGGGTCGTCGTAGGTCACGCCGACCAGCGAGGCGTGCGGCGCGTCCACGCGCCCGGCGATCTTGCGATGGCCGTCGCGGGCCTCGAAGCTCCACGACTCGAGGCCGAACCGGCTCGGGTTGCGCAGCACCCGCGCCGGGCTGGTCGAGCGGAAGTCCTCTCCGAGGAAGCGCCCGACCACCGGCGTGCTCGGCCCGATGTCGCGCCCGAGCCGGGGCACCACGACCGACACGCCGTCGACGTAGGTCTCGGGCTGCGGCGCGCGCGACTGCGCGTCGGCGAAGTCGTTGCAGTGCGCCCACGTCCAGCGGCCGCCGTGCTTGGAGCCCCAGAGGTGCGCCTGGCCGCCCTTGGCGCCGTCGAGCTCCAGCGTGCGGCCGGCGAAGGAGACCGTCCCGCTGACGGCGAGGTCGGGGTGCGGGAGGCAGAGGACGGTCCTGGCGATGCGCGCCCGCTGCAGCAGCGGGTGGACGTGCTCGGCCACCGGCAGCGTCGGCGTCCAGCTGAGTTCCCACGCCACGTCGTCGAAGCTGCCGGCCATCCCGCGGTCGGTCAGGACGCTCTCGTCGAGGTGCAGGCGGAAGGGATCGGGCTCGGCCACGAGCCGGTCGATCGCGAACGTCGCCTTGCGCGCGAGCCGGACGTCGCCGTCGGCGTTCATCGCCATGAACCAGAGGTGGCATTCCGGCGCGCGCGCCAGCGGCGCGCGCATCGTGTACCGGATCCAGAAGCCGATCCCGCTGGTCGGGTCGGTCAGCGAGACGTAGTGGACCTCGTAGTGGCCGGGCGCCCCGTCCCACTGCAGGACGTTGGGGTTCACGCGCCCAACGCTACCCGCAGCTCCGCCTCACGGCCCTCGCCGTCCAGCGCGCCGTCCAGCTTGGCGTCCAGGGCGCGACGCAGCCGCGCGCCCAGCTCCGGTCCCGGCGCGATGCCCGCGGCGCGCAGGTCGTCGCCCGTGATCTCCAGCGCGACGTGGCGGCCCTCCGCCAGCCACCAGCGGGCGCTGCGCTGGGCGCCGTCGCGGGCTGCGGCGACCGCCACGGCCTCGACCGGCTCGCCCCGCAGCGCAGCGGCGATCACCGACGGGGGGCCGTCCGGGGGGACGCGCAGCGCGGCGCAGCGGCGCAGGGTGCGCTCCTCCGCGGCGGTGAACCCCAGGCCGGCGACGTCGAAGCCCACGGCCCCCAGGAGCGTCAGGTCGGCGCGGCCCTCGGGTGCCAGCAGCGCGAGCGCGGCCGACGCGCGGGCGGGATCGAGCTCGAGGCCCTCCACGAGCCCGAGCTGCGTGGCGGCGTGCAGGGTGTCCAGCGGGCGCGCCTCGCGCAGCGCGAGGCGCACCTCCGCGCCGATCCGCGGGCCGCTGACGGTGGCCGTCGCGCCGGCGGCCACGGCCTCGCGGGCCAGACGGTCGGTCTGCGCCTCGGGCAGGAACCCGAGGCGCACCGCGTAGCGCACCAGGCGCCAGAGCCGCGTGGGGTCGTCGAGGAACGAGCGGTCGTGCAGGACCCGCAGGCGCCCCGCCTCGAGGTCCTCGAGCGCGTACGGCGCGGCGCGCACCCCGGCGTCCGGGCGCAGTGCGATCGCGTTGAGCGTGAAGTCGCGGCGCAGGAGATCGTCCTGCAGCGGGGCGGGCGTGACGTCGGGCAGCGCCCCGGGCGCCGCGTAGGTCTCGGTGCGGGTGCGGGCGAGGTCGACCGCGCACCCGTCCACCTGGAGCACCGCGGTCCCGAACCGCTCGTGGCGGCGCCCGTCGCCGCCCAGCTCGGCCGCCACCACGTCGACGTCGCCCTCGACGGCCACGTCGAGCTCGCGCGGGGTGCGGCCGAGCAGGAGGTCGCGCACGGCGCCGCCGACGAGCCAGGCCTCCGGCCGGCGGCGCAGCACGTCGAGCAGCCGCGCGCCGCAGGGCAGCGCCGCCAGGGCGTCGAGAGCCTGCTCCGCGCTGCGCACGCGCTGATCCTGCCACGCAGACCGTCCGGGCTCGTACCGCCTACCCTGTGCGCGATGGCCTCCCCGACCGGCGCCGGCCGCCGGCGGCTCGCGTGGGTCGCGGTCCTCGTCCTCGGCATCGCGCTGGGCGCCGGCGGCGCCGTGCTCCTGCGCGGCGAGGGCAACGTCTCGAACCCGGATGTGGAGTTCGAGGCCGAGCCCCCGTCCACCCAGCCGCCCCCGACCCGCAAGCCCCCCGCGCGCGACCCGTTCGCCGACGGGTTCGAGTGGCCCGTCTACGGCTACGACAAGGCCCGCACGCGTTACCTGCCGGTCCGCGAGGCGCTGCGCCCGCCGTTCGTCGAGACGTGGAAGGTCACGGGCCGGATCCTGCTCGAGTTCCCGCCCGTCCTGTGCGGCAGGCAGCTGTTCCTGCTCAAGAACAACGGCGCGTTGTACGCCATCTCCCGCCGCACCGGGAAGGTCCGGTGGAAGCGCAAGCTCGGGTACCTCGCCGCCGCGTCGCCCGCCTGCAGTCACGGCCGCGTGTACGTCACGCTGCTCAAGCGCTCGGAGAACGTGGAGGCCGGCCGGGTCGTCGCCGTCAAGGCGCACGACGGCAAGACGCGCTGGTCGCGCAAGCTGCCCAGCCGCTCGGAGAGTTCGCCGCTGCTGGATCGCGGCCGCCTCTACTTCGGCAGCGAGGACGGCACCATCTACGCGCTGCGCGCCAGGGACGGTGCGGTGCGCTGGCGCGCCAAGGCCGGCGGCGCGGTGAAGGGCGCGCTGGCGCTGAGCGAGGGCAAGCTCTTCTTCGGCGACTACAACGGCCAGGTGACGGCGCTGCGCCGCGCCGACGGCAGGCGCGTGTGGCGCGTGGGCACCGGCGGGGGCGGGCTGCGCGGCAGCGGCAACTTCTACGCCACGCCGGCGGTGGCCTACGGGCGCGTCTACCTCGGCAACACCGACGGGTTCGTCTACTCGTTCAGCGCCCGCAACGGCCGCCTGGCGTGGCGCCACAAGACCGGCGGCTACGTCTACTCCTCGCCGGCCGTCGCGCCGGTGCGGGGCGGGACGGTCTACGCCGGCTCCTACGACGGCAAGCTGTACGCGTTCAACGCCCGCAGCGGTGCGGTGCGCTGGACGCGCAACGTCGGCGGCCGGATCTCGGGCGGCCCGCAGGTCGTGGGCGACCTCGTCTTCTACTCGAACCTCGGCCGCAAGTCGACGGGCGCCGTGGGGGCCTCGAGCGGCAAGCTCGTCTGGTCGACCGGTCGCGGCGCGTTCAACCCGCTCATCAGCGACGGCCGCCGGATCTACCTCGTCGGCTACTCGAGCCTGTTCGCCCTGACCGATCGGGCGCAGGCGCGGCGCGACCGGCGGGCGGCCGGCGTGCCGGTGCGCCCCCGCCGGCGCAAGGCGGCGGTCCCGCGGGCGCGCAACCCGAATCACCTGCGCCGCGCCCACGGCCACCGCCACCGCGGCCGCGGCGCGCCGCCGCGCTGCCACCGCCATCGCCACCGGACGGCGAGGGGCCTCTTCACGCACACCCACTGTCATGTGCACCTGCCGCGCACGCGCCGCCGCTGAGGCGGTCTGCGGCCGGACTGCGAGCGGTTCGACCGGCTCGCAGTGTGGCTAAACGGGCGGTCCATGCGTCTCCGCCTGCGCGTCCTCGCGCTCGTCCTGCTGTGCGCGCTCGCGCCCTCCGCCGCCCTGGCCCGCACCGTCTCCGGTGCGCGGAGCGGCGACCGGCTGACCGGCACGGCGGCCGCCGACCTGCTGCGCGGCCACGGCGGCAACGATCGCGTCCTCGGGCGCGGCGGCGACGACCGCCTCCTCGGCGGCCGAGGCGACGACGTGATCGCCGGCGGGCCGGGCGCGGACCGCATCCTGGGCGGCGACGGGCACGACCGGATCGACGGCGGCGACGGCGACGACCGGATCGACGGCGGGCGGGCCGCGGACACCATCGCCGCCGGCCCGGGCGACGACGTGGTGCACGGCGGCAGCGCCCCGGACACCGTCGACTGCGGGCCCGGCCGCGACATCGCCTACGTCAACCTGCGCAGCGAGCGCGGAGGGCGCTTCGTCAACTGCGAGGAGCTGCGCGACGAGGCCGTCATCGCGCAGCGCGCCTGCGCCGCCGGGGGCACCGACGCCGGCGAGACCGTCCTGGGCACCGACGGCCCGGACGTGTGCGAGGGCCGCGGCGGCGCGGATTTCGTGGAGGGCGCCGGCGGCGCCGACCGCCTCTCCGGCGGTGACGGCGCCGATCGCCTCTTCGGCCGCTTCGGCGATGACGCGCTCGACGG
>DASPKC010000029.1:0-18165 GCA_035628295.1 Baekduia sp.
CGGTCATGGCGCGGGTCGTGGCACCCAGGAGGTCGTCGATCTGCGCGTCGGTCCACTCGACGGGCCGCAGCTTCATGGCGTAGTGCCAGTCGTCGGGCAGCGGCGGCGCGAAGCCCTCGCGGCGCCACGCGGCCTGGTCCAGGCGGCCGAAGACGCCCGCCATGTAGCGCATGATCGGGTTGTCCAGCGTGCGGTCGAGCACGTCCTCGTGCTCGTGGACGAGCGCCATGAACCAGATCCCGAACTCGAAGCTCTCGGGGTCGCGGCCCTTGCGCTCCAGGTCGGCCTTCAGCGCGGCCACCGCCGCGGCGAAGTCCTCGGGCGTCTGGAAGACGCACGGGACGATCGCCGCCATGCCCTCGGCGTGCGTGGTGGCGAGGTCCAGCAGCTTGGGGCCGCCGCCCAGGGCCCAGATGTGCGGGCGGCGCGTGCGCGCCTGGCCCAGCCACGCCTGCTTCATGCTCCAGTGGTTGCCGTCGGCGTCCAGCGGCGCGTCGGCCTCCCAGAAGGCGTTGAACAGGCGCAGGTGGTCCTCGAGCCGGGCCAGGCCCTCCTTGCGCACCCAGCCGAACGGGGTGACCTGCTTGGCCTCGCCCGCGCCCATCATCACGGTGGCGCGGCCCTCGGTGAGGTTGGCCAGCGTCATCATCGTCTGGGCCATCTCGGCCGGCCCCCGGCGGATGGCGTCCGTGCTGATCGTCAGGCCCATGCGCGGGGCGGCGGCGACGTAGGCGCTGATGGCGAAGGCGTCGGCGTAGGAGTCGAGGTCGGGCAGCACCGCCGCCATCGGCGTGTGCTCCGGCGTCCACATCTGTCGCGGCCAGAAGTTCGTCAGCTGGTCCCAGACCAGGGGCTCGTCGACGACGCCGCTGCCCTGCGCGGCGGTCGCCAGCTGCGCGAAGGCGGCGGGCGGGGAGAACCGGTCCGACGTCAGCGGCACGGCGGTGGTCAGGCGGCGGTCAGGCCACGGGGACGGTCCTTGCGGCCCAGGCACGGGCCAGCTGCTCGTTCTGTCGTGGGGTGCTGCCGTAGGTGACGATCTCGTCGGCGCCCGCGTCGCGGAAGCGCTGCAGCTGCGCCACGCACGCGTCGACGCTGCCGATGGCGCAGGTGCCGGTGACCCACTCGCGCGGGATGCGGCTCGCCGGCTCCACCAGCTCCGAGCGGTGGAACGCCGCGTCGGCCAGCAGCTCGCCGTGGTCGCGCAGCTGGTCGTGGCTGTTGACCTCGTCGATCACCGCCAGGTCCCAGCCGTTGACCCGCGCCAGCGCCTTCTTGTAGCCCGGTGCCTCGAGGTAGGTCAGCAGGCGCGCGTCGGCGGGCCATGTCGCCGACGGCGCCCGTCATGGCGAGGGGCTCGGGGGCCGCCCCCGTCACGCGGACGCCCGGGAAGTCGCCGTCGCGCAGCACGCGCTCGTACCAGGCGGCGTCCAGCGCCTGGAGGCTCGCGGCGACGTGGGCCTCGCCGGTGGTGGTCATGTCGTGGTCCCCATGGTCGAGATGCCCCGGATCAGGAGATCCAGGCCGGTGTCGAACTGGCGGTCGGAGAGCCCGCCGGCGTACACGGCCGCCAGCTCCTGGAAGTGCTCGAACTCGTCGGGCGGCAGGGCCCGCAGGCGCGCCACGCGCCGCGGGTCGCCCTGGTCCTGCGCGCCCAGGTGCACGCGCCGCAGGGTGAAGCCGACGGTGAAGGAGGTCAGCGCATGGAACGCGTGCACCGCCTGTTCGGCGTCGAGGCCCGCGCGGCGCAGCGCGCCGAAGACGACCTCCGCCGTGCGGTCGGCAGCGACAGCGTTGAGGTGCTGCCGCGCGGCGATCTCGGCCAGCTCGGGGTGCTCGAGGAACAGCCGGTGGGTGGCGCGGAACACCGCCGCGACCTGCTCCTGCCACGGGAGGTCGGCGCTCGGAGGGTCGAGGTCGCGCAGGCGGCGTTGCGCGAGGGCCGACAGCAGCTCGTCCTTGGTGGCGAAGTAGCGGTACGGCGTCATCGCCGAGATACCGAGCCGGTCGGCGAGCCGGCGCATGCTGAGCGCGGCGAAGCCCTCGGCCTCGATCAGCGCCTCGGCTGCACCGACGATCCGCTCGGCGGTCAGCTGCTTGGCGCGCGGCTACGGCGGCCCTCCCATGGCGTGCGGACTTACGCGTAAACGACGCGTACGTCAACGCCATGGCAGCGAGCGTCCCGCTGTACCCCGGCCAGCGGGGACTCCGGGACGCTCGGCGCCCTCTCAGGCCGCGCCGGCCGGCGCCCGCTCCAGCACCGCGACCTCGCCCGTGGTCCCGTCCATCCGGACCAGGTCGCCGCTGCGGATCCGCCGGCTGCCCTCGCGCGTGTTGATGACGCAGGGGATCCCCATCTCGCGCGCGACGATCGCGCCGTGGCTCATGTGGCCGCCGATGTCGATCACGACGCCCGCGGCGGGCAGGAACAGCGAGACCCAGCTCGGGTCGCTCGTGCGGCAGACGAGGATCTCGCCGGCCTCCAGGTCGGCGTCGAAGGGGTCGAGCACGACGCAGGCGCGGCCTTCGACCACCCCCGGATTGACGCCCACACCGGCGAAGGTCACCTCGGCGTCGGCGTCGGCGTCGGCGTCGGCGTCGGCGTCGGCCTCGGGCTCCGGCTCCGGCGCGCGGACGACCGGCGCCGGGTTCCCGATCCACGCGTCCGGCAGCTCGAGCGCGACGAGCTCCTCGCGCCGGGCGTGGCGCTCGGCCACGAGCCTGCGCGCGTCGGCCGGCCACGGGGCCAGCAGCTCGTCGAGCGTCAGGTGCACCACGTCGTCAGGGTCGGCGAGGACCCCGTCGGCCGCCATGCGGCGCGCGAGCGCGCGGGCCGCGGCACGCGCGCCGTCGACGGCGAGCAGGTAGCCGGCCTTGCCGACCTCGCGGTGCGCGACCCAGCGTCCGGCGAGCGCCAGCAGGGCTCGCGCGCGCAGCCGCTGCCCGCGGGGCAGCGCGGTCAGCAGCGCGGCCTGCGCCTGTTCGCGGCGCTCCTCCTGCCGGCGGGCGAGCGCGGAGGGCGAGCCGTCCTCCGCCATGCCGGCGTAGGTCTCGATCAGCCGCTGGACGGGCGCCGACGCCTCGCGCCAGACCCGCTGGTGCAGCTGCCCGGCGTCGGCGCCCTGCCAGCCGTGGCGGCCCAGGAACGCGTCCAGCGTCAGCTGGTCGCGCGACACCGCCCAGAGGTCCTTCGCGATCCGCGTCTCCTCCGTGTCGCCCGAGCCGGTGACGAGCTGCGGCGCCGTGTGCTCGGCGCCCGCCGCCGCGGTGAGCGCCTCGAGCTGCTCGAACACGCCGGAGCCGACCATCGTCACGATGGTGTGCAGCGCCATGATCCGTGCGAAGCGGTCCGCGGCCTCGCGCAGCACCGCGCGGGCCTCGTCGGCGTCGATGCGCTCGGGGCCGCTCATCGCGGGGACCACCCGCGACCACCAGGCGCCGGTCTCCGCGCGCACCGCCCGCAGCCGGTGCAGCGAGGTCGCCAGTTCCACCGGCAGCCGCGCGGCCACGACGGGATAGCGCGCGCGCGTCGGGTGACGCTCGACGTCGCGGACCTCGCCGAACAGCTGGGTCTCGATCTTCTCGGGCTGCGTGCCGGGCAGCCGCTCGCCCATGCGGGCCATGAGGTCGATGTTCGCCGCGAAGCGCCCGAGCGCCACCGCGCTGAAGCGCTCGTCGACGTCGGCCGGGATGGGCAGCTCCTGGCCGCGCAGCGCGCCCAGGCGCCGGAACCCAAGCCGCATGCCGGTCTCGCACGCCGGCCCGAAGAACGTCCAGCTCAGGGCGGTGCAGACCCCGGGCAGCGCCTCGGCCGTGTTGCCGATGGTCCAGGCGCCGCGCGATGCGCCGATCTCGTGCAGCGGGTCCATCACGCCTCGTGCTCGAAGCCGCGGACGAGGTCGCGCAGGCCCTGGTGGAACCGGTCACGCATGGCCGCTCCCGCGAAGTGCTCGCGCACGCGGTGGAGCACCGGCCGCTCCTCCGGTCGCACGTCGCCGAAGCGGTCGCGCCGCGGCCCGTCCGGCCCCCCGCGCGCGACCGCGTACAGCGCCCCGCCCAGCGTGAACCACGTCAGCGTCTCGATGGCCTGGGCCGCCACCGGGTCGGGGACGCCGCCCTCGGTCAGCACCACCAGCAGCGCCTCGCCGCGCTCGGTCAGGTTCGGGCCGCGGACCGGCCGCTCGAGCATGATGTGCGCCACGGCCGGGTGCTCGAGGAGCAGCTCGTACATCGCCGTGAAGAACCGCATGAGCGCGTCGGGCCACGGCTCGTCGGGCGCCAGCAGCGGCACGCCGGCCAGGACGTGGTCGGCCATGAGGTGCAGGAGCTCGTCCTTGCCGGCGACGTGCCGGTACAGCGACATCGGGGCGCTGCCCAGCTCGGCCGCGAGCCGGCGCATCGAGAGCGCTCCGAGCCCCTCGGCGTCGGCGATGGCGAGCGCTTGTCGCACGGCGGCGTCCGCGGTGAGCGGCTCGGTCGGGTTCGAGGTGGCGGGTGGCATCTGCGTACAGTGTACGCTATTGTCGTACAACATGTTCGATCGAGGTCACCGCTGATGCCCGTCGCCACGCAGCCCGGCGAGACGGACCTGCTCATCCCCCTGCCGGGCGCCGAGCAGGTCGACCCCTACACCGTCCACACCCACTACTTCGGCTTCACGGTGCCGGAAGCCCGGATCGGGGCGTTCATCTACGCGCGCTACCAGCCGGCGTTCCCGCTCAGTCAGGGCGGCGTGGGGATCTTCCGCGGGCTCGACAACCTCGCGCTGCTCGACGCCGAGCACCACGACTACCGCGCCACCATGCCCTGGCCGCAGACCGGCGACGGCGCCATCCGCTTCGTCAACGGCCTGGTCATCGAGGCGCTCGAGCCGGGCGAGCTGCTGCGCGTCAGCTACCGCAGCCCCGATGGCGCCACCTGGTTCGAGGTCGAGCAGCGGGCGATCACGCCGCTCCTGGCCCGCGGCTACATCGTGCCCGGCGAGGAGGACCACCACGCTGCCGGCGACGCCCAGCCGGGCGGGATCGAGCAGTTCCTGCAGGCGACCGGCGAGCTCGTGCTGCGCGGGGAGCGCTTCGAGGTCGACTGCCTCGCCGTGCGCGACCGGTCCTGGAACCAGGTGCGCGTCGAGCTGCCCGGCGGAGCGCGGCCCCACCCGCCGATCGGCTGGACGCCCATCGCGTTCGGGCCGGAGCTCGCGCTGAACACCGCCGGCTTCGAGGCGCCCGACAGCGACCCCGCGTGGCGCGGGCTCTTCGACGTCCCCGACGATGCGCCCACGCACTACGAGAGCTGGATCAGCCGCGACGGTGAGGTCCAGCGCATCACCGAGGTGCGCCGGGAGGTCCTCGAGTACCACCCGTACCTGCACGCCGCCGTGCGCCAGACGCTGGAGGTCGTCGACGAGTCCGGCGAGCGCCTGCGCTTCGACGGCGAGGCGATCGCGATGGCGCCGATGCACTCGTGGCCCAACATCGCCTTCTGCGACAGCGTCTACCGCTGGACGGCCGAGGACGGGCGCCAGACGCACTGCACCTACCAAGAGATCTGGCACGACACCTACCAGCGCGCGATGAAGGCCCGGCGGTCACGATGACCGACGGCCCGATCCTGGACGGCGACTGGGATCCGCAGGCCTGGTGGACCACGACGAACTTCGGCGAGGCGATCCCCGGGGTCCTGACGCCGCTGAACTGGTCGTTCTGGGGGGTGCCGGGGGAGCGGGCGGCGCGCCGCGCGTTCGCCATGCTCGGCGCGATGTCCGAGGCCGAGACGCACGTTCCGGAGGACCCGCACCGGCGGGCCTTCGGCATCTTCCACGGGCGCTTCGCGGCGAAGGTCGACTTCCTCGGCGAGCTCGGCGACCGGCTGCCCGGCACGAGCGGCCCCGCCGTGGCCGAGCAGGTCCTCGGGCATCTGCCGCCCGACTTCCGCTCGCAAGGCACGCTGCGCCGGCTGCCGGCGATCGCCCGTCGGCTCCCGGTGCTCTTCGTCACCCTGCCGCGGCGCATCGCCGCGACGCACGCCACGACCGCCGCGTGGTGGGCCGCGGAGGTCGAGCGGGCGCCCGCGCTCGGGCTCGACGACGCCCGCCGCCAGTTCGCGCAGGCCGCCGAGCGCTTCGAGGACGTCATGGCGCTGCACGTGGCCTGCCTGTTCGCGGGCGTCCAGCTCGTGTTCGACCAGGTGGCGAAGCTCGCGGCAGCAGCGGGCGACCCCGGGCTCGCGGCGCGGCTCATGGCCGGGCAGGGCTCCCACGCGGAGCTGGCGCTGGTGGAGGACCTCTGGAGCCTCTCACGCGGCCGGCTGGAGCTCGACGCGTTCCTGGCCCGCCACGGCTACCACGGCCCGGCCGAGGGCGAGCTCTCCAGCCGGATGTGGCGCGAGGCGCCCGAGCCGGTGCTGGCAGTGGTCGCCCAGTACCGCGCCAAGCCCGACGACGAGAGCCCGGCGGCGGTCGGTGCCCAGCGGGCGGCAGGTCGCCGGCAGGCGCGCGCCGAGCTGCTGTCGCGGCTGCCCCGCCACCGGCGCCCGGCGGCGCGGCTGGTGCTGGCGCTCGCCGACCGGTACCTGCCGCTGCGCGGGGTGGGCAAGGTCTCGTTCCTGCAGTCGCTCGACGTCGCCCGGGCGGCCGCGCGGCGCGTCGGTGAGCACCTCGCCGCCGCCGGCGTCCTGGACGACGCCGAGGACGTCTTCCTGCTCACGACGCACGAGCTGCAGACCGTCCCGGACGGCACCTGGGACCCGGCCGTGCTCGCGCAGCGGCGCGCCGAGCGCGAGGCGTGCGCCGAGCTGGTGCTGCCCACGGCCTGGCGAGGGCGCCCCGAGCCCCTTCCGGCGCCGGCGCCGGCCGGCGACCGACGGACCATCGCCCTCGAGGGCATCGGCGCGAGCCCCGGCGTCGTCGAGGGTCCGGTGCGCGTGCTGCTGGATCCGGACTTCGAGGACGTCGAGCCCGGCGAGATCCTCGTGGCGCCCACGACGGATCCGAGCTGGGCCTCGATCATGTTCACCTCCGCGGCGCTCGTGGTCGACCTCGGCGGCCAGCTCAGCCACGCCGCGGTCGTCGCGCGCGAGCTCGCGATCCCCTGCGTCATGGGGACCGGCGACGGCACCCGCCGCCTGCGCACGGGCGACATCTGCCGGGTCGACGGCCACGCCGGCACCGTCCACGTCCTGCAGGCGGCGGTGGAGGCGCCGGCGTGATGCTCACCGCCTCCGCCGGCTCCGGGATCCCGGCCGCCACGTCGCCCGAGGCCGCGCCGCCACCGCTGCCGGCGGCGCTCGCCGCCGCCCTGGCCTCCGGCAGCCACGCCGTGCGCCGCCTCTGCCACGCGAAGACCAGCGTGGCGCTGCGCGTGCCCGACACGCCGGAGCTGTCGGCGACCCTGCTGCTCGACCGCCGCCCCTGCGAGGTCACCGGTCCGGAGCCCGCCGAGATCGAGCTCGTCCTCAGCGCGCAGCAGGCGGCGCAGGTAGCGGCTGGGCGCCTGGCGCTGACGACCGCGGTGCTGTGCGGGGACGTGCCCTACAGCGGCCCGGTCCGCCGCTTCCTGGCGGTCGAGCCGGTTGTGCGCGCCGCGCTCGCCGAGCTCGCCGGCACCGACCCGGCCGCCGTGACGCGGCCGGCGGGCGCGCCGTCGGGCACGCTGGATCCGGAGCTGCTGGCGATCGAGACGCGTGGCCTGCACAAGAGCTTCGGCCGCACCGCAGTGCTCGAGGGGCTCGATCTGCAGATCCCCGAGGGCGTGATCTCCGTGGTGCTCGGACCGTCGGGCACCGGCAAGTCGGTCCTGCTGCAGCACGTCATCGGCCTGCTCGCGCCCGACGCCGGCGACGTGCTCATCCGTGGCCGGCCGCTCAGCCGGATGCGCCGCGACGAGATCCTCGCGTTGCGCCGGGGCATCGGCGTCATGTTCCAGGACGGTGCCCTCTTCAGCACGATGAACGTCTTCGACAACGTCGCGTTCCCGCTGCGCCAGCACACGAGCCTCGAGGACCACCAGATCCGCGAGCTCGTGCACGAGCACCTCGCGCAGGTGGGCCTCGCGGCGGCCGGCGACCGGATGCCCAGCCAGCTGTCGGGCGGCATGCGCAAGCGCGCCGGGCTCGCGCGGGCGCTCGTGCTCGCCCCCACGATCATGCTCTGCGACGAGCCGGACTCGGGGCTGGACCCCGTCCGCACCGCGCTGCTCGGCGATCTGCTGGTGGAGCAGCACGCGGCGTTCGGCGGGACGATGGTCGTCGTGACCCACAACGTCCCGCTCGCGCGGCGCATCGCCGAGCACGTCTCGGTGCTGTGGCGCGGCCGGGTCGTCGCGTCCGGCCTGGCGGCCGACGTCTTCTCCTCGCAGGCCCCGTTCGTGCAGCAGTTCCTCTCCGGGGCCGCCGAAGGGCCGCTCGGGATGGACGCCTGAGCCGTGACCGAGGCGGCGCGCCTGCGCGAGCTGGCCCGGGTCCCCCGGCGCCTGCGCGACAGCGCGAGCACCGAGGAGCTGCTGGCCGCGGCGGCCGGCGCGGCGTGCGAGACCTGCGGCTTCACGCGCGGCCTCGTGCTCACCGTGGCCGGGGCGCGCCTCACCGCCGAGGACTCCGGCGCGCTGGCCGACCGCGAGAGCGATCTGCTGCGCCGGGCGGTGCTCGCCGACGCGCTCGCGCTCGACCCCGACACGGTCGAGGCCGCGGCTGCGGGCGGCGGGCCGGCGCGCGCGGCGTCGTCCGGGCGCAGCGTCCTGGCCGAGCGCCTGGGCCTGGCGCAGGCCGTCCTCGCACCCGTGGCCCCGGATCCCACCCCCGTCGCGGTGCTCGTGCTGGACCGTCCCGCCCCGCCGGTCCAGGAGGCCGATCTCGCGGCGGCGGAGGTCTTCTCCTCGTTCCTGGCGGTGGCGCTCGAGCTGGTCGTCCGCCGGCGCAGCGTGGCCGAGCTCGCCGGCGAGGTCCGCCGGCTCAACGCGTCGACCGACGCGCTGGCGCGTGAGGTGCTCACCGCACCCGTCACGCTGCCCGCCGCGGCGGCTGCCGCGCCGCTCGTGCGCTTCGACGTCGACCCCGGTGCCGCCGGCGGCCTGCGTCAGGTGCTCAGCGAAGCCGAGCAGCGCGTCGCCGCGCTCCTGGCCCAGGGCCGGTCGAACCCCCAGATCGCCGAGGAGCTGTTCCTCTCGCCCGAGACGGTCAAGACCCACGTGGCCCGGATCCTGCGCAAGGTGGGCGCCGCCAACCGCGCCGAGGCGGTCTACCGCCTGGCGCGGCTGGGCAGCGACTGACCGCAATCCGGCTCGATCCGGTGCGAATCACCCGGTCGGCGGCGCCGGATCCCCCGATCAGGGCCGAACACTCTGTCAGGATGATTTGACCGAGTCACCGCGGGAGGCGGGGATGGGCATGGCAAGCGGATCGAGGACGAACCCCTACGGCAGGCCGTTGCGCGAGCTCTTCGAGGGCTCGATGCCGTACGGCCGCCTGCGGACCATGGGCGAGATGGGCGCGCTGGGCGTCACAACGCTGCGCGGCTCGGTCACCCGGCCGTTCTCCTGGGTCCACGACGCCGTCGAGCAGATCTCGTTCGCGATCCGCCGCTGCCTGCTGCCGCTGGCGGTCTCGCACTCCGTGTACCTCATCGGGTTCGGGATCCTGCTGTTCGGCAAGGAGATCCTCACCGTCCTGGGCGTCGGCGACCGCCTCCCCGGCGGCATCTGGCTGATCTGGGCGCGCGAGATCGCCACCTGGATCACCGGGATGGTCTTCGCCGGCGTCGTGGGCGCGGCGATCACCGCCGACCTCGGCGCGCGCAAGGTCCGCGAGGAGCTCGACGCACTCGCGGTGCTCGGCGTTGAGCGGGTCCGCGCGCTGGTCGTGCCCCGCGTGGTCGCCACGACCATCGCGATGCCGGTGCTGGCGATGCTCAGCCTGCTGATCGTGCAGGTCGTCAACTTCGCCCTGGCCCCGCCGATCATCGGCTTCTCGCACGGGGTCTTCCTGGACAACTTCGCCGCGGGCGTCTACCCGACGGACCTGTGGTTCACGATGCTCGTCAAGAACCTGATCCTCGGGTTCTTCGTCGGCGTGGTCGCCTGCTACAAGGGCCTCTCGGCCCCCGGGGGCGCCGAGGGCGTGGGCCGCGCCGTCAACCAGACGGTGATCATCACCTTCTTCGGCATCTGGCTGTTCAACAGCTTCTTCAACCTCGGCTACTTCACGCTCGTCCCCGACGTGGCGATCCCGCGGGGCTGACGGATGGCGGCGATCCCCACCACCGCCCCGGCGCCGGTCGCACGGCCCGCCGCCGGCAACGGGTTCCTCGGCGAGGTCGGCGACCTGGTGATCTTCGCCGGCGAGTCGCTGGCTGCGCTGCCGGGGACGCTGCGCTTCGCCTCCGAGGCGCTGCGCCAGGCGAGCATGATGCTCGTCGGGACCCTCGGCCTGATGTTCATCATGAACGTCTTCCAGGGGATGTCGGTGGCCAACGCCGGCTACTTCCTGCTGCGGTCGATCGGCGCGTCGGACTACCTCGGCCTGCTCAGCGGCTACGTCGGCCCGCGCCAGCTGGCCACGTGCATGTTCGGCTACGTCTTCACGGCCAAGATCTGCTGTGGGATGGCCGCCGAGCTGGGCGCGATGCGCATCCAGCAGGAGGTCGACGCGTACGAGGCCACCGGCGTGGACCCGCGCAAGTACCTCGTCGGGACCCGTTTGTGGGGCGTGATCCTCTTCATCCCGATCGCCACGATCGTCGCGGTCCTGGGGAACATGGCGGGCACGTACTTCGACGCCGTCGTGCTGCTCAACGGCGTCCCCGGCCACGTGCTCATCGACGTGCACTGGAGCGTGCAGACGCTCTTCGACTACTTCTTCGCGCTGCTGACGATCGGGACCATCGCGATCCTCACCGCGATCGTCGCGTGCTTCTACGGGCTGCGCACGCGCGGCGGGCCGGACGCCGTGGGCCGCTCCGTGGCCCGCTCGATGCTCGTCAACATCGTGATCCTGCACATCATCGCGGCGTCGTTCGCGGTGGTCATCTACGGGACCGACCTGCGCCTGCCCATCGGCGGATGACCGTGCGGGCCCTGAGACACCTCACGATCGCCGCGGGCGCGGCCGCCCTGGTGGCGGGCTGCGGCGCCGACGGCGGGGGCGGCCGCGTGTCGGCCGTCGTCGCGGAGGCGACGAACGTCGTCGAGGGCCAGGACGTGCGCCAGGCGGGCGTCGTCGTCGGCCGGGTCACCGACGTCGAGGCGCTGCGGGGCGGGCGCGCCGCGCGCATCGAGGTCAAGCTCGAGGACCGCGCGTGGCCGCTGACCGACCGCAGCCGCATGACGCTGCGCTGGGGCGGGACCGCGAACTACTCCAACCGCTACATCGCGCTGCAGCGCGGGCGCGGCGGCCGCGAGCTCGAGGACGGAGCTCACCTGCCCAAGGGGCGCTTCGTGGTGCCCGTGGAGTTCGACTCGCTGCTGCGCGCGTTCCCCGAGCGCGTCCGCGGCCGCCTGCGCGGGTTCCTGGACCGCGGCGGCCCGGCGCTGGACGCCGCCCGCCCCGCGCTGCGCGACGTGCTCGACGTCTCGCCCGCCGCGCTGACCCAGGCCAGCGCCGTCCTGCACGACCTCGACGCCGACCAGCAGGCGCTGCACGCCGTGGTGCGCTCCGCCGACCGCGTCCTGGGCGCCGTGGACCGCGCCGAGCCCGGGATGCGCGAGCTGCTCTCCGGCGCGGGTGGCACGTTCGCGGCGCTGGCGGCCGAGGCGCGCGCGCTGCAGGCGACGCTGGACGCCACGCCGCCGACGCTCGTGCGCGCCCGGTCGACGCTGGCCCGCACCGACCGCACGCTGGTCGCCGCGCGCGACGTCACCCGCCGCATCGCCCCGGGCGTGCGCAGGGTGCGCGAGGTGGCCGCACCGGTGGACCGCCTCCTGCGGACCGTGCTCGACGTCGGCCCCGACGCGAAGTCCACCGTGACCAGCCTCGGCGCCGCGGCGCCCGACCTCGACGCCCTGCTGTCGCGCGCCACCGCCCTGAGCCCGCAGCTGGAGCGCATCGGCGAGCAGGCGGTCCCGAACCTGCAGTGCATCCGCCCGTACGCGCCCGACATGATGTCCTTCTTCACCAACTGGGGCGACTTCTTCTCCGCCCCGGACGCCAAGGACAAGCTCATCCGCGCGCAGGTGCAGTCGTTCCTGCCGGCGCAGACCAACAACCACCCGCTCAACGCGGGTCAGCTGGCCAAGATCTACCCGGGCCTGGAGTACGGCTTCCCGCGGCCGCCCGGCACGAACGCCGGCCAGCCGTGGTTCCTGCCCGAGTGCGGCGCGGGCCCGGACGCGCTGGATCCGGACAAGGATCCCGAGGCCCGCCCGTTCGCCGACGTCATGAAGATCCCGCCGCTGGGGAGGCGCCGATGACCTCGCGCCTGGGTGTCCTGGCCGCGCTGCTCGCCGTCGTCGTGGGCGCCGCCGTGCTCCTGACGGGCGGCAGCGACCCGTACGTCGTCCGCGTCGCGCTGGAGAACTCCAACGGCCTGGAGGACGGCTCGCCGGTGACCATCGGCGGGGTCACCCGCGGCAAGGTCGAGCTGGACCTCGACGACCGCGACCGCGTCGTGGCGGCGCTCGAGCTCGACGAGGAGGCGGGGCCGGTCGGCCGCGACGCCCGCGTCTCCATCGCGGCCGCCAACTTCCTGGGCCAGAAGCGCGTGCGCTTGGACAAGGGCGACATCTCCAAGCCGGTCCCCTCCGGGGCCACCCTGCCGCGGTCGAGCGTGACCACGCCGACCGACCTCGACCAGGTGCTCTCGGTCCTGGACGCCGACACGCGCACGCGCGCCACCATCCTGCTCAACGAGGCCGGCGAGGCAGTCGTCGGGCGCAAGGTCGACATCGCCACGCTGCTCGAGGAGTTCCCGATCGGGCTGCAGGACGGCACCCGGGTGCTGCGCGCGCTGCGCGCCGACTCCGGTCGCCTGCGTGAGCTCGTGAAGCGCAGCGATCGCGTCGTGGCCGAGGCCACGGCCAAGCGGCGTGAGCTGACGCGGATGGTGGACGTGCTCGGCCGGTCGGCCGAGAACGTCGGCGCCAAGCGGGCCGAGCTGCGCAGCACCCTGGCGCGCGCCCCCCGCACGCTGACCACCATGCGCGGCTTCCTCGGCGAGCTCGAGGCGACGGCGAAGCCGCTCGGCCCGGCCGCCCGGCAGCTGCGCGCGGCCGCGCCGCCCCTGGCGCGCACGCTCTCCGAGGTCGAGCCGTTCGGCAAGGCCGCCATCCCCACGCTGCGCGAGGCCACGGACGTCGCGCCGCAGCTGACGCGCCTGGCATCCGGTGCCACCCCCGTGCTGCGCCGCGCGCGGCCCACGGTCCGGTCGCTCGGCGAGCTGGCCGGTGCCCTGCGCGGCGTCTCGTCCACGCTGGACGGCAGCTCGGACAACCTCTTGGCGATCCTCGAGAACTGGTCGCGCGCGATCCAGTTCCGCGACGGGCTGGGCCACGTCTTCCGCGGCGAAGCCTCGTACTCCCCGGAGCTGTTCACGTCGATGATCGAGCGGCTCCTGCCGGCCGCGCCGAAGGCCCGCCGCAAGCGCGCCCGCGGCGACCGGCCGGCGGCGACGCCGCAGCGGCCGGCGGCCCGGCTGCCCGAGCAGGTCCGCCGTCCCGCCAAGGACCTGCTGGACCGCGTGCAGGAGGCCCCGGCCGTGAAGGACCTCCTGCGCGAGCTGCCCGACGTCGTGCGGGGCGTGCAGGGCCTCGCGAAGCCGGAGGCGCCCCGCGCCGGCCAGGGCGACCAGGACCTCCTCGACTTCCTCCTCGGACCATGAGCCGCCGCGCCCCCGGACGCCGCCCCGTCCCCCGCAAGGACCGCGAGCCGATGTCCCGTGTGCTGACGCGCGGGCTCCTCATGCTCGCCGGCCTGATCGCCCTGACCACGCTCGCCGTCAAGGCGCAGGACGGCGTGCCCGGCAAGAGCTACGACTACGTCGAGGCGTCGCTGCCCGAGGTGGGCAACCTCATCTCCCACGATCCCGTCCGCATCGCCGGCAAGCGGGTCGGCCAGGTGGCGGACGTCGGCACGGGGGAGGACGGCAACGCCATCGTCCGCCTCCAGCTCGAGTCGGGGACCGACCTGCCGTCGGACTCCCAGGTGCTCCTGCGGGCCAACGGCCTGCTGGGTGCGCGCTACGTCGAGCTGGTGCCGGGCCGCCGCGCGCCGCTGCGCGACGGCGAGCTGCTGCGCGGCGACGAGAACGCGCTGACCTACGGCGTCACGGAGGCGCTGGACGTCTTCGACCGCCAGACGCGCGGCGCGCTGGGCAGCCTGCTCGGCGAGGCCGGCACCGGCATGCTGGGCAACGGCCGCGAGCTCAACGATGCGCTGCGCCTGGGTGGCGACGCCATCGTCCCCTTCCGCCGGCTCATGCGCCGCCTCGAGGCGCAGCCCGGCGCGCTGCAGGCGCTGCTGCCGTCGATGACGTCGGCGCTGCGGCCGCTGGACGAGCACCGCCGCGAGCTGTTCGCCGGCGCGGGCGCCGCGGCCGACGCGCTCGGCCCGTTCGCGCGCCGCGGCGACGACGTCCGCGCCACGCTGGCCGAGGCGCCCGGGACGCTGGCCGCGGCCAACGCGGGCCTCGGGCAGGGCACCGCGCTGCTGGCCGCGGCGCGCGCCGTGGCGACGCAGGCCAACGCCACGCTGGACCGTGCCCCGGGGGCGCTGCGGGCGACGGCCGCCCTCCTGGACGAGAGTCCCCGCCCGCTACGACGCACCCGCGGCCTGCTGCAGGAGGCCGGCCCCGCCGTCCCGGCCGCGCTGCGCCTCACGAAGGCGGCCGACCCGCTGCTGCGGCCGCTGCGCGAGGCGTTCTCGGACCTGACGCCCATGTCGCGCCAGATCGCCCGCTACGAGTGCGACATCCGCAACTTCGGCGCGGTGTTCCGCAGCATGACCGGCCTCGGCGGCTTCGGCGAGGGCCCCAACGGCCCGGCCATGGGCTTCCGCCTGCAGGCGGTCGCGATCCCGCCGACGGAGATGCTGAGCGTCAAGGACTCCTCGGGCCTCCTGAAGCGCGAGGGCTACCCCGAGCCGTGCAAGTACCTGGCCAAGCCTTACCCGACGATCCGGCCGGCCGGCCTGGGAGGCGGACGATGAGGTCCCTGCGCGCACTGGACCGCCGCTCGGCGCTGGGCCTGGCGACGCTCGTCCTCGGCACGGTGCTGCTCGTCGCCGGCCTGAGCGGCGCGCTGCGCGGCCTGTTCGAGAACCCCGACACCCGCGAGGTGCAGGCGGTCTTCGCCGACGCGCAGCAGGTGCGCGACGGCAGCCGGGTGCGGCTGGACGGCATCCCGGCCGGCACCGTCAAGGAGGTCGAGCTCGACGACGCGACCGGGCGGGCGACCGTCACCATGGACATCGAGCGCGACGCCGGGCCGCTGTTCGCCGACGCCCGCGCCGTTCTGCGCTGGCGCACGGTGCTCGGCGGATCGTTCTACGTCGACCTCGAGCGCGGCACCGCGTCACGCGGCGAGCTGCAGGGCCCGATCGGCGTGCAGCGCACCGACCGCCAGGTCGAGCTCGACGACGTCACGCAGATCGTCGACGGCCGCGCGCGCCAGGGCCTGCAGACGCTGCCCGGCGAGCTGGCGAAGGCCTTCCAGGACCCCGCCGACCTGCGCGGCGTGCTCGAGACGACGGCGAAGATCTCACCCGACGCGGCCTCCGGCCTGGCCGCGCTGCGCGGCATGGTCCCCGAGCGCGACCTGCGCGCGCTCGTGACCAACACCTCCCGCACGGTGCGCGCGCTGGACACGCCGCGCGACGAGCTGCGCACGGTCGTCGCCGGCGCCGCGGCCACCTTGGGCACCACCGCCGCCCGCGGCGCGCAGCTGCGCGCCACGCTGCAGCGCGCCCCCGGCGCCCTGCGCACGACCGAGGCCACGATGGCGCGCCTCGTGACGAGCCTCGACAAGGTCGACCCGCTGCTGGCCGACCTGCGCGACCCGGCCGGCGACGTCGCCCCGACGCTCGAGCGCCTGCAGCCCGTCGTGACCGAGGGCGACCGCGTGCTGCGCGCCGCCGGCCCGCTGCTGGACGACCTGCGCCCCGCCGCCGCCTCGCTGCGCGGCGCCTCCCAGCGCGGCCTGCCCCTCCTGCGGGCGCTCGAGCCCAGCCTCGAGCGCACCGACAAGGTGCTGCTGCCGATGCTCGCCGAGAAGGACCCGCAGACGACGAAGTCCACCGCGGTGATGATCGGCGGCACCTTCGCCGCCCTGGCCTCCGGCGCCGGCGGCCAGATGGACGTCAACGGGCACTTCATCCGCTTCCCGGCGACGGCGGGCAACTCGTCGCTGTACTCGCTGCCGTGCCAGACCTACCTGGCCAACCCCGACAAGAAGGAGCTCGTCGCCTGCCAGACGCTGCAGCAGGCGATGAAGACCTACCTCACCTACGACCCGCTGTCCGCGACCCCGGGCACGGAGCCGGCCGCGGCCCGCCGCAAGCCCCGATGATCGACGTCCTCGACTACACGACCGACCGCATCAACCGGGCGCGGCTCAAGCTCGAGCTGCGGCGCGCGGTGCGCCCCGCCCTGATCGTGCTGGTGTGCGCGGCGGGCGGCCTGGCGCTGCTGGCACTGACGATCTCCCAGGTCACGCCCACCGCGCTGACGGGCACCTACCAGGCGCGCTTCGAGCTGGCCGACGCCACCGGCGTCACCGCCGGCATCCACGAGGTGCGCTTCAAGGGCATCCCCGTCGGCGAGATCTCCGAGCTGGAGTTCGAGGGGACCCGGCCGGTGGCGACGGTGAAGATCCGCAAGGAGCACGGCCGGATCTTCCGCGACGTGCGTGCGCAGCTGCGCCCGACCACGGCGCTGCAGGACATGTACCTCGACATCGTCGACCGCGGCTCGCGCGCGGCCGGCGAGCTGTCCTCCGACGACATCGTGCCCGCCTCGCAGACCGCCACGCCGGTCCACGTCTCCGAGGTGCTGAACATGTTCGCCCCGACCGAGCGCCGCCGGCTGCGCACGCTGCTGGACGACCTGGGCAACGGGATGGCCGACCGCGGCGCGTCGCTGCGCTCGATCTTCGTCGAGGCCGTCCCGTTCCTGCGCCTCGCCGGCGACATCGCGCAGCAGCTGCGCGAGCGTCGCCCGATGGTGGCCCGCCTGGTGCGCAACACCGGCGTGCTGACCGGCGAGCTCGGCGACCGCGAGGCGCAGCTGCGCCGCGTCCTGCGCGAGGGCAGCGGGACGCTGTCGGCGCTGCAGGCCGGCCGCGGCGACCTCGACGCGCTGCTGCGCGGCCTGCCGCCGACGCTGAGCCAGCTCGACAGCGGGCTGACCGCCGCGCGCGGCGTGCTCGACGACGTCGACGGTGCCGTGACGGCGCTGGGCCCGGTGGTCGACGAGCTGCCCGCCTCGCTGGCCTCGCTGCGCGCCGTCAGCACCGACGCGACCCCCGCGGTGCGGGCGCTCCGGCGCCCCGTGCGCGAGCTGCGCCCGCTGGCCCGCACGCTGGCGCCGCTGGCGGGCGACCTCGACACGGCCGTCACCACCCTGCTGCCGCAGATCGACACCGTCGACAAGGTCACCAAGGGCGCCGCCGGCTGCAAGCAGGGCATCCAGGGCTTCTTCCAGTGGAACGCGTCCATGGCGAAGTTCGGCGACGCCCGCGGCCCGATCCCGCGCGGCAACGTCACCGCCGGCGCGCAGTCCAGCGCCATCGTCAGCGACCCCAACGAGTTCGCCCCCCAGGCCTGCACGCCGGGTCGCGCCATCGGCGGCCGCGTCCCGACCGCGAAGGACATGCACTGATGCGCGGCCCCAAGTACGACTTCCGCGGTCATGCGATCACGGCGATCGTCGGCTGCGCCGTCGCCATCACCGCGTTTTTCGTCTTCCTCGGCGTGGGCGGCGGGCTGCCCAGCGGCGCGCCGTACAGGGTCAAGGCGATCGTCCCGACGTCCGCCCAGCTGACCCCGACGTCGCGCGTGACCATGGCCGGCGTGGAGGTGGGGCGCATCGCGAAGGTCTCCCGCCAGGGCTTCTCGACGCTCGTCGAGATGGAGCTGACCGACGACTCGGTCACGCCGATCCCGGCGGACTCGCGCGCGACGATCCGCCAGCGCACGCCGGTGGGGGAGAGCTACCTGGCGCTGACGCCGGGCTCCTCGGAGCACAGG
>DASPKC010000030.1:0-2209 GCA_035628295.1 Baekduia sp.
CACCAGCCGCGGCGCCGCCGGCACGCCGACCGCCGTGCAGTCGGGTGACGTGCTGGGCGAGTTCCAGGTGTTCGCCGCGGATGGCACCGACCTGACGACGATCGGCGCGAAGCTGTATTGGGAGTGCGACGGCACGGTGTCGACCGACATCGTTCCGACCGCTCTGCGCATCTACACGATGAACACGGCGGGGACGTTGCAGACCCGCATGCGCCTGACGGCGAACGGCAACCTCGCCATCGGCAATCAGTCGCTCCCGAACCAGGGCTACCAGCTCGAGGTGCGCTGCGGCGCGACTTCGGACGGCATCCGCATCGGCCGCTCGGACGCCGACGTGGGCCTGTTCATCAGCCGCGCCGGCGACGCCGAGATGCTGTTGAACACCGGCGCGGTGTACAACAGCTACTCCGCGCCCAACTACGTCCTCAACGCGAAGTCGCTGAACAAGTGCGGCATCGCCATGCTCAACGGGTCGCTGTACCTGTGGAGCGAGACGGCCACGGCCGCCGGGGCGAGCTTCAACACCCCGACCACGCAGTTCGCGCTGACGAGCAGCGCGCTCGCGATCGGCGTCGCGACGACGCACTCGACCGCCGCAGGCGGAACCATCGCGCTGGACGTGACCGACACCGCCACGTCGCGCTCCACGGCGCAGCTCCGCATCAACTCGTCGGCCACGGCGCACACCTCGGCTGGCCTCCTCGACATCATCAGCTCCGCGACGAGCGCCAGCGACCTCCTGCTGCGCTGCCGGTCGAACAGCACCAACCGCTTCCAGGTGTACGCCGACGGATCGGTGGGCGCGCAGACCTCGTTCAAGTCCCTCGTGGGCGACACGAGCGACGTGATCTTCACCGGCTCGAACACCGTGTCGGGCGCGGCGAACATCCGCATCTACGGCTCGGGCCACGCCACGCAGGCGAACCGGATCTTCCAGGACGCCGCGCGCCACGCCTGGCGCAGCGCCAACGGCGCGACCGACTACCTCGTGGCCGACGGCTCGGCCATCACCATGTCGCTGGCGACCACGGCGACGCTGGCCGACAGCGGGACGACCAACCAGCCGCAGGTGTTCACCGTCCGCCACACCTCGAGCGGCACGGCCGCCGCCGGGTTCGGCGTGTCGATGGGCTTCGAGGCGCAGAGCACCACGACGACGCGCACGCAGTACTTCATCCAATGCGAGTGGGCGACGGCCACCGACGCCTCGCGAGCGGCCAAGGTCGGCCACTACGTCTACGACAGCGGCGGCGCGCGCCTCGCGCTCCAGATGGAGGCCAGCGGCACCGCGTCGAAGATCGGCTTCCTCGGCGCCGTCGCCGTCGCGCGCCCGACCGTCAGCGGCAGCCGCGGCGGCAACGCCGCGCTCGCGTCGCTCCTGAGCGGCCTCGCCAACCTCGGCCTCATCACCGACTCCACCACCGCGTGAACCCTCCAGGAGAACCACGCATGTCGAAGAACAAGAAGCCCCAGCGCCCCATCATGCCGAAGGGGCCGAACCAGCAGGGCGTGCAGGCGGCGCAGCTCGCGCTCGTCTGCCAGCTCGCCCAGGACGGCCTCGCCGCGAACCTGTCGCGCGGCGTGCCGCTGACGCGCCTGGCGACGCACGCCCAGGCGCTCCACGACCTCCAGGCGAAGCTCGGCATCGGCGCCGAGCAGCAGCCGCAGCAGCAGGCGCCCGCCGGCGAGCCCGCGCCGGCGCCCGCCGCCGAGGCGAAGGCCGCGAAGGGCTGATCGTGGAGACGCTGCCCCACAACGGGACGGCGACCAGCATCGCCGCGGCCGAGTCCATGCGACCGGCCGCGGCGCGGCAACGCGCCCGCGTGTGGGCCTTCGTCGCGTCGAAGGGCGCCAAGGGCGCCACCGCCGACGAGATCGAGGCCGAGCTGGCCATGAGCGGCAACAGCGTGCGCCCGCGGCTCCTCGAGCTGCGCGCGGGCCCGAAGCCCGAGCTGATCGTCGCCCCCTTCACGCGCGCCACGCGCACCGGCCGCGAGGCCGCCGTCTACGTCGTTCCCGGAGCCTGACATGGACTACGCCGCCGACATCGCCTCCGACCTGGACGCCGAGGACCAGGGCCCCGACATGGCGGCCCACCTGTCCGGCGCCGAAGTGACGGCGCCCGCCGAGGGCGGCGAGTACGACGAGAGCACGCACCGGCTGATCCGCCGCTTCGAGCGCGAGCGCGAGTTCCCCGACTTCATCGCCA
>DASPKC010000031.1:0-4953 GCA_035628295.1 Baekduia sp.
ACCGACAACCTCGAGCGCTGGGCGATCGGCGACCGGCTCCTGCACGCCCGCCTGCGCGGCATCGCGATGGCCGACGCCGCCGACGCCGAGCGCGCACGGGGGACGCTCCCGCCGGGGACGCTCGGCGAGCGGGTGCTGGCCGAGGTCGCCCACGACGTCGAGCAGCTCGCGGGCGTCGCGCGCCGCCGGCTGGACCTCGCGGCCGAGCCGCTGCCCCTGGACGTCCGGGTGACGCTGCCCGGCGGGCGGCTGCTGGGCGGCACGGTCGCCGTGGCCGGCGACACGGTCCGGCTCGTCACGTACTCGCGCCTGGGCCCCAAGCACCGGCTGGCCGCCTGGGCGCGCCTGCTCGCGCTGACCGTCTCGCACCCGGACCGCGAACTGCAGGCCGTCACCATCGCCCGCGGCGTCAGCATCGCCACGGTCGGCCCGCTCGACGCCGCCACCGCGCGCGAGCAGCTCGAGGGGCTCGTCGACCTCTTCGACCGCGGCATGCGCGAGCCGCTGCCGCTGTGCTGCCGGACGTCGGCCGCCTACGCGCACGCCGTCCGCCGCGGCCACAAGCCGGACCGCGCGGCGAAGGACGCGTGGGAGACGGGGTACGGCCGGTACGCCAAGGAGGACCAGGACCCCGAGCACGAGCTGGTCTTCGGAGCCCGGCACCCGATCGGCCTGCTGCTGGGGCCGCCGCCGCGCGCCGACGAGCACGGCCCCGGGTGGGAGGCGACCGAGTCCTCGCGCTTCGGCCGCCTCGCCCGCCGGCTGTGGGACGGCCTGCTCGACCACGAGCGGATCGAGGAGCGGTGAGCGAGCCCGCCGCCTTCGACGTCTGCGGGCCCCTGCCGTCGGGCGTGACGGTGCTGGAGGCCAGCGCCGGGACCGGCAAGACGTCCACGATCGCCGCGCTGGCCACGCGCTACATCGCGGGCGGCGTCCCGCTGGAGCGCATGCTGCTGATCACCTTCACGCGGCTGGCCACGGGCGAGCTGCGCGAGCGCGTCCGCGCGCGGCTGCTGCAGGCCGAGCGGGCGCTGGTCGCCGCCCTGGCGGGCGGCGACCCAGGCGCCGACGCCGTCGACCGGCTCCTGGCCGGCGGCCCGCCGGACGAGGTCCGCGAGCGGCGCGACCGCATCGCCCGCGCCGTGGCCGGCTTCGACGCGGGCACGATCTCGACCACCCACGGCTTCTGCCTGGAGGCGCTGGGCTCGCTGGGCATCGCCGGGGACGTCGAGCCCGGCTGCGTGGTCGAGGAGGACGCCGCCGACCTGCTGGCCGAGGTCGTCGACGACCTGCACGTCCGGCGCTGGGCGCTGCACGGCGGCGCGGTGCTGGTCGACCGCGCGCAGGCGGGCGAGGTGGCGCGGGCGGCCGTCGCGCACGTCGGCGCGCCGATCCTGCCCGAGGGCGTCGCCGACCCGCGGGCCGACCCGACGCCCGCCGCCACCCGGGCGCGGCTGGCCACCCTGGCCCGCGACGAGCTCGAGGCCCGCAAGCGGCGCCTCGGCGTCCTGACCTACGACGACCTGCTGTCGCGCCTGCGCGACACGCTCGCCGGGCCGGACGGCACGTGGGCCGCGCAGCGCCTGCGCGAGCGCTACGCGATCGTGCTCATCGACGAGTTCCAGGACACCGACCCGGTGCAGTGGGAGATCGTCGAGCGCGCCTTCGTCCGTGACGCCCCGGCCGACGGGCGGGCGCTCGTGCTGATCGGCGACCCCAAGCAGGCGATCTACGCCTTCCGCGGCGCCGACGTGCACGCCTACCTCGGCGCCGCGCGCACCGCCGGCGCGCAGGCCACGCTGCGCACGAACTGGCGCAGCGACCAGGCGCTGGTGTCGGCGCTCGACGCCTTCTTCGACGGGGCGCGGCTCGGCCACGACGAGATCGTCCACCGCGACGTGGTCGCGCCCGCGGCCCACCAGGCGCCCCGGCTGCTCGGCGCGCCCGCGCCGGCGGCGCTGCGCGTCCGGGTCGTCCACCGCCACGACCCGACCATCGGCACGACGGCCAAGGGCTACGCGAGCGCGCGGCCGGCGCAGGAGCACGTCGCGCGCGACCTCGCCGCCCAGGTCGTCGAGCTGCTGTCCTCGGGCGCGACGCGCGAGGTCCGCGACGCCGCCGGCGCGACGGTGCGCACGTGCCCCGTGCAGCCCGGCGACGTCGCGGTGCTCGTCCGCTACCACTGGCAGGCGGCGGTCGTGCAGGACGCGCTGCGCGCCGCCGGCGTGCCCGCGGTGATCGGCGGGGCGGGCAGCGTGTTCGCCACCGAGGCGGCGCGCGAGTGGCTGACGCTGCTGCAGGCGCTCGAGCGTCCCGCGTCGGCGCTGCGCGCCCGGTCCGCGGCGCTCACGCCGTTCCTGGGCCGCACGCCGCGCGCGGTGGCCGAGGCGACCGACGACGACTGGGAGGCCGTCCACCGCCGCCTGCACCGCTGGGCGCGCGTCCTGCGCACGCGCGGCGTGGCGTCGCTGCTGGAGCAGATCACCCTGGAGGAGCGGCTGCCCGCGCGGGTCCTGGCCGTCGAGGGCGGCGAGCGGCGGATGACCGACCTGCGCCACATCGGCCAGCTCCTGCACACCGCCGCCGTGGCCGAGCGCCTCGGGACGACGGCGCTGACCGGCTGGCTGCGGGCGCGCATCCGCGCGGCGGCCCAGGAGGGCGGCGACGAGGAGCGCACGCGCCGGCTGGAGTCCGACGCCGAGGCGGTGCAGGTCCTGACGATCCACGGCAGCAAGGGCCTGGAGTTCCCCGTCGTCCTGCTGCCGTTCCTGTGGGACCAGGCGCGGCGCAAGGACAGCCCGCGGCCCGTCGCGTTCCACGATCCCGCGCGCGGCCGGCGCGTCGTCGACGTGGCGCTCGACGGCCGCGAGTACGACCGCCACCGCGAGCTCGCGTGGCAGGAGGAGGACGGGGAGGACCTGCGCCTGGCCTACGTCGCGCTGACCCGCGCCCGCCACCAGGTCGTCGTGTGGTGGGCGGGCTCGTGGGAGGGCCGGCGCTCGGCACTCAGCCGCCTTGCGTTCGGGCGCGACGACACCGGCGCGGTCCGGGCGCACGCGCCGGTGCCCTCCGACGAGGACGCCGCCGCGCGCTTCGCCCAGCTGGCCGCCCGGGCCCCGGGGTGCATCGCGGTCGAGCGCAGCGACCTGCCGGCGGTCCCGCCGTCCTGGAGCCCGCCGCTGCCGGCGCCCGCCGGCCTGGCCGCCGCCCGGTTCGACCGGCCGATCGACGGCGCGTGGCGGCGCGCGTCCTACAGCGCGATCGTGGCCGGCGCCTACGAGGCGCGCGTCGCCAGCGAGCCGGAGGGCCGGGCGCTGGACGACGAGGCGCCGCTGCCCGCGCCCGCGGGCGCGCCGGACCCGGAGCTGGCGCTCCCCTCGCCCATGGCCGAGCTGCCGGCGGGCACGCAGTTCGGCACGCTCGTGCACCGGGTGCTCGAGCAGGTGGACTTCGCCGCGCCCGACCTCGAGGCGCAGCTCACCGCGACGATCGAGCACGCGCTGCTGCGCCGGCCGCTGGCCGTCGACCCCGCCGAGCTGGCGCGCGCGCTGCGCGGCGTGCTCGAGACGCCGCTCGGGCCGGCGCTGGACGGCCTGCGTCTGGCCGACGTGGCTGCCGCCGACCGCCTCGACGAGCTGGAGTTCGAGCTGCCGCTGGTCGGCGGCGACGCGCCGTCCGGGCGCCTGGCGCTCGACGACCTCGCCGCCGTCCTGGCCGAGCACACCCCGCCGGGCTCGCCGCTGCACGGCTACGCGCAGCGGCTGGCCGACCGCGAGCTCGTGCGCGAGCTGCGCGGCTACCTGACCGGCAGCATCGACGTGGTGCTGCGCCTGCCCGGCGGGCGCTTCGCCATCGCCGACTACAAGACCAACCGCCTCGCGCCGGCGGGCGAGCCGCTCACCGCCTGGCACCACCGGCCCGCCGCGCTGGCCGAGGCGATGGCCGACGGGCACTACGGCCTGCAGGCGCTGCTTTACGCCGTCGCCCTGCACCGCTACCTGCGCCGCCGCGTGCCCGGCTACGACCCCGACGAGCACGTCGCCGGCGTCCTGTACCTCTTCGTGCGCGGGATGACGGGCGCGGACACCCCGGCGGTCGACGGGCAGCCGTGCGGCGTGGTCCACTGGCGCCCCGGCGGGGCGCTGCTGACCGCGCTGAGCGACGTCCTGGACCGGGGGGCGCGATGACCGGCGCCGACGTCCTCGACGGCCGGCGTGCGCTGGGCGTCGCGGGGCTGCTGCGCGCCTTCGGCGACGCGGGCGTCCTCGCCGCCGCCGACGTCCACGTCGCGCAGCGGCTGGCGCGCCTGGCCGGGGAGGACGACGAGCAGGTGCAGCTGGCCGCCGCCCTGGCGGTCCGCGCCCCGCGTCTCGGGCACGTGCTCGCCGACCTCGCGACGATCGCGGCGACTGCCGTCCCGGCCGGCGAGCAGGCGGTGGAGGCGGGCGAGCTGCCGTGGCCGGAGCCGGGGGCGTGGGCCGCGGCGGTGGCGGCGTCGCCGCTCGTGGCGACGGAGCCCGCGCCGCTGCGCCTGGAGGGCACGCGGCTGTACCTCGACCGGTTCTGGTGCGAGGAGCGGGCCATCGCCGACGACCTCGCCGCGCTGGCCGCCTGCGAGCCGGACGCGGTCGACGAGGCGGCGCTGCGCGAGGGCCTCGCGCGGCTGTTCCCGGAGCCGGGCGGCGAGCGCCAGGCGCTCGCGGCGGAGACGGTCGTGCGGCGCGGCGTGACGGTCATCGCGGGCGGCCCGGGCACCGGCAAGACGACGACGGTGGCGCGGGCGCTGGCGCTGCTGGTCGAGCAGGCCGCGGCGCTCGGCCGGCCCGCGCCGCTGATCGCCCTCGCGGCGCCCACCGGCAAGGCCGCGACGCGGCTGCAGGAGGCCGTCCACGAGGCGGCCGGGGACATCGACGCGCGCCCGGAGGTCCGCGAGCGGCTGCGCGCGCTCGACGG
>DASPKC010000032.1:0-3883 GCA_035628295.1 Baekduia sp.
TGTCGCATGAGCTGCGCACCCCGCTCAACAGCCTGCTGATCCTCTCGAACATGCTCGCCGAGAACCCGGCCGGGAATCTCGACGAGAAGCAGATCGAGTTCGCGCGGACGATCCACACGGCGGGTACGGACCTGCTCGAGCTGATCAACGACATCCTCGACCTGTCCAAGGTCGAGGCGGGCAAGATGGAGCTCAACCTCTCGGCGGTCGCGCTGGCCGACGTCGCCGAGGATCTCGAGCGCTCGTTCCGGCCGGTTGCCGAGGAGCGCGCCCTGGCCTTCCGCGTGGAGATCGCCGACGACCTCCCGGCCGCGATCGTCTCCGACGAGCAGCGCCTGCAGCAGGTGCTGCGCAACCTGCTGTCCAACGCCCTGAAGTTCACGCACGAGGGCTCGGTGACCCTGCGCGTCACCGGGAAGGGCGTCGACCAGCTGGCCTTCCAGGTCGTCGACACCGGCGTCGGGATCCCGGCCGACAAGCTGCAGTCGATCTTCGAGGCCTTCCAGCAGGCCGACGGCACCACCTCGCGCAAGTACGGCGGCACCGGCCTGGGGCTGTCGATCTCACGCGAGATCACGCGCCTGCTGGGCGGCGAGCTGCAGGTCGCCTCGAAGGTCGGCGAGGGCTCGACGTTCACGCTCATGCTCCCGCTCACGGCCGCGCAGCAGGCGGCCGTGCCCGACCTGCCCCAGGAGGTCGTCGAGCCGACGGCGGTGCTGCCGTTCGACGCGGCGGCCGACGACCGCGCGGCGATCGCTCCCGGCGACCGGGTCCTGCTCGTCATCGCGCACGACGCCCGGGTCGCCGACGGCGCCCTGGCCATCGCGCGCGAGCACGGCTACCGCGGGCTGGTCGCGCGGCGCACGCCGCTCGGGCTGGCGCTCGCGCGCGACTTCCGGCCCGACGGGATCCTGGTCTTCGCCGGCGACGGCCGCGGCGAGCGGCTGCTGGGCCAGCTCAAGCGCCACCCGGAGACGCGCCACCGTCCGGTGATCGTCGTCGGCCCGCCCGCCGGCCGGCTGCCCGCGCTGCGGGCCGGCGCGGCCGCGTACCTCGTGGACGCCGGCAGTGGCGGGGAGGCCATGCGCCAGGCGATCGAGCTGTGGCCGCGCTTCACCGCCGGCCACCGGCGCCGGCTGGCCGTCGTCGCGCCGGGCGGCGGGCTCGACCAGGCGACCGAGGCGCTGCTCGGCGCCGGCGACGACGTGGAGCTCGTGCACCTGGCGCCGGACGAGCTCGCCGACGCGCGGGCCGACTGCGCGGTGCTGGTGGCGGAGCCCGGCGGGACGTGGGCGCTGGACCTGGTGCGCGACGCGGCGGGCGACGACGTGCTCGGGACCCTGCCGATGGTGCTGCACGCGGCCACGCCGCTACCTGCACGCGAGCGCCGCGCGCTGGAGGAGGCGGGCGAGCACGTCGTGCTGCGCAGTACGGGCTCGCCGGAGCGGCTCGTGGACGAGGTCGCCCTGTTCCTGCACCGCCCGGAGGCGCAGCTGCCGACGCCGACGCGCAAGCTGCTCGCGCAGCTGCGCACGGCCGACGCGGTGTTCCAAGGCAAGCGCGTGCTGATCGTCGACGACGACATCCGCAACGTGTTCGCGCTGGCCAGCGCCCTCGAGGTGCGCGGGATGAAGGTCGCGTTCGCCGAGAACGGCCGCGAGGGCATCGAGAAGCTGCGCGAGACGCCGGACGTCGACCTCGTGCTGCTGGACGTGATGATGCCGGAGATGGACGGCTACGAGACCGCGCGGGCCATCCGCTCGATGCCGCGCTTCGAGGCGCTGCCCATCATCCAGCTCACGGCCAAGGCGATGAAGGGCGACCGCGACAAGTCGATCGCGGCCGGCGCCTCGGACTACATCACCAAGCCGGTCGACGTCGACCAGCTGCTGAGCCTCATGCGGGTCTGGTTGCACGCATGAACGGCATCCCCCGCGTCCTGGTCGTCGACGACCGCCCCGACAACCTGCTCGCCATCAGGGCGGTGCTGGGGCAGCTGGACGTGGAGCTCGTCGAGGTGACCTCGGGCGAGGCCGCGCTGAAGGCGCTGCTGGAGGGCGACTTCGCCGTGATCCTGCTGGACGTGATGATGCCGGGCCTCGACGGGTTCGAGACGGCGCGCCACATCAAGCAGCGCCCGCGCTCGCGCGAGACGCCGATCATCTTCCTGACGGCGGCCCAACCGGACCTCGGGCAGGTGGGCATGGGCTACGAGGTCGGGGCGGTCGACTTCCTGCTCAAGCCGCTGGACCCGATCGTGCTGCGCTCCAAGGTGCGCGTCTTCGCCGACCTCGACCGCCAGCGGCGGGCGCTGGCGCGCAGCGACGAGCTCATCCGCAACGCCTTCGAGGCGGCGCCGTCGGGGATGGCGCTGTGCGACCTCGACGGCACGGTCCTGCGGGCCAACGCCGCGCTGATCGCGCTCGCGGGGCCGGACGTGACGGAGCTCGACGGGCTGTTCTCCACGCGCGACGCGACGCGCCTGGACGGCCTGCTGCAGGCGGCGCGCCAGGACAACGCGCCCGAGCGCGAGACGTGGGACGCCCAGGCGCTGGACGCGGAGGGCGTCCCGATGCCGGTCACGCTGACGGCTACGGTCGTGCGCGACGTCCACGAGGAGCCCATCCAGCTGCTCGTCGCCCTGCAGGACGAGCGCGACCGGCTCGTGGCCACCACGCTGCAGCGCGCCCTGCTGCCGGAGCGCCTGCCGCAGGTGCCCGGGGTCTCGGTCGCCGCGCACGTCTCCCCCGGGGGCCACGGCACGACGGTCGGCGGCGACTGGTACGACGCGATCGCGCTCACCGGCGGCCGGCTGGGGGTCGTCGTCGGCGACGTGGCCGGGCGCGGGGTCGAGGCGGCGGCACGGATGGGCGAGCTGCGCTCGGTGGCCCGCGCGTACGCCCTGGAGGGCCACGACCCCGTGGCGCTCGTCGAGCGCATGAACGGCTACCACGCCGCCCTGGGCGCCGACCTCATGACCACGCTGCTCTACGCGGTGCTCGAGATCGACAGCGGCCGGCTGCGCGTGGTCAACGCCGGTCATCCGCCGCCCATGATCGTCGACCCCGGCGAGCGCCCGCGGCTCATCGAGGGCGTGGGGCCGCCGCTCGGCGTGCTGGACACGTGGCGCTACGAGGAGCGGGTCGTCGATCTCGAGCGCGGCGCGCTGGCGCTGCTGTACACCGACGGGCTCGTCGAGCGCCGGGGCGAGCCCCTGGACGTCGGGCTGGGCCGCCTGCGCGCAGCGCTGGCCGCCGACAGCTCCGACATCACCACGATGTGCGGGCGGCTCGTGCACGCGATGGAGGCCGGCAGCGCGCACGACGACGTCACGCTGGTAGCGGTCCGCACCGAGCACGTGCTGGGTCCCCAGGCGCGCCTGAAGCTCGGGCCCGATCCCGAGTCGCTGGCCCTGCTGCGCCGGGTGCTGCACCGCTGGCTGGACGAAGCGGGCGCCGAGCGCGACGAGGCCAACGAGCTGGTCATGGCCGCCAACGAGGCGTGGCAGAACGCCATCGAGCACGGCACTGGCTTCGCCCGGACCACGGTGGACGTCGAGCTCGAGCAGCGCGGGGAGGAGGTCGTGCTCACCGTCCGCGACGCCGGCCGCCGGGAGAAGGACCCGTCGGACCCCGATCGCGGCCGCGGCATCGAGCTCATGCGCGCGCTGGCCGAGGAGGTCACGCTCGAACTCGGGCCCAACGGCTCGACCGTCTCGCTGCGCCGGCGCCTGCGCCATCCCGCGCCCGTACCGCGCGCGGCGGCCGTCGCGCGCGAGCACGCACGGACCTGAGCGCCACCGGCGCGGCCTGCGGCCGGCGCTGCAATCATGCACGCGTGTTCAGGTCTCGAATCGCCCTGGCCGCGCTCGCCGCGCTGCTGG
>DASPKC010000033.1:0-3502 GCA_035628295.1 Baekduia sp.
GACATCTCCTTGACGACGACGTCCTGCCGTCGCGGCGTTCCGGTGAGCGCCATCCAGCTGCTCCGTTCCGTGGCTCGGCGCCGGGCGGCGGAGTGCCCGGCCCCCCGGGTCTACTGCGCGCGGTCGGGGGCGGCAAGGGCCTTGACCCCGGTGGTCTACTGGCATGTGACATGCCAGTTCCCCAGGGCGCGCCGGTGGTCCGGCGCCACCTCCTGCGCGACGAGGCCTACGAGGCGCTGAGCGACGCCATCGTCTCGGGTCAGCTGCGGCCCGGCGAGCAGCTGCACGACGCCGAGCTGTGCGCCTGGCTGAACCTCAGCCGGTCGCCGGTGCGCGCGGCGCTCGCGCGACTGGAGGACGAGGGCCTCATCGAGACGGCGCCGCAGCGCTCGACGCGGGTGACCACCCTGGAGAGCTCGCGGGTGCTCGACGGCTTCCCGGTGCTGGCCGCGCTCCACGCCCTCGCCACCGAGCTCGCGGTGCCGCGGCTCGCCCGCGAGGAACTCGAGCGGTTGCGGGCCGAGAACCGCGCGCTCATCGGGGCGGTGGCGGCCGGCAACGGCGGCGCGGCGTACACCGCCGACGAGCGCTTCCACGCCGTGCTCGTCGGTGCAGCCGGCAACCAGGAGCTCTCGCGGGCGCTCGCGCGCCTGGCGCCCGGGCTGCGGCGGCTCGCCCGCGTCGGCGGCCTGGCGGCTCCGGGCCGCCGGTCCGTCGCCCAGCACGAGGCGATCATCGAGCGCGCTGCGGCCGGCGACGCCGCGCGCGCCGCGGCCGCCACTCGCGAGAACTGGCTGGAGCTCGGCGCCGTCGCGCGGCGCGCCCTGGCCGGGGCTTGACCTCGCGGCGGGACTCGCGTAGTCAGGGCGCATGCCGAGCATGCCCGAGGGCGCGCACAAGGACCTGCTGACCGAGGCGCTGCGCGAGGAGGCGGCCGGGCAGCAGGCGCTCCTGGACGGCGACGCCGACGCGGCCTCCGAACCGCTGCGCCGTGCGGTGCAGCGCTACCGGGAGTCCTGGGAGGCCGCGCCGCCCGCCAGCTTCGGGCGCTTGGTCGGGATGCTGAAGGCGGCGGTGCTGGCCGGCGGGGCCGTCGAGGAGGCGCGCTACGCCCGCGCGGCGATCAGCGACCCCGGGGCGTCGCCGGCGGCGCACTACGCGCTGGCGATCGCGGCGCTGGTCCTCGCCGAGGACGACGCCGCCGCCCGCGCGGCCGAGGGGATGCGGACGGGGTCGCCGGCGTTCGTCCGCGCCGCCGACGCGATCGCCGCCATCGCGACGGGCGACGGCGCGGCGTACGCCAAGGCCGTCCGCGCGATCGTCGACGACTTCGAGGGCCGCGACGAGCACCTCACCGGCGTGGCCATCGCCGACACCGCCCTCATGCTCGAGCGGCTCGCCGAGGCGCGCGGGCTGGCCTGCGCGCCCCGGTCGCAGCTGCTGCCGTGACAGTCAGTGCGCGGCGGCGTGGGTGCGCGGCGCGCGATCAGCCGAGACGAGCCCGGCCAGGATCCCCGCGGCAGAGATGGCGAGGTGCAGCACGTTGTCGGCGGCATTGACCGGGATCAGGCTCAGCACCTGGTCGCCGTCGGCGAACCCCCAGACGGTCACGATGCCGTAGACGGCGCCGAAGCCGAGCGCGAACGCCCGGGCCGACGCGGCGTTGCGCCACAGCGCCAGGCCGAGCAGGCCTGAGGCGATGTGCACCAGGTTGTGCCAGCCGTTGACCTCGAAGACGACGAGGTCGTCGCCCTGGACCCCGGAGCCGGTGTCGAACGACGAGTCGGCGATGAAGCCCAGGAGCCCGGCGGCCAGGAGGGTCGCACCGAACACCACGGAGTAGATCTGGGCAGGCGTATAGCGATCAGTCATGGCGCTGCTCCTTCGTGACTGGACCCGCTCGCCAGGAGCGCAGCAGGGCCCACGCCACCGCCAGGAAGGCGGGGAGGAAGAGCAGCGGCTCGACGAGCGGTCCGAGATGGGCGCTTGGCACAGCAGTGCAGAGATGCCCGGAGCGCGCCCGCGCGACGCGCGCGCGGACGCGCCAGTCAGCGCCGGCGGACCTCGAGGTGGCCGTCGCGCTCGCGGACCTCGAACGCCGGCTGCGGGACGGTCGCCGGGCCGCGGCGCAGCTCGCCATCGGCCAGCGCGTAGCGACTTCCGTGGCAGGCGCACTCCACCACGTCGCCGTCGAGGCGGCCGTCCGCCAGCGAGCACCCGCGGTGCGCGCAGCGGTCGTGGAGCGCCAGCAGCCGGCCGTCGCGGCGGGTGAGCAGGACCGGGGTGTCGCCCGCGAGCGCGCGGACGGCGGCCCCCTCGTCGGGCGAGCGGTCCACCACGAGGGCCGTCCACTCCTCGGGACCCGCGTCGAACGTCGTCTCGTTGACCCCGACGCCCTGCACGTAGCTGAGGTGGCCGCCCAGGTGCCCGGAGACGGCCAGGGCACCGCCGGCGAGGGCCGAGAGCGCGACGCCCCGGCCGTGGGCGCCGCGGCGGCGCGCGCGCAGCGAGGCGACCTGCAGGCCCAGCGCCGCGACGTTGACGAGCCCGTGGACCATGCCGACCCGGCGGACGCCCGGGTCGACCGCCTCGGTGTCGGCCCAGTCGTTGGCGCCCGTCAGGGCGGTGGGCAGGCTGGAGGCGATGCCGGCGGCGATGAGGCGCTCACTGGCGCGGCGGCTCTCCCGGCCCCCCGCCACGTCGAGCAGCAGCGCGCTGGTCCAGGTGCCGATGACCGCGTCGGTCAGCAGCGGGTGCAGCGCGTGGCCCAGCCACGTGCCGCTGAGCGCCTCCTTCGGGGCGCCCTGCCGGATCGCGCCGCGCACGGCCTGGCCGGCGGCCTGCGCGGGGCCGTCGAGGGCCTGGGCGCGCTCGACGCTCGCGACCGCCTCGTAGACGACGTGCTGTGCGGTGACGCTCATGCTCCGGCGATACCCGCCGGCCCCGGGTCCGGACACGGCGAAGGCCGGCCCCGGGGGCCGGCCTTCGGGTGGCGGGGTGGTGCGGTGGCTAGGCGTTCGCCATGGCGGGGACCGCCTCCAGCGCGCGGGCCTCCTGCTCCTGGCGGCGGGCCGGCATGACCTTCAGCGTCAGGACGAGGAAGCCGATGCCGGCGAGCAGGAGCGCGACGCCCATGACGATGGCGAAGTTCGCCGTCTGCTCGGCGAAGAACGCCGTGTTCAGGGCCGTGCTCAGCGCCGTCTCGGTGACCCAGATCTGCCGCGCGGGGTTGTCCATCGGGGCACCCTTGTCGGTCAGGGCCGCGGCCTTCTCGTCGTGGGTCGGCTTGCCGTCCTTGCCCATGAAGCGCGGCATCTCGGCGTACGTCTGGCCGCCGGTGATCTCCATGGTGTGCTCGCGCATGACCTTGGCGAACTCCTTGGCCTCGGCGCCCGTGTCGACCTTCTGGCCGGCGATCGAGGAGTCCTCGGTCCCGACGATCTGCTCGCGGGCGAGCTCCTGACGGACGTCGGCGCGGCCGTTGAGGCCGACGACCACGGCC
>DASPKC010000034.1:0-47968 GCA_035628295.1 Baekduia sp.
CGGGGACCGGCCTGTACACGTGGATCTCGATGCACGCCCAGCCGCCGACCCCGGGCACCCCGCCGCAGGGGCCGGGCTGCAACCCGACGAAGCCGAACTGCCACGAGCCCGAATGACCGGGCCGCTGCCTGGCCGGCGCGACCGCCTAGGGTGCTGCGGATGCTGCCCTGCGCCCTGACCGAGCCGGCCTCGGCCGTGGCCGACCGGCTGAAGGCCCGCGGCGGGACGATCGCGATCGCGGAGTCCTCGGCCGGCGGCCTGGTAGCGGCGGCCCTGGTCGCCGTTCCCGGCGCCTCGGCGTACTTCCGCGGCGGCCTGGTGATCTACACGCTCGACGGCGCGCAGGAGCTCCTGGCGGGCGGCTCACCGCTCGGCACCGGGGTGCGCAGTGCCAGCGAGCCGTTCGCCTGCTGGCTGGCGTCGTCCGTCGCGGCCAGGCTGTCGGCGGACTGGGGCTTCGGCGAGACCGGTGCGGCGGGCCCGGCCGGCAACCCGTATGGCGACCCGGCCGGCCACGCCTGGCTCGCGGTGCGCCGTCCGGACGGGTCGCTTGCCACGCGGCACATCCTCACCGGGTCGGACGACCGCGCGGCGAACATGGACGCCTTCGCGGCCGCCGGGCTCGCGCTGCTGCTGGAAGCCCTGGGCTGAGCCGGCCGGCGAGGATTCAGCCGTAGTTCGGGTTGTTGGTGTCCGGGATCTCGATGTGGATCGGCTCGCCTTCGGCGAGGTACCACAGCGCGCCCCGGCGGAGGAGCTCGTCGAAGGCCCAGTACAGCTCCCCCGAGCCCGGGAGCAGCAGCCCCGCCTCCTTGGAGCGGACGTACTGCGGCCAGGTCGCCGCGAGGAGCTCGTCCTGGCCGGGGTGGCGAGGGATCTGCAGCCACTCGGCGATCCGGTCGCCGAGGAAGTAGCGGGTCAGCGACTCCAGCAGCGGGCGGGTGACGAGGCCCCCGTCAGTCCCGGCGGCGAGGTCGAGCAGGATGTCGGCGAGCTCGATGCCCTCCGTCGTCGGGGCGAGCACCGGATCCAGGATCTCGGGTGCCTGCGCGTCGGCCGCGTCCCAGGTGGCGGGGATGTACTCGTCGCGGACGCCGAGCATGTGCGCGGCCACCTGCCAGGAGTGCAGGAAGGCGTCGGCCTCGGCGGCGGGGACGCGGACGCCCCAGCTGCGCATGGCGCGCATGACCGAGGTGGGGAGGCTGTGCCAGGTGACGAGGATGTCGCGCTGGCTGATCGGCCTGGGCTGGTCGGCCCCGGCCTGCCAGTGCGGGGACTGCGGTAGGAGGTGGCGGACGGCGGCATGCGACAGCCGGGTCTTGACGGCGGTGACGACCATCTCGCCGCCGGGCTCGTGGAGGCCGCCGAGGGAGCCGATGTCGTAGCCGAACTTCGCGGTGCGCGAGATGCGCCGCTTCATGTCGGCGCCGCCCTTGGACCAGTAGACGGCACGCGCCTCGTGGGGGATGACCGTGCTCATCATGCCGCTGACGAAGCCGTACGCGGCGCCGAGGTAGGTGCCGCGCTTCTTGTTGAACTCGACCGCGGCCCGGAGCTGGGCGACGTCCGCCCAGGCGGGCAGCCGCCGCGCGTGCTGGATGAGCTCGCGCAGGTCGGCCGGGAGCCCGTCGGGCAGCGGTTGGGCGTTGGTGGTCCAGCCGCGCAGCAGCGCGTTGACTGCGGGCACGTCGCCGCGGTCGATCAGCGCGGCGACGACCGGATCGGCCTCGTCGTCGAAGGCCATCCACGGCGGCGTGGTGCCGCCGATGCCGGCCACCGACTGGGTGCCGGCCCAGGACCAGCGCGGCAGGGTCAAGCCGGCGCCGAGGGCGGCGCCGAGACCGAGCATCGAGCGGCGGGTCATGGGGCTCGGGTGCGTCATCGGTCCATCGCTTCCTTGTCGGGTCGTCCTCGTTCCAGGCCCGCGAGCTGGTCGGCGAGCATCCGCTTGGCGTCGCGGCGGATGCGCTGCGGCGACTCGATGCCGGCGAGCATGCCCACGCCGGCGATCAGCGTCACCAGGCGCCCGGCCTCGTAGCGGACCTCGACCGTGCCGGGCAGATCGCCGTCCTCGACGGCCTGCTCCAGCAGCGTGGCCAGCAGGCGCTGCAGCGCGCGCCAGCCGCCGCGCAGCTCCTCGGCGGCCCGCTCGCCGGGCGCGGTCGGCCCCCAGCACGCGACGCCGACGCGCCACTCGCGCCGGCGGCCGGCGTCGAGCGGCAGCATCGCCTCGACCGCCGCCTCCAGCGCGACCAGGCCGCGGTGCCCGCCGATCGCCGCCAGGACGCGGTCGCGGGAGCGCAGGTTGTTGTGGCGCACGACGTCGGCGAGCAGCGCCTGCTTGTCGTCGTAGTAGTGCGTCACCGAGCCGGTCGTGACGCCGGCCTCCGCGGCGATCCGCCGCATCGTCGCGCCGTGCACGCCCTCGGCTGCGACCAGGCGCCAGGCCGCCTCGACGATGGGCGTGCGGGCTTCGGGGTTGCGGGTGGTGCGGGCCATGTCCAGTCCTCCGTAACGGCCGTTACGGAACGAGCGTTACGCGACCGTAGCGGGCGGCTCGCGGAGCGTCAAGCGACGCGTATGTGGAACGGCCCCGGCGACAGCCGGTGGCCCGGTCAGTCCAGGACCGCGGGACCGAGCTGCTGGGCCAGCGTCAGCGTGACGTGCAGCTCGCCCGGGCGGCCGCCGAGGTCGTCGCCGAGAACGGCCTGGCAGGCGTTGATGCGGTTGCCGACGGTGTTGGCGTGCACGCCGAGGCGCTCACCCGTCGCCTGGCGGCTGCCGAGCTCGTCGATGAAGGTCCGCAGCGTCGCGCGCAGGCGCGCGTGGTGGTCGTCGTCGGTGGCCAGCTCGCGCAGATGCGCGCGGACGAAGCGCCGCGTGCGGTCGAGGTCCTCGGCGAGCATCGCCGCCAGCGCGACGCGCGAGAACTGGACGACCGACGCGCGGCGGCGCCCGGCCAGCAGCGCCACGCGGAACGCGTCCTGGGCGTCGCGGTTGGAGGCGCGGAAGCCCGCAGCACCAGGGGCCGCGTCGCCGATCGCGACCGCGACCGCGGGGGCGACGCGCAGGGCGCGCAGCGCGGCCGGCGGCGGTGGGCCGGACGTCGCGCACCACGCCCACGTGACGGTGGGCGACACCGGCAGCAGCAGCGGCCGGCCGGCGCCCAGGGCGCCGGCCAGCCGCGCCGCGGCGTCGTCAAGGGCCGTGCTGTCGTCGCCCTCCTGCCCGGGCAGCCAGAGAACCATGGCGGTGTGGTGGCGGACGAGGTCGTAGCCCAGCGCGCGGCTCATCGCGGCCTGGTCGCCGACCTCCCCGGCCAGCACCGCGCGGATCGTCTGCGCGCGCTGCTCGCCGCCCGTGCGCGCCAGGCGCCGGCGCTCGCGCTCGTGCTCGTCTCCGAGCGCCTGGGCGAAGGCGTCGACCCAGGCGAAGGACAGCTCGCGCGCCGCCTGCGAGGCGGCCACGGTCGTCGGCGCCGGCAGCTCGAGGCAGGCGAGCTCGTGCTCCCAGGCCGCCAGGAAGGTTCCGTGACCGATGTGGCAGAGGCGCAGCAGCTCGCGCAGCCCGCCGCCGGCGCGCGCAAGCGCCCGGGCGATGCGGCGGGCGGTGGGCACGGGCGCGCCGGCGCCGACCGGCTCGCCGCGCCGGACCGTCCGGGCGAAGGCGTCGATGACGTCCTGGGCGGCACGGGACGACCCGGCGACGGTGCGCGGGTCGCCGGGCAGCACGCCGCCGTCGCGGTGCAGCGCGTGCGCGATCGCCCGCGCGGTGGCGCCGCCGTCGTGGCAGAGCGCGTCGAGGGCGTCGCACAGGGCCGGGTGGACGGCCGCCCGGCCGTCGCGAGAGCCGGCGACGGTGAGCAGCGCGAGCGGGCGGGCGGCGGGCGCGGTGGCGGCCATGCCGGTCGGGCGCCTCAGGCCGCGGCGGGCGTGGCGCGCACCGGCGCCGGCTTCAGGTGCTCGAAGACGCCAGGATCGAACTGCCGGGTGCGCCGCCCGTACTCGACGTGCGACCCCGCCCAGACCTGCGTCACCTTGCCCGAGTCGGTCGTGTACCAGCCCGGGCAGCCGGTCGTGAAGACCGTGCGCGCAAGCCGCTCCTGCAGCTCGCGGTTGAACTGCTCGTGGACGTCGGGGCGGACGTCGATCGCGCCGCCTGCCCGGCCGATGTGCTCCACCGCCTGGCGCATGTAGTGCGCCTGGCGCTCGAGGAGGTAGACGATGGTGTTCGTCAGCGAGCCGGTGTTGGGGCCGTAGCTCATGAGGAGGTTCGGGAACCCGGGCGTCGCGAGGCCCAGGTAGGCCTCGGGGCCCTCGGCCCACGCCTCACGGATGCTGCGCCCGCCGCGGCCGGTGATCTCGATCGGCGCGAGGTACTCGGTGGCGGTGAAGCCGGTGCACCAGACGACGACGTCGGCGGCCACCCGGGTCCCGTCGCTGCACAGCACGCCGCCGGGCGTCATCGCCTCCACGCCGGCACCGACGACGTCGACGTCCGGGCGCGCCAGCGTGGGGTACCAGGAGCGCGAGAGGAGCAGGCGGTTGCAGCCCATCTGGTAGTCGGGGGTCGCCGCCGCCACCTTCTTCGGGTCCTTGAGCGTGCGGCGGATGGTCCACTTGCGCTCCTGCTCCCAGGCCCACATGAGCGGGCGCAGCGCGCGCTTGACGACGGGATAGCGCGACTCGAACCACAGCCACATGGCGTTGTGGTAGATCCGCTGGGCGGCCGGCGAGCGCATGAGCGCGCGCTCCACCCGGCCCGGCGTCCAGTCCCACTTGTTGACGATCCAGGAGGGGGAGCGCTGGACCACGGTGACGTGCCCCGCGGTGTCGGCGATCGCGGGGACCACCTGGATGGCCGACGCGCCGCCGCCCACGACCACGACGCGCTTGCCGGTCAGGTCGACGTCGTGGTCCCACTCGGCCGAGTGGAACTGCGCGCCGGCGAACGCCTCGCGCCCGGGGACGTCGGGCACCTTCGGCCGGCTGAGCTGGCCCGTGGCGGCGAGCAGGACGTCGAACGCCTCGGCGCTCCCGTCGGCCAGCTCGAGGACCCAGCGGCACGCCGCCTCGTCCCACGTGGCGGCGACGACCTCGCAGCCGAAGCGCACGTGCGGCTTGATGCCCTCTTCGGTGGCGACCTCGTCGAGGTAGCGGCGGATCTCGGCCTGGGTGCCGAAGCGCCGCGACCAGTCCGGCTTGAGCGCGAAGGAGAACTGGTAGATGACCGACGGCACGTCGCACGCGGCGCCGGGATAGGCGTTGGCCTGCCAGACGCCGCCGACGTGGTCGGCGCGCTCGAACACCGTGAAGTCCTGGTGCCCGTGGCGCCGGAGCTCGATGGCGGCCGCCAGGCCGCCGAAGCCCGCGCCGATGATCGCAACGGTCGGAGTGCTCACGGCGCGGCATGCTGCGCGGCGGCGCGTACACAGCGCCGAAACGCCTCAGCGCGACGCGAACATCTCGTCGGCGCCCAGCGCGCGCGCCAGGCGGTCGCCGACGCGCCGCGGGACGAGGCGCTCCAGGGCGTGGGTGAGGACGGCGGCGCTGCGCGGCGTGATGACCTCGTCACGCGGCGTGACGATGGCCCGGGCGATCGCCGCGGCCACGGTCTCGGGCTCGGCCACGGGGATCCGCCGCGCATCGGCGCCGGCCACCAGCCGCGTGTTCGTGAAGCTCGGCATGACGAGCGTGAAGCGCACCCCGCTGCCGGCGTGCTCGCGGCGCAGCGCGCGGGTGAGGCCGACGACGGCGTGCTTGCTGGCGCAATACGTGGCCATCCCGGCGGCCACCGAGCGTCCCGCGACGGAGGCGACGTTGACGACCTGACCGCGGCCGCGCGCGAGCATCTCCGGCAGCACCAGCCGGCAGCCGCGCGCCGTGCCCAGCACGTTGACGGCGAGGAGCTGCTCGGCCAGCTCCGGCGGCTGGGCCAGGAACGGGCCCGTCGGCATGATCCCGGCGTTGTTGACCAGGACGTCGAGCGGGCCGACCTCGCGGCGCACGTGATCGAGGAACGCCGCGAACGACGCCTCGTCGGTCACGTCGAGCGCAGCGCCGAAGCCGCCGAGGCGGCCGGCCTCCCGAGCGGCGAGGTCCCCGTCGAGGTCGCCGATCGCCACGCGCGCGCCCGAGGCGCTCAGCGCGCGGGCCGTCGCGAGGCCGATGCCGCGGGCCCCGCCGGTGATGACGACGACGCCCGGGTGGTGCTGGTCCGCCATGCGCCCACCTTCCGCCGCGGCGCCCCGCCGGGCAAGGCCGGCGGGCACAGCCGGGTGGGCCGGCCGCACAGGAGCGTGCGGGCGCCACGCAGTTTCGGCCGCGTGTACGCCCCGTCCCGACACTGCGCCGCACTGTGTCGCAGCGAGAAGGAGAGACGAGATGACCCTGCGCAAGGTCCACGCCTGGACCGGCTGGACAGGGGTGTGGTTCACGGTCGGCTTCCTGCTGGCCTGCATGCCCTTGCTGGCCTGGACGATCCCGCCCAAGCTGTCGCCCAGCGACACGCCGGCCGAGGTCAAGGAGTTCTACGTCGACCACCTCACGCAGATCCGCGCGGGCGCGTTCATCGGCATGATCGCCAGCGCCTTCTACTACTCGTGGGGCGCGTCGATCGCGGCGCTGCTGCGGCGCGTCGAGAACGGCCGGCCGCCGATCCTGACCTACACGCAGCTCGGCGCCGTCGGCGTCGCTGTCTTCAACTCGGTCCTCTACTTCTTCTGGATGGCGTTCTGCGCGTTCCGCGCCGACACCATCGACCCGGAGCTGCTGCGCACCCTCAACGACTTCCAGTTCATCCTGCTGGAGTTCGAGGTCTTCCCGCTGAGCCTGTGGGCCGTCGCAATCGGGATGCTGATCCTGCTCGACAAGAGCGCGCGGCCGGTGTTCCCGCGCTGGGTCGCCTGGGTCAACTTCTGGTTCGCCGGCCTCGTGATGACCGGCCAGTTCATGATCTTCTTCAAGACGGGCCCGATCGCCTGGAACGGCCTGCTCGCGCTGTACTGGCCCGCCTTCGTGTTCTTCTGCTGGATCTGCGTCATGAGCACGATGACGGTCAAGGGCTCGCGGCGGGAGAACGACGCGGTCGGCGAGGACATCGACCAGCAGACCTACCCGGGCGGCCTGAACCCCGCCGAGGCCGGAGCGACGCTGAACGGCACGCCGCGCGTGCCCGCCGGGGTCGCGTAGGGCGCGTCGATGTCGCTCGACACGCAGCTGCCCCTCTCGGACGGCGCGGTCTCCCGGACCGCGCCGGCCGAGGAGCCGGGCACCCAGATGCAGCGCTGGGCGGGGCACATCCCCGGCGAGCTCGGCATCTGGATCTTCATCCTCGGCGACATGTGCCTGTACGGGGCGCTCTTCGGGGCGTTCCTGTACGACCGCGGCGCCGACGTCGACCTGTTCAACCGCTCGGCGGGCTCGCTGCACCCCACGTTCGGGGCCATCAACACGATGCTGCTGCTCACGAGCTCGATCCTCGTCGTCTACGGCGTGCGCAGCGTCCGGGACGGCCTGTCGCGCCGCGGGCCGCTGCTGTTCCGCGCGGCCTTCGCCTGCGGCCTCGGCTTCGTGGTCGTCAAGTACCTCGAGTACAGCGACCTGCTGCGCAACGACCTGCCGCCGACCGAGAACGCGTTCTTCACCTACTACTACGTCCTCACCGGGATCCACCTCACGCACCTGCTGGCGGGCCTCTGCATCCTGGCCTTCCTGCTGCGGATCTCGCGCAAGGCCCAGATCGGCCCCAAGGACCTGCGGGCCTCGGAGAGCGCGGCGAGCTTCTGGCACGTCGTCGACCTCCTCTGGGTCGTCCTGTTCCCCCTCCTCTACCTCGTCAGGTGACCGCCTTGCCCGCGCTGATCCGCACGCCCGCGACGCCCGTCTGGTTCCTGCTCGTCGTCTCGACGGCGGTGTCCTGGTGGCTGGGCGCCGACCACGGCCTCGACGACCACCAGGCCGCGACGGTGCTCGTGATGACGGTGGCCTTCATGAAGACGTCCTTCATCGGCGCCTACTTCATGGAACTGCGCCACGCGCCGCTGCCGCTCAAGCTGGGCTTCCAGGCCTGGTGCGTCGTCGTCTGCGTCGCGGTCCTGCTCATCTACCTCGTCCGAGGCTGAGCGGTGGCGCAGACGCTGCGGCTGCCCGCCCGCGTCGAGGACCTCACGGCGGCCTGGCTGTCGGAGGTCCTCGGCCGCGAGGTCGCCGAGGTGGCGGTGCCCGAGGTGGTCTTGGGAACCGCGACCAAGGTCCGCCTGGAGCTGACCTACGCGGACGACGCGGCGGTCGCCCCGCCGCGCGAGCTGTGCGCCAAGGGCGGGCTGGACGAGCGCCTCGCCGGCTGGGGCCTGGGCCCCGCCTACGTGCTCGAGGCGCGCTTCTTCGCCGACGTCGCGCCGCACCTCGGCACCGGCGTGCCGCGCTGCTGGTTCGCGGGCGTCGACGACGGCGCCGGGACCGGCCTCGTACTGCTCGACGACCTCGCGGCGAGCGGTTGCGCCTTCGGCGATCCGACCTGCCCGTGGAGCGCGGACCTCGTCGCCGCCGCGCTCGAGCTGCTGGCCGGGTGGCATGCCCGCACCGGTGCGCCGGGCGCGCCGCGCCCGGCATGGCTGACGGCCGGTGCCGCGGCGGTCCGCGGCACGGCCCGGACCTTCCTCACCCGCGAGCACTGGGAGCCGCACTTCGCCCAGGAGGGCGCGCCGGTGCTGCCCGCCCGGCTGCAGGACCCCGAGCGGCTGTTGCGCGCGTTCGAGCACTTGTGGGCCCTCGACGACGCCGCAGCCCACTGCGTGGTGCACGGCGACGCGCACGTGGGCAACACGTTCGTCACGGCCGACGGCCGGCCCGGGTTCCTGGATTGGCAGACCGCGTGCCTGGGACCGTGGTCGGCGGACGTCGCGTACTTCGTCGGCGGGGCGCTCACCGTCGAGGACCGTCGGGTGCACGAGCGTGACCTGCTGCACGGCTACCTGGAGGCGCTCAGCGCGCACGGCGGGCCGCAGGTCTCCCGGGACGAGGCGTGGGCGGACTACGTCCGCCACGCGCTGCACGGCGTGCTGTGGGCCGCGACGCCGGCGGTGATGCAGCCGCTGGAGCGCATCGTCGCGATGGCGCAGCGCTACGCGGCGGCGATCGAGGACCTCGAGGTCCTCGACGCGCTCAGCGCCTGAGCTCGTCCAGCAGCGACCGGGTCGTCCGCGACGGCGACGCCCCGGTTGCCGCCAGCGCCCGCTCGCACGCCTGGTAGCCGCGGATGACCCCGTCGTCGTCGCCGACGGCGCTGGCGATGCGCATCTGCAGGCGCCAGGCGACCTCGCGGAACGGGTCACGTTCGAGCACGGCCTGGCAGAGCTCCGCGGCGGTGTCCATCCGGCCGGCGGCGTAGGCCAGCTCGGCGGCCTCGAGGCGGGCGCCGTCGACGAGCGCGGCAAGCGCCTCGGCGCGCTGCTCGGCCCACGCCGACCGCGGCCCCGGCAGGTACTCGCCCTGCTCGAAGAGGGCGAGCGCGGTGAGCGTCGCCTCCAGGCGCTCCTCGCCCTGCAGGCGCGCGGCCTGCTGCAACCCGGCCTCCAGGGCGCCCGAGTCGGTGACGATGCGCAGGTCGTCGGCCAGCTGCCAGCCGCCCTTGCCGGTGCGCACCGACTCGTCGCCCGGCAACGCCTGGCGCAGCCCTTGCATCGCCTGGCGCAGATGGGCGCGCGTCGAGTCGTCGCTGCGCCCGTCGAACAGGGCGTCGAGCAGCTCCTCGCGGCCGACCTCCCGGCCCGGGTTGGCGGTCAGGTACGCCAGCAGCTCGTGGGTCTTCTTCAGCCGGGGGCGGTGCTCCTCGCCACCCACCACGATCGCGCGTCGGCCGAACTCGTGCAGCCGCACGGCCGACGGCAGCGCCGGTGCGGCCTCGGGCGCGCGCGCCATGAACGCGCGGCCGACCACGTGCCAGGGGGAGTCGGCGGCGGGCTCGGCGTCCAGCCGCCGCGACAGCACGGCCGGCACGTCGGCCAGCGCCTGCAGCAGCAGGTGGTTGGAGCCCTGGCGCCGGGCGGCGTCGAGGGCGAGGTCGGCGGCCCGGTCGGCGCCCTGCTCGTCGCCGGCGCGCCAGCACGCCTCGGCCAGGTAGGTCGCGGCGGTCGGCAGCTCGAGGATCCGGTCCCCGGCGGTCATGCTCGCCACCGCGGCGCGCAGCCGGGTCAGCGCCTCCCCGTCGCGGCCTTCGAGCAGCAGCGCCAGGCCGTACCAGCAGTCGAGCATCTCGCCGACGATGAGCAGGCGCCGCGCGTCGGGCAGCCGCTCGATCCGGTCGAGACTCGCCCGGGCGGCGGCCGGGTCGCGGTCGACGCGCAGCGCCAGCTTCGCCTCGGCCAACCCGACGAAGCCCTGGAAGCCGATCGAGCCGCTCGCCTCGGCGTCGGCGCGGCAGCGGGCGATGAACGCCCGCGCGTCGTCGATCCGCCCTGCGTCCAGCAGCAGGTCCGGCACCGCCCAGTCCGCCCACGCCGCGGTCGACGACGCCTCGTAGAGCTCGAGCGCCCGGTGGGTGTGCCCGAGGGCCCGCAGCGCAGCGATCCGGTACGGCGCGACCACGGCCTGGACCCAGGGCGACTGGGTGCCGTCGGTCAGCTCGGTGAGCCGCCCGTGCGCGTAGTGCGCCAGCGAGATCAGGGCGTCCAGCGGACCGCCCGACAGGGCCGGGGGCATGGTCGCGTCGCTGCGCGGCACGTCGACGAGGATCTCGGCGGCGTAGCGCACCGCCGAGGTCATGGGCCCTGGGCCGGCGGCGTCGAGCACGGCGGCGATGTCGTCCAGGCGGCCCACGTGCAGGTAGGCCCACGACATGAAGAGCGCGGCGTGCGACGACATCTCCGCCAGGGCGTCGCGCTCGCCGAGCGCCTGCAGCTGGTCGGCGATGCGCACGGCGCTGCGCAGGTCGTCGCGTCCGATGGCCAGCATCAGCTCGGCCGTGGTCATCGCCGAGGCCCCGCTGGGGGCGAGGTCCTGGAAGACGTCGAGCCAGCGCTGCGCGATGGCGACGTCCAGGCGCTCGATGATGCGCACGATCGCGCGCTCGGCGACGGGCAGCGCCTCGTCGGCCGCGCCCGCCTGCAGCAGCTCCTCCACCGCTTCCTCATCGGCGCCCTCCCGGGCCAGCAGCCGGCCGTGGGCCAGGTGCAACCCGCGCAGGGCGTCGGGACCGCGGCGCTCCAGGCGCGACTGCAGGTACTCCCGGAAGCGCGAGTGGCAGCGCATGCGAAAGCCGCGCGGCGCCCAGGTCACCGGCAGGTGCGCGCGCCGCAGCGACTCCAGCCGCGCGCCGGCGTCCGCGAGGCCCAGGGCGGCCGCCCGCCCGACGTCGACCTCGTCGAGCACCGACGTGCTGATCAGGAACTCCTGGTCGGCCGGCGGCAGGCCGGCCATGATGTGGGTCGCCAGGTAGCCGTTGAGCGGATCGGCCTCGCCGCCGACGCCGGCCACGTGGTCCGACGCGCGCCAGGCCTCGAACAGCACGCCGGTGACCCAGCCGCCGGTGGCGCCGACGATCCCTTCCGGGTCCACGTCGCCGCGGCCGAGCTCGTGCAGGGCCAGCACCGCCTCCTCGGCGGTGAAGGCGAGGTGCTCCTCGCCGAGCACCGCGACCTGATGCATCGGTGGCAGCGAGCAGTGCTCGGCCGGCAGCTCGCGACGGCTGAGCAGGACGACGCACGTGGTCGGCGGCGCGTAGCGCAGGAAGGCCTCGACGACGGCCCAGGCCTCGGGCGCCTCCTCGAGACGCTCGAGCTCGTCGAGCACCACGAGGACCGGCTGCTCGCCGAGCGCGTCCGCCAGCAGGCCGGCGGCCTCGGGGTGCGGGAGGCCTGCGGCGAGGGCGCGCGTCGCGAGGCCCGCCACGCCGGGGGCGGCCCGGGCGAGCGCGCCCTCGAGGTAGGTCAGCAGCCGGCCGGGCGCGGTGTCCGTCCGGTCGACCGTCAGCCAGGCCACGCGGCGCTCGCCGGCCCGGGCGGCGCGGGCGACCGCCGTCGACTTGCCGGCTCCCGCCGTCGCGGCCACGACGACGATCCGGTAGTGCGCGAACAGGGTGGCGAGCAACCCGTCGAGCCGGGGGCGTGCCACCACGTGCTCGGGCGGCGCGGGGATCGCGAGCTTGCGCCCGATGAGCGGCAGGCGCTCGTCCCGCTGACCGGCCTCCGTGTCCGTCTGCATCCGCGCGGCGACCTTACCCCCGACCGAGGGCTGGGTGCGGCGCTCGGGTTTCGCCCCCGTGTACACGCCGCCGCGACCCTGGCCCGGCATGGAGCGCACGGTGCACACCTACTGCCGCATCTGCCTGGCCAACTGCGGCCTCGAGGTGCGCGTCGACCCCGAGGCCAACCGCGTCCTCGACATCAAGCCCGACCGTGCCAACCCGTACACGTGGCGCGACTTCTGCCGCAAGGGCGGCACGGCGGCGGAGGTGGTCGAGCACCCGCGGCGGATCACCCGGCCGCTGCGGGGCGTGGGCGACCGCTACGAGGAGGCGACCTACGAGGAGGCCTTCGCCGACATCGCCGCGCGTCTGAACGCCGTCATCGAGCGCCACGGCCCCGACGCGGTGGGCAGCTACCACGGCAACCCGATGGGGTTCTCGTTCGCGACGACCACGTTCTGGACGGGCCTGCTGGACGCCATCGGCACCGGCAACCGCTTCTGGGTCGGCTCGGTGGACCAGAACAACTGCCACGTGGTGGCCGAGGAGCTCTACGGCTCCGAGCTCGTGGCCCTCGTCCCGGACATCGACGACTGCGACTGCTTCCTGCTCGTCGGCATGGACCCCGCCCACAGCCGCTTCAACTGGCTGGAGAACAACCCGGGCGGGTGGAACCGCGTCCAGGCGCGCGTGCGCGACGGCGCCGATCTCATCGTCGTCGACCCCCGCCGCTCGGACACCGCGGCCAAGGCCCGCACCCACCTCGCCGTCGTGCCGGGGCAGGACTGGGCGCTGCTGCTGGGGCTGGTCAAGGTCGTCCTGGAGCGCGGATGGGATCGGCCGTCCACCGCCGTCGCGCTCGACGGGCTCGACGCCGTGCGCCGCCTGGCCGCCGAGGCCGACCTCGACGACCTCGCCGCGCGCTGCGGGATCGAGCGCGCCGTCATCGAGGACGTCGCCCAGCGCTTCGCGACCGCTCGCACGGCGATGTGCGTCAGCCACACCGGCGTGGCGCACAACGAGCACGGCACGGTCGGCGAGTGGCTCTCGCACGTCCTCAACCTGCTGTGCGACCGCATCGACCGGCCCGGCGGCCGGCGCTACGAGCGCGGCTACGTCGACATGGTCCAGGTGATGAAGCTCTTCGCCCCCGGCGCAGAGCACCGCACCCGGCTGCGCGACAACCCGCCGATCGTCGGCTTCCACGCGCTGGCCGAGCTGGCCGACGAGATCACGACCCCCGGCCCGGGGCAGATCCGCGCGATGCTGATCGCGTTCGGCAACCCGGTCGTCTCGGGACCCGACGGCGCCACCCTGGACCGGGCGCTCGGCGAGCTGGACCTCCTGGTCGCCTTCGACCTCGTCCAGCGCGAGAGCCACCGCCACGCCCACTGGATCCTGCCGGGCACCCACTGGCTGGAGCGCGAGGAGCTCAGCCCGCTGCTGGGCGGCCTGCAGGAGCAGCCGTACGTCCAGTACGCGGCCAAGGCCGTGGACCCGCCCGACGGCATGCTGGAGGAGTGGGCGGTCTTCGCCGAGCTGGCGCTGGCCATGGACCGCAACCTCTTCGGCAAGCCCGGCGTCAATAAGCTGCTGCGGGCGACCCGGGCGCTCGCCCGCGCCACCCGCCGGCCGGGCCTGGCGTTCAACCCGCAGTGGGTCCAGCGGCTGCTCGTCGCGCTGGGGCGCCGGCTGCGCTGGTCGGACATCCGCGACCACCCGCACGGCTGGGTCTACGGGGACAAGCGCTACGGCGACCTGGCGGGCGCCCTCACGACGCCGGGCAAGCGGGTCAGGCTGGCGCCGCCCGCGCTGATGGACGCCTGCCGCGAGGCGCTGGCGCAGCCGCCGGCGACGGATGAGCGCTTCCCGTTGCTGCTGATCAACAAGCGCGTGCGCGAGGCGATGAACTCGTGGCTCAACGAGTCGCCGGGCCTCTTCCGCGCGGCGCGCGGCAACGTGGTCGAGCTGCATCCCGATGATGCCGCCGCCGCCGGTGTGGCCGACGGCGACCTCGTTCGGATCGTGTCCGCCACGAGCGCGATCGAGCTGCGTGCGGCGGTGACCGACGCGATGCGCCCCGGCGTGGCCTGCTCGCCGCACGGCTGGGGCAGCCGCGTCTTCGACCCGGTCGGCGGGCGCGAGCCGGAGGTCTTCGGCGCCAACCGCAACGCCCTCGTCGACAACGCCCGGCTCGACCGGCTGTCCCAGACGCCGGCGATGAACTCCGTGGCGGTCCGGGTGGAGCCGGTCGCCGCGGCGGCGGGCGTCGCGGTGGGTCATGGGGCGGCAGGCAGGGCGGGCTGAGCGATGGCCTACGTCATCACCCGCGCGTGCTGCAACGACGCCGTGTGCGTCGAGGTCTGCCCGGTGGACTGCATCCACCCGCGGCCCGACGAGCCGGGGTACGCGATCGCTGAGCAGCTGTACATCGACCCCGCCACGTGCATCGACTGCAACGCGTGCCTGGAGGTGTGCCCGGTCGAGGCGATCCATCGCGACGCCGACCTGCCGGCGGCGCTCGCCGCGTACGCCGCGGTCAACGCCGGGTTCTTCGCCGCCGAGGCGGAGGCGGCAGCGTGAGGCCGCTGCGCGTCGCCGTGGTCGGGACGGGCCCCGCGGGCGCCTACACGGCAGCCCACCTCCTGCGGGCGGGGGTCGGGGCGGAGCTCGAGCTGCTGGACCGGCTGCCCACCCCCTGGGGTCTCGTGCGCGCGGGCGTGGCGCCCGACCACCAGGACACCAAGGCCATCACGCGCTCCTTCGACTGGGTCGCTGCCGATCCCGCGGTGCGCCTGCGGCTCGACGTCGACGTCGGCCGGGACGTCACGCACGAGGAGCTGCTGCAGTGCCACGACGCCGTCGTCTACGCGGTGGGCGCCGGGGGCTCACGCCGGCTCGGGCTCCCGGGCGAGGAGCTGCCGGGCAGCCTTGCGGCCACGGACGTGGTCGCCTGGTACAACGGCCACCCCGCCGCCGCCGGGCTGGGCCCCGACCTCTCCCATGAACGGGCCGTCGTCGTCGGCAACGGCAACGTCGCGCTGGACGTCGCGCGCGTCCTGGTCCGCGACGTCGAGGCCCTGCGCCGCACCGACATCGCCGACCACGCCCTCGACGCCCTCGCCGGCAGCGCCGTCCGCGAGGTCGTGGTCCTCGGCCGGCGCGGCCCCGCCCAGGCGGCGTTCACCAGCCCCGAGCTGCGTGCGCTGCTCGACCTCGAGGAGGTCGACGTCGTCGTCGAGCCGGCGGACGCCGTGCACGCGGCGCTCGACGAGCCGCTGCCCGCCGACCCGGCGCGGGCCTACGGCGTCCGGCTCAAGGTCGACCTCCTGCGCGAGGCGCTCGGGCGCCGGCCGCGGGCGGGGCGGCGGCGGATCGTCCTGCGCTTCTTCTCGGCGCCCAGCGCCCTCGTCGGGTCCGACCGGGTCGAGGGGCTGGAGGTGGAGCGCACCGCCGTGGTCGCGCAGGCTGACGGCAGCACGACCGTCGCGCCGCGCGGCGTCGGGGAGCGGCTCCCGGCGGGCCTCGTCGTGCGGGCGATCGGGTACGCGGCGCAGGCGGTCCCCGGGCTGCCGTTCGATCCCGCGGCGGCGATCGTCCGCAACGTCGCGGGCCGCGTCGAGGGCCGGCCCGGGACGTACGTCGCCGGGTGGGTCAAGCGCGGGCCGTCGGGCGTCATCGGGACCAACAAGCGCTGCGCCGCCCAGACCGTCCGCGCGCTGCTCGACGACCTGGGTGGCGGCGCGCGCACCGGGCCCCAGGGCGGCCGAGGCGATCTCGAGGAGCTGCTCGCGGCCCGCCGGCCCGAAGCGATCGGCCTGGCGGGGTGGCGGGCGATCGACGCCCACGAGACCACCGCCGGCCGCCGGCAGGGCCGTCCGCGCGTCAAGCTCGCCGATCTCGGCGCGCTGCGCGCTGTGGCCGCGGGCGCGTCGACCCCTACCGCGCAGGCGACCGCGTGACCATGGCCGGTCCGTCCGCCCATGCCCACCCGCAGGCTCCGCCGCGACCCCACCTCGGGCGGCGCGAGCACCGGCGGCTGGGCCGCCTGCTGCACGACGCGCAGCGCGCGGGGCGGTGCGCCGAGCCGCTGGCGCGCCAGTACCCGGAGCTCACGGCCGGTGACGCGTACGAGATCCGCGACGAGCTGGTCCGCCGGCGCCTGGCCGGCGGCGACCGGCTCGTGGGAGCGACCGTCGGCCGTGGGCCCGGGGGCGACCTCGTCCACGGCTGGCTCACCGACGCCATGGTGCGCCCCGGCGGCGGCGTCCTGGGCCCCGGCGCCCGGCCGGCCGTCGCGGTGACGGTCGCGTGGCCGCCGGCGGGCGGCGACCCGCTGGCGGGTGCGCGCGGCGCCCGCCGCTGCGTCGAGCTCGTCGGCCCCCGCACGCACGACATGGTCGACGTCATGGCCGCCAACCGCTGCATCGAGGCGGTCGTGCTGGACGCCGCGGCGCCCTCGCCGGCCGAGCTCGCCGCCGTCCGCGAGCCGCTGCAGTGGCTGGCCGCGCGCTGCACGGGCGCCGACGCCCGCCTGGCCGGCGTCCTCGCCGCCGAACCGCAGCTGGTGCTGGTCGTGTCGGGCGCACCGGCGCCGGAGGCCGGCGCCTGATGTTTCGCCGACGTGTACACCGCGACCGCAGACTCCCTGCGCAGTGAGGACGGGGATGGACCACCTGCACGACACGCTGTCCGCCGCGGCGACGCTGCGCGACGCGCTCGCGGACGTCATCGACGGGGACCGCCCGGCCGTGCGGCGCCTCGGCTACGCCCACACCAGCGTCGCCTTCCACGTCGCCGGCGACGACCGGGTCGCGCTGCTGCTCGACCGCGTGCCCGTCGAGCTCGTCGACGGCGCCGGGCCGGCCGAGGTCGAGCTCGACCTGACGCCCGAGCAGGCCGCGCGCTTCGCGCGCGGCGCCCTGCACCTGCCGTCCGAGCTCGAGGCGCGCACCGTGGCCGCCCGCGGACCCGTGCGCAAGTACCTTGAGGTCGACCCGATCCTGCGCGAGGCGCTGCGCCGCCACGCCGGCGGCGGCGGCGCCGACGGCGCACGCACCGCGGTCGTCGAGCCCGGCACGCCGCCGCTGGACGCCGACCTGCTGGCCATCGAGACCCGCGACCTGCACAAGGGCTTCGGCAGCCGGCAGATCCTCACCGGCACCGACCTGCGCGTCCCCGAGGGCGTCATCTCCGTCGTGCTCGGCCCCTCGGGCACCGGCAAGAGCGTCCTGCTCAACCACGTCATCGGGCTCATGCGCCCCGATCGCGGCGACGTGCTCGTGCGCGGCCGGTCGCTGAACTCGATGAGCCGCTCCGAGGTGCTGGCCCTGCGGCTCGAGGTCGGCGTGATGTTCCAGGACGGCGCGCTGTTCAGCGCCATGGACGTCTTCGACAATGTGGCGTTCCCGCTGCGCCAGCACACCGACCTCTCCGAGGCAGAGGTGCACGACATCGTCATGCGCCACCTCGGCAGCGTCGGCCTGGCCGACGCGGTGCGCAAGCGCCCCGGCGAGCTGTCGGGCGGCATGCGCAAGCGCGCGGGCCTCGCCCGGGCGCTGGTGCTCGACCCCGGGATCATCCTCTGCGACGAGCCGGACTCCGGCCTGGACCCCGTCCGCACCGCGCTGCTCGCCGAGCTGCTGGCCGAGCAGCACGGCGAGATGGGCGGGACGATGGTCGTCATCACCCACAACATCGCGCTGGCCCGCCGGATCGCCGAGCACGTGTCGGTGCTCTGGCAGGGCAAGGTGCTCGAAGCCGGGCCGGCCGAGCAGGTCTTCGACTCCGAGACGCCGTTCGTGCGCCAGTTCCTGTCCAGCCGCACCGACGGCCCGCTGTCGATGGACGCGTGACGGTGCGCAGCGCGACAGCCGAGCTGCTGCTCGCCGGCCGCGGCGACGCCCTGCAGCGCCTGCCGGCCCTGCACGACCGGCTGCGCCGGGCGGCGACGGTCGGCGAGCTGCTCGCGCACGGCGCCCAGCTCGCCCGCGAGGAATGCGCCTTCGGCCGCGCCGTGGTCGTCGGGGTGCGCGACGGCCGCCTGGATCCCGCCGCGAGCGACCCGATCGCCCATGAGGAGAGCGACGTGCTGCGCCGCCGGCTCCTCGCGGTGGTGCCGGAGCTCGGCCCCGACAGCCTGGAGGGCGCGCTGCTGCGCCACCCCACGCGCCCGGTGCCCTACGAGCGCCCGAGCGTCCTGGCCGAGCGGCTGGGGCTCGACGAGCCGGCGTTCGGCTGCCTGGCCCCGGAGGGCCGGCTGGCCGGCATCCTGGTCCTCGACCGGCCGGGCGAGCCGGTGACGAGCGCCGACCGCGTCGTCGTGCGGCTGTTCGGCGCCATGCTGGCGGTCGTCCTCGAGCAGGTCGTCCAGCGCGCCCGGGTCGCCGAGCTCTTCGCGGAGCTGCGCTACCTCACCGTGTCCGCGCAGGCGCTCGCGACCGAGGCCTTCGACGGCCCGATCACCCTGCCGGTGCACGGCCGCCACCTGCCCGCCTTCCGCAACGTCGGCGCGCAGGCCGCGGGCCCGGGGCCCGCCGCCCGGGCGCTGCTCAACGAGCGCGAGGTGGCGGTGGCCGAGCTGGTCGCGCAGGGCCGCTCGAACCGCGAGATCGCCGAGCACCTCTTCCTCTCCACCGAGACGGTCAAGGACCACGTGGCGCGCATCGCCCGCAAGCTCGGCGCCGCCAACCGCGTGGACGCGGCCGTCCGCTTCCTCGGCCTGGACCAGCGACCCCCGACCGGGGGTCGGTGACCCGCGTCAGGGGGTTCCCGCGTCCATGGACCACCACGACCATCAGCACGTGCGAGCAGCCGGCCACGATCCGCAGCGAGGCACAGCATGAGCACGCTCGACACGCCGCGCGTGCGCACCGCACCGGCGCCGGCGCCCGTGCGCAAGGTGACCGCCGAGGAGATCCTGCGCGGGACCCAGGGCTTCACGCGCATCCAGAACGCGGGCGGCATGGGCGCGCTGCTCGTGACGTCCTTCCGCCTCGCGCTGACCCCGCCGTTCTCCTGGTGGAAGGGCGCCATCGTCGACGGCTCGCTGATGCTGCGGCGCTGCATCATGCCGCTGCTGGTCTCGTCGTCGGTGTTCGTCGTCGGCTTCGGCTTCTTCGTCCTCGGCGGCATCACCGAGGTGCTCGGCGCCTCGGACCGCGAGGGCGGCGCGGTCATCATCGGCCTGCTGCGCGAGATGGCCATCTGGCTGACGGGCATGATCTTCGCGGGCGTGGCCGGCAGCGCCATCGCCGCCGACCTCGGGGCGCGCAAGGTCCGCGAGGAGCTCGACGCGCTGTCCGTGCTCGGTGTCGACAAGACCCGCGTCCTCGTCGTGCCGAAGGTGATGGCCGCGACCCTCATCTGCCCGGTGCTCGGCTTCGTCTCGATCCTCGGCATCGAGGTCGTGAACTTCGCCCTCGCCCCGTCGCAGTTCGGCTGGTCGCCGGGCGTCCTGTTCGCCTCGAGCCTGGGCAGCCTCACCGCTCCGGACATCTGGGGGGCGCTCATCCGCTACCTGATCATCGGCGCCATGGTCGGGGTGGTCGGCTGCTACAAGGGCCTGACCTGCGACGCCGGCACCGAGGGCGTGGGCCGCGCCGTCAACCAGACGATCGTCATCACGTTCTTCGGCGTCTGGATGCTCGACGCGTTCTTCAACCTCGCGTACCTGTCGCTGTTCCCCGAGGCGCAGGTCTCCTTCAAGGGCTGAACGGCGATGGCGACGACCGTCCCCACCACGACCACCGTCGACGCGCCGGCCGGCAGGGCGCCGCGCGGCGCCGGCGGCTTCCTGGCCGAGATGGGCCACCTGGTCGCCTTCGCCGGGGCGACCCTGCGGGCGATGCCCGGCTCGGTGCTCTACCTGGCCGAGGCGCTGCGCCACGTCTCGGCGATGATCCTCACGACGTCGCCGCTGCTCTTCGTGATGTACGGGTTCATGGGCATCGTCACCATGAACACGGGCTACTTCCTGCTGTTCCCCCTGGGGGCGGCGGACTACCTGGGGGCGATCGGCGGCTTCGGCATCCACGTGTCGGCCGTGATCATGTTCTCCTACGTCTTCACGGCGAAGGTCTGCGGCGGGTTCGTCGCCGAGATCGGCGCCATGCGCATCAACCAGGAGATCGACGCCTACGAGTCCACCGGCGTCGACCCGCTGCGCTTCGTCGTCGGCACGCGGATCCTGGCGACGCTCTTCTACATCCCGATCGCTGCCGTCGTCGGCCTGCTCGGCTACACCGCCGGCTGCTTCCTGGACGCGATCGTGATCCTCAACGCCACGGACTCGGCCGGCTACGCGCGCTTCCACTGGAGCAGCCACGGCCTGCGCGACCTGTGGTTCGTGATCACCACGGTGGCGCTGACCGGCGTCGTCACGGCGGTCACCGCCTGCTTCTACGGCATGCGCACGACCGGCGGCCCGGCGGCGGTCGGCGCGGCGGTCGCGCAGGCCGTGAAGATCAACCTCGTCCTGGCCAACATCGTGGCGGCGTTCACGGTCATCACGTGGTACGCGGTGGACGCCGGCGTGCCGATCGGCGGGTGAGCGGCGTGGGTCGCAGCAGCTCCACCACCCTGCGCCGCCTCGCCGCGGCGGGCGCCCTGGCCGTCGCCGTGCTGGGCGTCCTCGTCGCGCGCGGCTCGTCGTCGGACGGCCACCGGGTCACCGTCACCGTCCCGAAGGCCACCGGCATGCTCGCCGGGCAGTACGTCCGGGCGGCGGGCACGGTCGTCGGCGAGGTCACCGACGTCACGCCGGTCGACCGCGGCCGCGCCGCCCGCGTCGAGCTGCGCCTCGACGACGAGGTCTGGCCGCTGCCGCGCGGCAGCCGCTTCACGCTGCGCTGGGGCGGCACGATCCGCATCTACGACCGCTACGTCGACCTGCGCCGGCCGGCCTCCGGGCCGCCGATGGTGGCCGACGGCGGCACGCTGCCCGCGTCGGCGTTCCGGGTCCCCGTGGAGTTCGGCGACCTGCTGGGCGTCTTCGACGAGGCGGCCCGCCGCGACCTGCGGACGTTCCTGGACCGCGGCGGCCTCGCGCTGGACCGCAGCGGCCCGCAGCTGCGCCGCGCGCTCGGCACGGCGCCCGAGGCCGTCGACGCCGCCGACGCGGTCCTCTCGGACCTCGACGCCGGCCGCGCCGACGTCGAGGCGCTGGTGCGCTCGACCGATCGGGTGGTCGGCGCCGTGCACCGCGCCGATCCGGGCCTCGGCGAGCTCGTCGTCGGCGCCGGCACCACGCTCGACGCGGTGGCCTCGGACGTCCGCGCGCTGCAGGCGACGCTCGACGCCGCGCCCGCGACGTTCCGCCAGGCCCGCTCCACGCTCGCCCGGGCCGACGGCACGCTCGACGCGGCCCGCGACGTGGCCGGCCGCCTCGGTCCCGGCGTGGGCGAGCTGCGCCGCATCGCCTCCCCGCTCAACCGCCTGCTGGGCACGCTCGTCGACGTCGGCCCCGACGCCCGCGCGACGCTCGGCACGGCCGGCCGCGCGGCGCCGCGCCTGACGACGCTCGTCGGGCGCGCGGGCGGCCTCGCCCCGCAGCTGAGGTCCGTCGCCCGGCAGGCCGACGAGGCGCTGAACTGCATCCGCCCCTACGCGCCGGAGATCGCCTCGTTCGGGTCGCTCTGGGCATCGGCGCTGTCCAACGTCGACGGCACCGGCAAGTACATCCGCGCGACCCCGACGCTGTCGCTGGCCGCGCCCCACAACGCGATGTACTCGAACTCCGGCGAGGCGGCACGCAACGTCAAGGGCCTGCAGTACGCCTTCCCGCGGCCGCCCGGCTCGCAGGCCGGCCAGCCGTGGTTCCTCCCCGAGTGCGGCGCGGGCAAGGACGCGCTGGACCCCGACAAGGACCCCGAGGCGCGGGCGTTCGACCAGCTCATGCAGATCCCCGACGAGCGGCGCAGGCGGGGAGGCTGATGCGCGTGGCACCCCGCATCGTCGTGGCGGCCCTCGTGGTGGCCGCCGTCCTGACCACCGCGCTGCTCGCCGCCTCCGGCGGCGACGACGACCGCTACGCGTTCCGCGCCGAGCTCGACAATGCGCTCGGCCTGCGCGAGGGCTCGCTCGTCACGGCCGGCGGCGTGGAGATCGGCAAGGTCGACGTCGACCTCGGCCGCGGCGACCGGGTGGTCGTGACCGGCCGGCTCGACGAGGGGCAGGGCCCGATCGGTCGCGACGCCCGCGCGAGCATCACCTCGGTCAACCTCCTCGGCCAGAAGCGCCTGGAGCTCGTGAAGGGCTCCGCGGCCACCCGGCCGGCGCCCAGCGGGTCGACCATCCCCTCGTCGCGCATCACGGCGTCCACCGATCTCGACGAGGTGCTGGCCGTGCTGGCCCCCGACGTGCGCGCCCGCCTGCGCGTCCTGCTCAACGAGGCCGGCGCGGCGGTCGTGGGTCGCGGCGCCGACATCGGCCGGCTGCTCGACACGCTGCCGCCGACGGTGGCCAAGGCGACGGCGGTCGTCGACCGGGTGGCGGCCGACACCGCGACCCTGGAGCGCCTGCTGGTGCGCAGCGACGAGGTCGTGGGTGACCTGGCCGCCGAGCGCCGGTCGGTCAGCCGCGTCGTGGACCGCGCCGGCCAGGCCGCGGCGAGCTTCGCCGGCCGCCGCGCCGAGCTGCGCCGCACGCTGCAGGGTGCGCCCGGCGCGCTCGGCTCGCTGCAGCGCTTCCTGGCGCAGCTTGAGCGCGCCGCCGTCCCGCTCGGCCCGGCGGCGCGCGACATCCGGGCGTCAGCCCCCGAGCTGCTGCGCACGGTCGACGAGCTCGAGCCGTTCCGCGCCGCAGTCACGCCGGTCCTGCAGACGGCGCAGCGGACCGCGCCGCAGCTCACGCGCCTGGCCGACGGCGCGCTGCCGGTGCTGCGCCGCGCGACCCCCAGCGCCCGGCGGCTCGCCGGCTTCGCCTCGGAGCTCGTGCCCGTGACCGACACGCTGGACAAGAGCGTCCACAACCTCATCGGCACCGTCGACAACTGGTCGCGCGCCGTGCAGTACCGCGACGGGCTCTCGCACATCTTCCGCGGCGAGGCCGGGATGACCCCGCAGACACTCGAGGGCGTCATGGGGCGCTACCTGCGCCTGCTCGGCAAGGACCGCAAGCGCCGCACGGCGCTGCGCCCGCGCCCCGCGGCGGGGCCCGCCCCGCGGGCCGGCCGCCCCGCGGTGCGCTTCCCGCAGGTCCGCGCGCCGAGGCCCGGCATCCCGAAGGTGGACGAGACCGTGGACCGCACGCTGGACGGCGTGGGCCAGACCGTGCAGGGCCTCGTCGGCGGCGTCGCGGGCGGCGGGCGCTCCGGCGACGCATCCGAGCCCCTCCTCGACTTCCTCCTGAAGCCATGAGCCGCCGCCAGCCGACCTCCCGGCGCCCGCGCCGCGACACCGAGCCGCTCGCCTCCGTGCTGCTCAAGGGCCTTGCCACGCTCGGCGTCATCGCCGGGTTCGTCGCCCTGGCGGTGACGGCGCAGGAGGGCGTGCCCACCAAGGACTACACGACGATGTACGTGTCGGCGCGCGAGAGCGGCAGCCTGCGCGGCAACGACAAGGTCGCGATCGGCGGCGTGCGCGTCGGACGGGTCGCGCGCGTCACGCCCGACGGCCAGCGTGCCCGCATCGAGCTCCAGCTCGAGCCCGGCGTGACGTTGCCGCGCGACACGAGCGTGCGCCTGCGCGCCAACGGCCTGCTCGGCGCGCGCTACGTCCAGCTCATCCCCGGCTCGAGCCGCAGCCCGCTCGCGGACGGCGCGACGATCCGCGGCGCCGACGACGCGCTCACCGCGACGGTGCCCGACGCGCTGGACGTCCTCGACGCGCAGACGCGCGGGGCGCTGGGCACCGCGGTGACCGGCCTCGGCCGCGGGGTGCTCGGCAACGGCGGGGCGCTCAACGACGGCCTGCGCGTCGCCTCGCGCGCCACCGTCCCGTTCGCCGCCCTCATGGACCGCCTGCTCGCCGACGGCGCGCCCGAGCGCCTGGTCCCGTCGCTGCACGCCACGGCCGACGCGCTGGCGGCATCCCGGCGCGACCTGCGGGCGATGCTCGACCCTGCCGCGCGCGGCCTCGCACCCTTCGCCGACCGCCGCGCCGCGCTGCGGGCCACGCTGACGGAGGCGCCTTCGACCCTGGCCGCCGCGCGCGCCGGGCTGGATCGCGGCGCCGCGCTGCTGGCCGCCACGGGCGGGCTCGCGGAGGCGGCGCACCGCACGCTGCCCTTCGCGCCGGCCGGCCTGCGGCAGACCACCGCGCTGCTGCGCGGCGCCCGGGCCGGCCGGGACGGCGGCTCGCCGCTGGACCGGGCCGACGGCCTGCTGCGCACCGCCGGCCCCGCCGTGCCCGCGGTCCTGCGCACGACCCGCGCCCTGCGTCCGGTGCTGCCGCACCTCGACGACGCGCTCGGCAGCACCGTTCCCATGCTGCAGCACATCGGCCGGCACGGCTGCGACGTGATCAACACGGGCGTGACGCTGCGCAGCATGACCGGCTTCGTCGGCACCGGCACCGGCCCGAACGGCCCCTCCTCGCAGTTCCGCCTGCAGGCGGCCGCCGGGGTCGAGGCCCTCGGCGTCAAGGAGGCCGCGCAGGTGCGCGACGCCTACTACCCGCCGTGCCGCTACCTCGGCGGCCGCTACGAGGTCACGCCCCTGACCGGGATCGGGGGCGGGCGATGAGCGGGCCGGTCCAGCGCGCCGCCGGCCGCCTGGGCGTCGACCCGCACATGCTGCTCGGCCTGGTCGCCGTGGCCGTGGCCGGCGTGTTCATCGTCGCCACCTACACCGGCGTCCTGCGCTCGTTGTTCCGCGGCGACCGGCCCGAGGTGACCGTGCTGTTCTCCGACGCCCGCGTGCTGCGCGAGGGCGACCCGGTCCGCGTGCACGGCGTGACCGTGGGCGAGGTCGAGTCGCTGGAGGCCGCGCAGGGCGGCCGCGCGACGAAGGCCGTGCTCTCCGTCGACGAGCGAGCCGGCACGATCTACGCCGACGCGCGCGCCCGCGTCGCCTTCCGCACGCTGCTGGGCGGGGCGCTGGCCGTCAAGCTCGAGCCCGGGCGGCCCGAGGCCGGGGAGCTCGGCGATCGGCCGATCCCCCCCGGCCGGACGTCCAGCCAAGTCGAGCTCGACGACATCACCAGCGTCGTCCAGGGCCGCGCACGCGCCGGCCTGCGCACCATCCCGGCCGAGCTCGCGAGCACGATGCGCGACCCCGGGACGGTCGAGCGGCTGGCCCGCACGCTCGGCGACGTCTCGCCGTCGGTCGCGCGCGGTCTGGGCGCGCTGCGCGGCGTGCACGAGCAGGAGGACCTGCGCCGGCTGGTGGCCGAGACCGGCAAGGCCGTCCGCGCGCTCGACGCCCCCGACGACGCGCTGCGAACGGCCGTCGCCGGCGCCGCCGCCACCTTCCGCGCCACCGCCGCCCGCGAGGCCGACCTGCGCAGCACGCTGCGCGACGCGCCCGGAGCGCTGCGCGACACGCGCACGACCCTGACGGCGTTGGACCGCACGCTGGCCGTGACCGAGCCCGTCGTCCGCGACCTGCGCGACCCGGCCGGCCAGGTGGCACCGGCGCTCGCGCGCCTGCGGCCCGCCGTGACCGGTGCGGACCGGCTGCTGCACCGCGCCCGGCCCCTGCTCGGGCAGCTGCGGCCCGCTGTGCGCTCGCTGGCGACCACGGCGCAGCAGGCGCTGCCGCTGCTCGACGAGCTGCAGCCCAGCCTCGACCGCATCGACGACCGGATCCTGCCCTACATGAACGAGCCCGACCCGAACACCAGGCGCACCGCCGCGGAGATGGTCGGGCCGGCCCTCGGCGGGCTGGGCAACGTGGCCGCGCCGATCGACCGCAACGGCCACATCCTGCGCTTCCCGTTCTCCATGGGCAGCTCGCCGGCCTACCTGCCCTGCCAGGTCTACGCGGCCAACCCCGACAAGACCAGGCTGATCGAGTGCCGCAACCTCCAGGAGGTCCTCGAGACCTACCTGGAGTGGGACCCGCTGAGCCCCGCACCGGGCACGGCGCCCAAGCCGGAGGGCGGGCGATGAGCGAGGTCCGCGACCGGCTGACGCACCGCGTCACCGCCGGCCGCCTCAAGCTGGAGGCGCGCCGCTCGATCCGCCACGTCGTCGTGCTGCTGGCGGCGGTCGCCGTGTCGGTCGTCGGCCTGGGCGCCATCCTGGCCCGGATCGCGCCGAGCCTCGTCAAGGACACGCGGACCGTCGCCTTCCAGGTCGACAACGCCCGGGCGGTCAAGCCCGGGCTCAACGAGATCCGGGTCAAGGGCATCCCCGCCGGCCGCGTCTCCGGCGTCGAGCTCGTCGACGGCAAGCCGGTGATCACGGCCGATATCGAGAAGGAGTTCGGGCCGGTCTTCCGCAACGCGCGGGCCGAGTTGCGGCCCAACAGCGCGCTGGAGGACCAGTTCATCGACGTGGTCGACCGCGGCACGCCGTCGGCCGGCGAGGCGCGGGCCGATGAGCCGCTGGCGCCGTCGCAGACCCGCACGCCTGTCGGCGTCGACGACGTCCTCAGCACCTTCGACGGCGCGACCCGCTCGCGGCTGCGCGCGCTGCTCGCGGACCTCGGTGCCGGGCTCGGCGGCCGCGGCACGCAGCTCGCATCCGCCTTCGAGGCGGCGGTGCCGCTGCTGCGCGAGGCCGGGCGCCTGAGCGACGTGCTCGCCCGGCGCCGCGGCGCCACCCGGCGCCTCGTGCACAACACCGGCGTCCTGACGGCGGAGCTCTCCCGGCGCGACCGCCAGCTGCGCACGCTGGTGCGCGAGGGCGCGGCCACGCTGTCGGCGACCCAGGCCGGGGCCGGCGACCTCGACGCGACGCTGCGCGCGCTGCCGCCGACCATCGCCCGGCTCACCTCGAGCTTCGCCGCCACCCGCGCCGTGCTGGGCGACGTCGACGGCGCGGTCCGCGCGATCGCCCCGGTGGCACCGCGCCTGGAGCGCGCGCTCACCGCCGCACGGGACCTCGGCGAGGACGCCGCGCCCGCCGTCGCCGCGCTGCAGCAGCCCGTCCGCCGGCTCGTCCCGTTCGCCGGGAGCCTGCGCCCGCTCAGCGCCGACCTCGCGACCGCGATCACCCGCCTGCGCCCGCAGACGGACACGCTCGACGCGCTGACGAAGGACCTGGTGGCCTGCGAGAAGGGCGTCAAGGGCTTCTTCCAGTGGGACGCCTCGATGACGAAGTACGGCGACTCCCGGGGCCAGGCGCCGCGGGGCACGCTGGCGGCCGGCATCCAGACGCTCGGCCTGTCCTCGCCGGAGGAGGCCGCCTACGGCGGCTGCACGCCCGGCGCCCCGATCGGCGGCCGCCCGCCCGCGCCGCAGGACCAGCGCTGAGGAGCCACGACCATGCGCCACGGACACCTGCGCAGCCACGCGCTCACCGTTGCCGTCTTCACCGTCATCGCGGCGGGCATGCTCCTCGCGCTGTTCCGCTTCAGCGGCGCCCTGTCGCTCGGCGGCAGCTACGACGTCCAGGCCGTGGTGCCGCAGGCCGGCAGCCTCACCACCGGCACGAGCGTGACCATGGCCGGGGCCCGGGTCGGCACCGTGACGGGCGTCGCCCGTCGTGGCGTCGGCGCCCTGGTCAAGGTCCGGATCGACGACGCGTCGGTCACGCCGCTGCCGAAGGACTCGACCGCCAGGCTCGCTGTCCGCACCCCGCTGGGCGAGAACTACGTCGAGCTGCTGCCCGGGCGCTCGGAGGCGTCGCTCGAGGACGGCGGGCTCGTCCCGCCCGCCGAGGGCGAGGAGTACGTCGACGTCGACCAAATCCTCTCGGTCCTGCAGGGCCAGACGCGCCGGCGCGCGCGGCTCGCGCTGCAGGGGCTGGGACGCGCCGTCGACGGCCGCGGAGCGCAGCTCGGGCGCACGCTGGCCTCCGCCGCGGGGGTGCTCGAAGCCGGCTCCGGCCTGACCGCGCGCATCGCCGACGACCGGCGCGAGATCGCGCGGCTGGTGCGCCAGCTGGGCGAGGTCACGCAGGCCCTCGGCGAGCGTAGGGCCAGCATCACGACGCTGGCCCGCCAGGGCCGCACGACCTTCACGGCCCTGGCCGGGCGCGACGCCGCGGTGCGCGAGCTGCTGGGCGAGCTGCCCGGCACGCTGCGTCAGGTCCGCGGCACCACGGGCCGGCTGCAGGCCACGGCGGACACCGCGACGCCGGTCGTGGCGAACCTCGCCACCGCCCTGCGTGAGGTCCGTCCGGCCGTCCGGCGCTTGGCGCCGGCGGCTCGCGAAGGCCGCGGCGTCGTCGCGCAGCTGGGCACGGCGGCCCCGCCGCTGCAGCGCACGCTCGGCGCGCTGCGCACCGCCGGGCCGCGGCTCGCGGGCGCGCTGCCGCGCATCGACCGCGTCTTCTGCCAGGCCAACCCGGCGCTGCGCTACCTCAAGCCCTACATCCAGGACATCATCTCCTTCGCCACGAGCCTCGGCGCGGCGGCGAACTCCTACGACGCGATCGGGCACACCATCCGGCTCATGCCGGTCCTCAACGAGTCCGCCCTGATGGGGGCGCCGCCGGCGGTCAACAAGGCCGCCCACACGCTGCTGCGTACCGGCATGTTCGAGCGCGCGCAGGGCATGAGCTTCAAGCCGTTCCCCAAGCCGGGCGAGGCAGAGTCGAGCGCCGAGCCGGGCCAGCCGGCGCTGGCCGGCCCGGACGACGTGCGGGCGTCGGGCTTCCGCTACACGCGGGTCACGCCGGACTGCTGAGCCAGGGCGCCGCACCGGGTAGGCTCGCGCCCGTGGTGTCACGTGGGGGAGGGCGAGCATGCGTGCTCGCCGTGCTCGCCGTGCTAGTCGCGCCGCCCGCGGCCGTCCGCGCCCAGGAGCAGCTGGAGCTGCCCGCGAACGCGCTGAACCCCCTGGTCGGGCTCACGGGCGTCGCGGCGCCGGAGAACCTCCCGGCCCAGCGCAACGCCGAGCCGCCGCTGGACCCCGTCGCGCCGGCCGTGTGCGCTGCCGGCTCGCGGCCGCTCGTGGGCGAGCAGGGCCGCGTGCCGCCGGGTGCGCTCGAGGCGCCGGCGGGGGCGGACGGCTACACGTGCAACCTCGCGCCCGTCGGGCGGCTCGCGAGCGGTGGAGGCTGGAAGGTGTGGCGCTACGTCGACCGTGCCGGCCGCGAGTGCGCCTACCACGACGCGTCGGACCCGCATCCGCTCGCAGCGGGTGCGGTCGGCCTGCCGAAGACCGGCGTCGCCGTGCTCGACATGAGCGATCCGGCGCGGCCGCGGAAGACCGCCCTGCTGCGCGACCTGCCGATGCAGACCCCGCACGAGTCGCTGAACCTCAACGAGCGGCGCGGGCTGCTCATCGCGGAGATGGGCAGCGGAGGCACGATGCCCGGGCTCCTGTCGATCTACGACGTGTCGGAGGACTGCCGGCGCCCGGTGCACCGATCGACGACGCTCGCCGCCCGCTTCGGGCACGAGAGCGGGTTCTCGCCGGACGGCCGGACGTTCTGGATGGCCGGTGGGGTCGGGCTCGCGGCGATCGACGTCAGCGACCCGGCGGCGCCCCGGAAGCTGTGGGAGGGCGCGCTCTACTCGCACGGACTCTCGCTGTCGGCCGACGGCAACCGGGCGTACGTCGCCGATCCCATCAACGCGCACCTCGTCGTGCTGGACGTCAGCGAGGTGCAGGCGCGCCGCCCCGACGCCGAGGTGCGCGAGATCAGCCGGCTGACCTGGCGCTCGGCGTCGATCCCCCAGAACACCGCCCCGATCACCGTCCGTGGCCGTCCGTACGTGCTCGAGTTCGACGAGTTCGCGTTCCGGTTCACCGGCGTGCCGCAGGACCTCACCACAGTCGGCGGGGCGCGCATCGTCGACATCGCCGAGGAGCGCCGGCCGCGCGTCGTCGCCAACCTCCGCCTTGCGATCCATGCCCGTGAGCGCCAGCGCGCGACGCTCACGGACACCGGTCCGCTGAGCCTCGTGCGGGGCTACAGCGCGCACTACTGCGCCGTCCCGCGCGAGGTCGACCCGCAGATCGTCGCCTGCTCGTTCATCGCCTCGGGCCTGCGGATCTTCGACATCCGCGACCCCCTGCGGCCCAGGGAGGTGGCTTATCACGTCGCGGCGCCGCGGTCGGACGCGCTGGTTGGCGACGACCGCAACAACGCGGCGATGTCGAAGCCCGCGTTCGTGCCCGAGCGGCGGGAGGTCTGGTACACGGACGTCAACTCCGGGTTCCACGCCGTGCGTCTGAACCCGCAGGTGTGGCCCGACCCGACGCGGCCGGTGGCGACGCCGTGCGTGCGGCGCCGCAGCTTCCTCATCCGCGTCCCCGGGCGGCCCGCGCTGCGGTCGTTCTCGGTGCGGGTGTCCGGTCGCCGCGCCCGCGCCACGCGGGTGGGTCGCGGGGTGCTGCGCGTCCGCCTGCTCGCGGGCGACGCCCGTCGCGTGACCATCAGGATCCGGGCCGTCACCCGGACCGGTCGCCGCGTCCGGCTCACGCGCCGCGTGAGCGCCTGCCGGCCGCACGGCCGCGCGGCCGGGCGGATCGTGCCGGCGGGCGAGATCGCGCAGGAGGACGACGACCTCGTGCGCGCGATCGACCTGATCTGCGCCCTGCCCGGCAGCCCGCTCACCGGCCGTGCGCGCGAGCTCGCCGCACGGGTCGGGCTCGAGTAGGACGACAGGCGCCACGACCGGTCATCCCGAGCGGATCGGCTGGCGGCGGACCCGGTGGTCTGCGACGCTCGGGCCATGCTCACCGGCCAGTGCAACTGCGGCGCGGTCCGCTTCGAGATCACCGAGCCGCTCGTCGCTGCGGCCTACTGCCACTGCACCCGGTGCCAACGCCGGACGGGTACGGCGACCCAGGCCAGCGCGGTGCTGGCGCCGGGTTCGCTGAAGCTGCTGCAGGGCGAGGACGTGCTGCGCGGTTGGTGGGCGGGCGACGGCGGAGAGAAGGTCTTCTGCTCGGTGTGCGGGTCGCACGTCTTCGCGCGCAACCACGACACCCAGGAGCCCTACGCGGTCCGGCTCGGGGTCATCGACGGCGACCCGGGGGTGCGCCCCCAGGGGCGCGTGCACGTGTCCAGCGCGGCGATGTGGGAGCCGATCCCGGACGACGGCCTGCCGCGCTTGGAGGGCGGGCTGGGCCGGCCCGCTGACCAGATCCGCGCCGGCGACGAGCTCGACGACCTGATGGCCTGACCAGTGGCCGCGCCGGCCCGCCGGTCGCGATGATCCGCGTCGTGGCGGCGAATGGCATGACCCGGCGCGGGCTGGTCGGGGCCGGGCTCGGCGGCGCGGCGCTGCTCGTGGGCGCCCGAACGGCGCTGGCGCGCGACGGCCGTGCATGGGAACGGGTGCTGGACTTCGGCGCGCTGCCCGACGGCGACGGCTGGCCCGGCTGGTCCTGCCCCGGCGTGGCGAACCTGCGCCGCGCCGGCGGCCGCGGCCTGCTGGAGGCCGGCTCCGACGTCTTTCCCTGCGATCCGCGCCCCGTGGCGTTCGCGGTGGACCAGCGCTTCGTGGACGGCGCGGTCACGGCGCTGTTCGACGCCGGTGGCGCCGGAGCCGGCCTGGTCCTGCGGCGCGTCGCGCCCCGCGCCTACTACGCGGCGGTCCTCGACGACGAGCAGGCGGCGCTCGTGCTCCTGCGGCGCTCCCCGGAGGGCGTGGAGGTGCTGCGCCGGGCGCCGGTGGTGCGCCCCGGCGGGGCCTTCCGCCTCACCCTGCGAGCTCGCGGCACCGCTCCGACCTCCCTGACAGCGGTCCTCGAGACCGCAGGCGGGGCGGCGGTGACGGCCGCGGCCGCGGACGACGCGGCGCCGCTCCAGCGCGCCGGCGACCCCGGCCTGCTCGCGACGGCGCGCACGCTCCTGCCCAGCCAGGGTCCTGCGGTCCTGCCCGCCCTGGGCAACCTGCACCTGCTGCCCTACGGCGTCCAGGAGGGGCAGGCGGTCCTCGACACCGGCGCCGGCGGCGTCCTGATCGACGAGATCCGCCGACGGTCGACGGCGGTCGTGCGGGAGGTCGCCGTCCACGCGGACGGGGCACCCGGCCTGACGCGGCCGTCGGTCGTCGCCGCCACGACCGGTGCGCCCGTCGCGGGCGGCGCGTGGCTGCGCGTCGCCACCGACGTCCGGGCCCGCGTCCAGATCGAGGTGGCGCGCGAGCCGTCGTTCCGGCGCAGCCGGCGGACGCCCTGGCAGCTGGGCGACGGGTTCGCCGCCGTGCTGCGCGCCGTCGACGGCCTGCCGGCGGGCGAGTGGGTGCACTGGCGGCCGCGCGTGCGCCGCCGCGGCCGGGTGCACGTCGGGCCGGCCCAGAGCTTCCGCGTGCTGCCGGCGGCCGGCAGCGGGGACCACGTCCGCGTGGCGATCGGCTCCTGCGCCGCGCAGTTCGGCCCGGCGTTCGCCGAGGTGCGCGACCGCCGCCCCGATGTGTTCCTCTGGCAGGGCGACCTGAACTACCCCGACACGATCGGCCCGCTGGCCCAGACCGTCCCCGGCTACGCGGGGATCTGGCGCGACTTCCTCGCCAACCCGCTCCTGGAGCCGCTTCTCGGCCGCACGGCGTTCGCCGCCCAGCGTGACGACCACGACTACGGGCTGCAGGACGCCAACGCGACGAACCTCGTGCCGTGGGGACTCGCGCCGTGGGAAGGCCTGGTCGAGCGCCGGCTGCACTTCCGCTTCGCGGCGGGCCTCGCGGAGTTCTGGGTCCTCGACCAGCGCCGCCACAAGAGCGACCCGTCCCTGCCCGACACCCCGGACAAGACGCTGCTCGGCGCTGCGCAGCGCGCGTGGCTGCTGCGGACGCTCGCCGCCTCCCGCGCGCCGTTCAAGGTCGTCTGCTCGCCGTGCACGCTGGCGGGCGTGGGCGTCAACCAGCGCGACGGCAGCTGGGCGGCGGGCTTCCGTGCCGAGCGCGATCTGCTGCTCGCGCACATCGAGCGCCACGTCGGCGGCCGCACCCTGTTCGTCACCGGCGACACCCACTGGACGATGGCCTACGAGCGCGATGGGCTGCTGGAGGTGCGGCCCTGCCCGATGGGCATCCCGACGCCGAACGACGTCACCGTTACCGACCCGCAGGCGGCCGAGGCCGCGCGCCGCCTCGCCGGCGTCGCCTACGCCGACGACGACCGCGGCCACATCGCGATCGTGGACGTCCGGCGCCAGGACGGTCGCCCGCGGCTGGACGTCACGCTGGTGCGCGAGGACGGGGCGCAGCCGTGGCGGCGGACGCTGTGGGTGTGACGCGCACCCCGGGGCGCGGGCTCAGGGACCGTCGCGCCAACGTTCGGGGTCGGCTGCCCGATGCGCCGCGCGCAGCGGTCGACCAGGGCCTGCGGCATGAGACGCGGTGCTGTGGGCCGCCCTCGGCCTGGGCTTCGGTCGAAAACAACACGGCTAGACACAGTGATTGCAGTTTGGCACCATGGCCGGCATGCCGCCGCGGCCCGGGCCCGGCGTCGTGCGTCCAGCGACCGAGGAGACCTGCCATGCCCCCTGCTGCGCCCACCAGCCCGCGTTCGGCCGACGTCATCGTCGCCGGCGCCGGTCACAACGGGCTCGTCACGGCCGCCTATCTCGCGAAGGCCGGCCTCGACGTGCTCGTGGTGGAGGCGTCTCCGACGATCGGCGGCATGACGGCCACCAACGAGTTCCTCCCCGAGGCCCCCGGCCACATGATCAACGAGGGCTCGATCCAGGCCTCGCTGTTCCGCACGACGACGATCGACCGCGACCTCGGCCTATCCTCGAAGTACGGCCTGCGCCAGACCGTCATCGACCCGGCGCACGTGCAGATGCAGCTCGACCACGCGTCGCTGGCGCTCTGGCGCGACCCGCATCGGACGGCTGACGAGCTGCGCCGCTTCTCGCACAAGGACGCCGCGAACTACCTCAAGCTCTTCGAGATCATCGAGGCGGCGGTCTCGATGGGCCTGCCGGCGATGCAGACCAACCCGGTGCACCCGGACCCGAAGACCGTCCTGAAGGTGCTCGGGCGCTCCGCGCGCAACGCGGGCAAGCTCGGCGAGGTCGTGCGCTGGGCCTCCATGTCGCAAGCCGAGGCCGTCGAGGAGTGGTTCGAGAGCGACATCCTCAAGGCCGCGCTGATGATCGGCCTGCCCTTCATGCAGTACCAGGCCGACGGGTCGGGCTGGGCGCTGATCTACCTGGGCATCCTGTCCCGGTACGGCGTGGCCATGTTCCACGGCGGCACCGGCGCGTTCCCGAAGGCGCTGGCGCAGTGCATCCAGGACCACGGCGGCAGCATCCGCACGAGCGCCGAGGTCGCCGAGCTCGTCGTGCGCGGGAGCCGGGTCACCGGCGTGCGGCTGGAGAACGGCGAGGAGCTCGTCGCCCGCCGCGGCGTCGTGACGGCGTTCTCGCCCAAGCAGACGCTCAACCAGCTGCTGCCCGACGGCGTGCTCGACCACAAGCTCGCCAACCGCGTGGCGCACATCCCGACGCGCAGCCGGGGATTCGCCGACGCGAAGGTCAACATCGCCCTCAAGGGCAAGCTGCGCATGACCAAGCACGAGAAGTGGCGCGGCGACGGCCTGGACCTGCGCCTGGGCGCCAACTCGTTCCACACCTACCAGGAGACGCTGGACGCGCAGGCGGCGTCCATCCGCGGCGAGGTGCCCGAGCACGTCCCGGGCCTGGCGCAGATCACGACGGCGTTCGACCCGTCGATGGCGCCCGAGGGTCACGAGACGTTCTGGTTCTGGACCGGCCTGACGCCGTCGGACCCGAAGGTCGGCTGGGAGCAGGCGCGCAAGGAGATCGAGGCGGCCATCCTGCGCGACTCCGAGCACTACTACGAGGGCCTCGAGGAACTCGAGATCGGGCGGCGCACGCTGTGCCTGCCCGAGATCGAGGAGCGCTTCCACGCGGTGGACGGCAGCGTCTACCACGTCGACCCGATCATCACGCGCTTCGGCCCCACCAAGCCGGCGCTGGGCTTCGGCGGCTACGAGACCCCGGTCCCCGGGCTCTTTCTGACCGGCTCGGGCACCCACCCGGTCGCCGGCATCAGCGGCATGCCCGGCCAGAACGCCGCGCGCACGATGCTCAAGGTGTTCGCCAAGGAGGACAAGAAAGGCCGCACGCCGCACGTGGAGCAGGCGCGAGCCGGGGAGGCGGCGGCCTCGACCCCAGCGCTCGCCGGGTCGCGGCCCTAGGGTCCCTGGCCGATGGAGCCGGCCAAGCGTGAAGCACGACGCCTCCAGCAGCGCGCCGGATACCTCCGGCGCCTGCTCGAGGCGGTCGAGCGGCTCGTCGGCGCCGGGGAGAGCTACGCCACGCTCAGCGTCAACGAGCTCGTGGACGAGGCCGGCATCTCGCGCTCGTCGTTCTACAAGTACTTCGGCGACAAGAGCACCCTCCTGCTGGCCCTGAGCGAGACGGTGGAGTCGGACTTCCTCGCGGGCGCGCGCGCGTGGCTCGACCTGCCGCCCGACGCCGGTGAGGCGGAGTACCGCGCGGCCTTCCGCACGATCTTCGACACCTACCGGGCCCACCGGGCGACGATGCGGCTCATCACCGAAGGCGCCACGTACGACGCGACCATGCGCGGGCGCTACGACGAGATGATGCGCGCGTTCGTCGGCGCGGTGGCCCAGCACGTCCGCCGCGGCCAGGATGTCGGCCGGACCGACGGGCGCCTCGACGCGCAGGGGGTCGCGACCTGGCTGACCTGGATGCTCGAGGCCGGCCAGCTCGACCACATCGCGGCGGCCACCGACGACGAGGTCGACGCGCACGTGGCGGCGGTCACGCGCATCGTCTCGGGCGCGCTCGCGCCGGCGGTGGCGTGACCGTGGCCCGGGCGCCGCGGACCTCGCGCGCGGCGCGGCGCGACGCGGTGCTGGACCGCGTACTGTCGGCCGCCGCCGCCCTGCTGGGCGACGGCCGGTCGTTCCGGGATCTCGGCGTCGCCCAACTCGCTGCCGAGGCGGGGATCTCGCGCGCCTCGTTCTACATCTACTTCGAGGACAAGGTCGAGGTCCTGCGCGCGTTCTCCGAGCGCCTGGAGGACGAGGCCGCTGCCACGCTGGCGCGCTGGTGGGGTGCCGAGCGCCCGCCCGAGCTGCCCGAGCTGCGCCGCCTGCTGGGCGAGCTGAGCGCGCCCTACCGCACGCACGGACCTCTCGCGGCCGCCCTGTCGGAGATGGCGTTCGCCGACGACGGGCTCGCGCACCTGCGCCGGACGGCGGCCGGGGCGTGGGCCGACGGCCTCGCGGGCCATCTCGCGCGCGGCCAGGAGGCGGGCTGGGTGGCGCGGGAGCTCCCTGCGCGCGAGACGGCGGCCTGGCTGGCCTCCATGCTGCTGCGGGTGCTGCACGAGGTCGTCCCGCGTGCGCGCGACGCGGAGCTCGACGTGCTGCTCGACACGGGCGCCGAGCTGCTGTGGGCGACGGTGTACGCCCCGCCCGGCGCGCGCACCCGGACGCTTCCGTAACGGTCCCCGGACGCCCTGGCCACAGGCTGGCTGCCCACACCAGTCGATCCAGGAGGCCGTCCGATGTTCCCCGTTCCCCGTCACCGCCGCGCCGCGCTCGCCGCCGCGCTGGCCCTCGGCGCTCTCGCGCCCGGCGCGGCGCACGCCGCCGATCCCGTGCGTCCGGCCACCGAGGTCATCGCCGAGGTGGGCGGATCCGCCAACGCCACCAAGCTCTACCTGCACGGGACCCGCGGGGCCGACACGGTCAACGTCCACGGGGCCACGTGGAACGGCACGCCGGCCATCATGATCCGCAGCGCCGGCGCGATCCGGGCGGGCCACGGCTGCGTCGATCCCTGGTTCACCGACGACGTCTACTGCGAGTACCGCGACAAGGTCGTCGTGAACCTGTACGAGGGCAGCGACGCGCTCCTGGCCTACGGGTCGGCCCGGGCGTCGACGCTCGAGGTCTGGGGCGGGCCCGGCAACGACAACCTCCACGTCCAGGCGGGTGGCCCGCGGCCCGCCATCCTCCTGGGCGGCAACGAGGACGACCGCCTCGTCGGGTCCACCGGGCAGGAAGGCCTGTTCGGCGGGCCCGGCAACGACGTCATCCGCCCCGGCGGCGGGCCGGACCACGTCGACGGCGGCCACGGCGCCTTCGACGGCTCGCCGTTCATCCGCGCCTACACCGACAACGACGCCGAGTGCGCCGCACGCACCGACGGCTGGTGGGACCGCTACGACGACGCGGGCGCCACCGGCGCCGAGGGCGTCGACACCCTCGACCTCTCCGATCTGGGCGAGGGCGCGCTGGCCGACATCAACCACTGCCGGGTCGGCTGGTTCGACAACGACGTGCCGGCGTTCGTGCACGCGATGGAGCACGTCATCGGCACGCGCTTCAACGACCGCCTGGTCGGCGACCACGAGCGCAACACGCTGCGGGGCGGTGCGGGGCGAGACTGGCTGACCGGCGAGGGCGCGGCCGACCTCATCGAGGCCCAGGACGGCGAGACCGACACCGTCAAGTGCAGCGTCGGCGGGGATCTGCTGCGCATCGACGCCGTCGACCAGAAGCTCGGCTGCTAGCGGACCGCGCCAGGAGCTGGGGCCGACGGGCGTCCCATCCGGGGCGCCCGTTCGGTCGTTCCGGTGGGGAACGCGACGTGCCGACGATGTCGTAACGGAACCACCCCCCACCGCGACTGGCGAGGGGCGACGGCAGCGCGCTCTTCCAGAGCGACTCCAGGTGGACGGTGACACGGCCGCGAGCCAGGCCACCCTCGCGGCCGTCGCGGCGGTCATCGCCTGCCTGACGAACCAGGAGTTGGGCGGGGGCGTGGCGGCCGGGACGCCGACGGGCGGGCCCGGGAGCGCGGGCGGGACGGCCACGCAGAACTTCGGCCGTCGCGGCTGACCCGCCGCCCGGCCGTCGTGCGGCGCGCCCGCGGCGTCTGGTCTGCGCGCTGCGACCGGACCCCCGCTGCCCGGACGGGGCGCAGGCGCACCCGACCGCCCTCCTCAGGCCACCTCGGCCTGCAGCTTGTGCAGGGCGCGGTACAGCCGGCCGCGAGCCGTCGCCTCGGGCTCGCCGATCACCCGCGCGATGTCCGCCAGGCGCAGGTCGGCGCCGTAGCGCAGGGCCACGACCTCCTGCTCGGGAGGCGAGAGCACGCGCAGCGCGCGGGCGACCAGGTCGGCGTCCTCGACCTGCTGCTCCGCCGGGGGGATCTCGAGGCCGGTCCCGGCCGCGACGCGCTGGACGGCCCGGTCCTCGGCCTGCGTGCGCCGCGCGTGGTCGCGCAGGCAGTTGAGCGCAATGGCGTAGATCCACGCCTTCTCGGAGCCCTTGCGCGGGTCGAAGCGCCGCTTGGCGCGCACGAGGCGCTCGAACACGTCGCCGAGGAGGTCGTCGGCGAGCGTCGCGTCGCCCGTGCGGTACGCGAGGTAGCCGTGGAGCGGCGCGGCGTGCTCGGCGAAGAGCCGCTCCAGATCCCGGTCCCTCATGCGGCGATCATGTCCAACCGGCGCAGCCGCGTGAAGAACCGAGGTCTTCGTGCGTATCAAGGACATGCACGAGCGCCACGACCTCCCGGCTGAGCTGGCAGACATCGACGCCCAGCTGCGAGCGGCTCGCCCGTCCGTCCCGGCGGACGCGCTCGAGGGCGCCCGCCGGAGGGCCAGGGCGGCGGCAGCCTCGCACCGGCCGCGGCGGCGCGGCTCGCTCTCGGCGGCGACGCTGGCGGCCGCCGTGGGTCTCGCGGGCGCCGGCTTCGCGGTGGCGGGCGCCAACCCGATCGGACTGGTCGACTCGGGTGGGGTCGAGCAGAACGCGACCGCCACCCAGTACGAGGCCCAGCGGTTCCTGATCGAGGTCGGGCTGACGGTCAGCGACCTGCAGCTGCAGGTCAACCTCGTGCCCTGCCAGCAGTTCCTCATCCTCGTGGGGCCGCTGCCGGGGCTGAGCGGTGCCTGCCCGCTCGTCGAGGCCGACATCGCCGTGCTGCAGAACGCCGGGTTCTGACCGGTCAGGGCAACGGCAGCGCCACGGCTTCCCTGCGGCCCTCCCGGCGCCACGCGCCGGCGGACGCCGGCGCCGAGGCGAGCCGGAGAGCGAGGCTGCGCGCCCGCGGCTCGAGCGGGTTGAGCCCGAGCGCATGCGCCGCCGCCGGACGCGGGTCCCGCCCGCGGCGGGCCAACGCGGCGGCCAGGCCGAGGCGGTAGCGCCAGTTGGACGGGTCGCGCCGCGCGGCCTGCGCGAAGCGGCGAGCGGCGGCGGCCGGGTCGTCGCGCCGAGCGGCGCAGTAGGCGAGGATCTCGTGGGGGACGGCCGCCGGGGGCAGGGCGCGCGTCGCCTCGAGGGCGGAGCGCTCGGCGTCCGGGCAGTCGCCGCGCACGAGGGCCGCGTATGCCTGGTCGGTGTGACGCTGAGACGTGGCCAGCCGCGCCGGGCCGGCGGCCACCGCCACCACCAGCAGCACGCACCCCACCATCCGCGGTAGGACTCCCGGCGGCGCCCGGCTCTCGTCCGGCGTCCGGGACAAGCTTGCACCGGCCAGGGCGAACAGCCACAGGGTCACGACCGGCATCTCCCAGTGCCAGTCGATGCCGGCGGCCAGCAGCCACGTCACGACCGCCCCCGCCACGGTTCCGTAGAGGACCCGGTCGCCTCGCCGAGCGCGGTGCAGGAGCCCGCCGAGGATCGTGGCCAGTAGCAGCAGCACGAGGGCCAGGCCGCCCAGGCCGAGCTCGGCCAGCACCTCGGCGTAAAGCGAGTGCGCGTCGTTCGCGTCGACCGGCTCGGGGCGATGGCGGTCCCACCGCAGCGCGAACGTCCCGGCGCCGGTGCCGGTCAGCGGCTTGTCCTCGAACGCCTCGACGGCCACCTCCCAGAAGTCGAGCCGGCCGTCGTTGCCGAGCTCGCTCAGGGGCCGCCGAGCGCCGTCCGCGCTCCCGGCCTCGGAGACCCGGTCGCCGGACCGATCCAGGCGGCGGTCGAGCTGCTGGGGCACCTCGAGGGCGACTGCGCCGAGCACGCAGGCGACGGCCGCCCCGATCGCCGTGACGCGTGGCAGCGGGCTGCGGTGCGGCGGATCCCGGCCCGCGTCCCATCGCCTGGCGAGCGCTCCCCACACCGCTCGCAGCCCTCCTGCGAGCAGCATGCACACGACCAGCGTCAGCGCAAGCTCCTCGCCCGCCTGACCTGGGACGTCGCGGCCGGGGGCGGGGAAGACGTCGTCGTCGGCGAGTGCCGCGGCCGCGACGAGCACGACCGGGGGTGCGGTCGCGAGCAGGCTGAGGACCACGGCCCGCGAACGCACGAGCACGGTCATCGCAAGGACGCCCGCGGCGCCGGCGACGAGCGCTCCGCGCGAGAGCGTTAGCAGCGCGGTGAGCGCGAACAGCGGAACGACGGCCGCGGCCGCGACCTCGACGCGCCCCGGATGGTCACGACGGGCCGCCGCCCCGAGCGCCAGCACCAGTCCGACGGCGGCGAGCAAACCGAGGGTGTTGGTGTAGGTCACGGGCCAGCTCAGGCCCTGGGTGGGTGAGGTGTACCGCACGTCCAGCACGCCGGGCAGGAGGCGCGACAGCAGCGCCGCGCCGCAGACGGTCGCCGCCGCCGCGAGGACGCCGCCGGTCATGAGCCGCAGGCGCCCGGCATCGCGCGCCGGCGACGCGCAGAGGGCGAACACCAGCAGGTAGAGGAGGACCCGCTGCCCTTCGGTCAGCGCGCGGATCGGCGCGTCCGACCACACCATCGACACGACCGTCAGGACGCAGAGCAGCACCAGGGCGTCGATCGCCAGCAGCGCCGTTCGACCGACACCCTCGAACGGGTGGCGGGCCAGCGCGATCCGGCCCAGGAGGGCAAGAGCGGCGACCAGGGCCGCCAGCGCGGTCTCGCCGGCATAGAAGCCACCGGCGTCGAACGCGAGGAACACGGTCAGCGCGCCCGGGAGCAGCGCGACGAGGAGACCCGGCGGATCCAGGCCGCGGTCCCATCCGCTCAGCAGCACCCCGCCTCGGCGCACGGCTCACCGTAGCTCGCCCGCCTGGCCCGTGGTGCGGGCGCTGTCATCGCGGCAGCGGGCGGGCCGTAGAGTGTCGTCGTGCGCCGGCTGCCCTCGCCCGAGTGGCTCCTGCTGGTCCTCGCGACCCCGCTGCTCTGCGCCACGCTCGTGATCGCCACGACCTCCGACGGCGCCGGCGCGGGCGTGCCCGCCACGGACGCGGGCGCCGGCCGGCTCCCCTCACCGGTCCGGGTCTTCGCCGGGACGGCGCGCATCGTGCGCCCGGCGACGGAGAGCGGGGAGGGGCGACGTCGCATCCGCGTCGTCGTGCCGGTGCGCCTGCGCAACTCCTCGCTGGATGAGCTGTCGCCGGAGGCCGCCTTCGAGCTGCGCTTCGACGGTGGGACGGAGCGGCCCGACGTCCGCGCCTCCGGGGAACCCGGCGCCTTCGAGCTGCGGCGGCCGGTGCCGCGCGGTGCCGTGCGCAGCGGCGAGCTGCGCTTCGAGCTCGGTGGTCTGGACACGCTCGCGCTGCAGCGCACGCGGCGCCCTCGCCTGCGCATCAGCTTGCCGGGCCTGTTGCCCTTCTCGCGGGTGCTGCGGCTCGCGCGCGCCGGCTGAGGATGCTGACGCCGTCCTCGCGCCACTGAACCGCGGCGGTCTACGCGCTCATGTGGGCAGGGGAGGAGGATCGCCGGTCTCGGCGAAGCGGACGGGATGGGTTGGGGCTTCGAGTTCGTCGAGGTCAGCCGGCGGCCGCAGCTGCGCGGCCTGAGCTTCGGCGCGCCCGCAGCAGCAGTCACGGCGCTCACCGGGCCGGCGGGCAGCGGCAAGACCGCCGCCTTCCGTCTGGCCTGCGGGCTCGACGCCCCGGACGCCGGCGCCGTCATCGTCGCGGGCACCGACCTGGCGCGCGCCCGCCCGCGGACACGCGCCCGCGTGCAGCGGCGGATGGCGGTGGTCTTCGAGCCGGGGACCGACGCGGCGTACGCGCTGTTCGGCTCGGCGACCGTCGCCCAGAACGTCGCGTTCTGCGTCCGGCAGGCCGGTCGCACCGCGCGCCGCCGCTTGGAGGCCGAGACCACGCGGCAGCTCGAGCGCTTCGGGCTGCACGAGGTGGCCGACGCCCAGCCCCCTCAGTTGCTCCCCGAGCAACGCAAGCGTCTGGCGCTGGCCCGCGCCCTGGCACTGCGCTCGCCGCTCGTGCTGATCGACGACCTGCCGGCCGATCTGGAGCCCGGCCAGGTCGCGGCGCTCGCCGACCTCCTGCGCCGGGAGGTGCGCGAGCGCGGCGGCACGTGCCTGGTGACGATCACCGATCTCGCGGTGGCCGAACGGGTGGCCGACCAGGTCGTCCACGTCGCCGCGCCGGCGGTGCCGGCGCTCCAGGAAGCCTCCAGGGGGGTGAAGTTCCCCCCTCCGGAGGATGCGCCCGCCCCCGCCGCGCCATACGGTCGAACGGCAAGCCACCAGGAGAAGGAGCAGCGACTGCATGCCGTACTTCGAGAGCAGTGACGAGGTCCACAAGTACATCGGCGGAGCCTTCCGCAAGGCCAGGGAGACGGCGTCCGGTCCCAAGATGGCCACTGCCGACCTCGACCTCCAGGTCTACTACTCCGACCCCGACACGAAGATGCTGATCAAGATGCACGGCGACAACATCGAGGTCTGCCCGGACGAGGAGAACGAGGACGCCGACGTCAAGCTGTACATGCCGGCGGACATCGCCGACAAGTACTGGCGCGGCGAGTACAACCTGGCGGTCGGGCTCGCCAAGGGCCAGGTCAAGGCCAAGGGCCCGGTCAACAAGATCCTCAAGCTGGTCCCGCTGACCAAGCCGCTCTTCCCGATGTACCGCGAGGCCATTGCGGAGAAGGACGGCGCCGCGGCCTGATCTCCGCGGGAGGCGCCGGGCCGTCCTGGCCCGACCGGGGGGTCTTCACCCCCCTGAGTGGGGCGCCGGCCCTTGCCGCGGCTCCGCATGTCCGGTTGGGTGCCGCGGATGCTGACGACGAGGTTCACGGAGACGTTCGGGGTCGAGCACCCGCTGATGCAGGGCGGGATGCAGTGGGTCGGGCGCGCCGAACTGGTGGCGGCCGTCGCCAACGCCGGCGCGCTCGGCTGCATCACGGCGCTGACGCAGCCCACCCCGGAGGACCTCGACCGCGAGATCGCCCGCTGCCGGGAGCTCACCGACAAGCCGTTCGGCGTGAACCTGACGATCCTGCCGTCGATCAGCCCGCCGCCCTACGCCGAGTACCGCCAGGTGATCATCGAGTCGGGCGTGAAGATCGTCGAGACGGCGGGCTCCAACCCGCAGGAGCACCTGGAGCACTTCCACCCGGCGGGCGTGAAGGTCATCCACAAGGCGACGTCGGTGCGCCACGCGGTCAAGGCCCAGAGCCTTGGCGTCGACGCGGTCTCCATCGACGGGTTCGAGTGCGCCGGACACCCCGGCGAGGACGACGTGCCCGGCTTGGTCCTGATCCCCGCCGCCGCCGACCGGATCGAGATCCCGATGATCGCCTCGGGCGGCATCGGGGACGCCCGCGGGCTGGTGGCCGCGCTGGCGCTGGGCGCCGACGGCGTGAACATGGGCACGCGGTGGATGTGCACGGCGGAGTCACCCATCCACGAGAACATCAAGCAGCAGATCGTCGCCAACGACGAGCGCTCGACCCAGATCCTGTTCAAGACGCTGCGCAACACCGCCCGGGTGGCCAAGAACGCGGTCAGCGACGAGGCGCGCCGCGTCCTGGACGAGGGTGGGCAGTTCGAGGACGTCCGCGACCTGGTCAACGGCAAGCGCGGCGCCACGGTCTACGAGACCGGCGACCCCGACGCCGGCGTCTGGTGGGCCGGCCAGGTGCAGGGCCTCATCCATGACGTCCCGACGTGCGCCGAGCTCGTCGAGCGGATCATCGGCGACGCCGCGACGCTCGTCCGCGGCCGGCTCGCGGGCATGGTCGGCTCGCCGGCCGCCGTGTAGGCGCAAGCCGGCGCAGCCGATCGACGCCCCGGGCTCAGTCGAAGACGAGAACCGGCTTGACGACCTCGCCGGCCTCCGAGGCCGCGATGGCCTCGTTGATCTGGGCGAACGGGAAGGTCTTGATGAGCTTCTCGAAGGGGAACTTGCCCTGCTCATGCAGCTCGATCATCTGCGGGATGAACGTCTGCGGGTCGGCGTCGCCTTCGATGACGCCGGTGAGCGTGCGGCCGAGCAGCAGATGGCCCTGGTCGATCGTCACCTCGTGCTCGAGGCCGCCGAAGCCGACCGTGGCGGTGATGCCGGGGCTGCGCAGGATCTTGACCGACAGGGCGATGGTCGCCTGCGCGCCGACGGCCTCCAGGCAGCAGTGCACGCCCGGGGCGGCGGCCTCCTGCACCGCCCACTCCACGTCCTTGGTCCTGGAGGGGTTGATCGTGTGCGTCGCGCCGAGCTCCGTGGCCAGCTCGAGGCGGTCGTCGTTGAGGTCGATGGCGATGATGACGCCGCAGTCCAGGGCCTTGGCGGCCATGACGCCGGACAGCCCGACCCCACCCATGCCGAAGATGGCGATGCTGTCGCCGGGCCGCGGCTCGAGGACGTTCATCACCGTGCCGGCGCCGGTCTGCAGCCCGCACCCGAGCGGGCCGAGGATCTCGATCGGCAGGTCGCTGGGCACCTTGACGGTGTTGCGGGCGCTGGCCAACGCGTACGTCCCGAACGACGACTGGCCGAAGAAGCTGCCGTGCACCTCCTCGCCGTGCTGTGACATCGTGGCCGTCCCGTCCATGCGCGTGCCGAAGTAGTTCAGCGGCGCGAACAGCTCGCAATACGCGGGCCGGCCGGCCTGACAGAGCTGGCAGTCGCCGCAGTGGTCGAAGCTGAGGACGACATGGTCGCCGGGCGCCACGTTCGTCACACCCTCGCCGACGGCCTCGATCACGCCCGAGCCCTCGTGGCCCAGCACGCTGGGCAGCGGGAGCGGGACCATGCCCTGGGCGGCGGTGATGTCGGTGTGGCAGATGCCCACGCCCTTGATGCGGACGAGGACCTCGCCCTCGCCGGGCTGGTCGATCTGGACGTCCTCGAGGACGAGGTCCTCGCCCGGCTCCTTCAGCAGCGCAACCGTCGCAGTGGTCATGTGGCGACACTACGTCCGCCGGGCGACCGGCGCCTGCCCCGGTGGGGCGAACTCCCCCTCCCGGGCGGGGGAGTCCGCCGGTTCCGTCAGGCGGCCGAGCGGTCGGGCGCGAGCACCCGGGCCAGGAACCCGACCAGGTCGTCGAGCACCTCGTCCTGGTTGGTCTCGTTGAAGACCTCGTGCATCGCCCCGGGGTAGACGTGCTCCTCGAAGTCCGGGCCTTTGAGCGCCTCGACGCGGGCGCGGGTCTCCGCCAGCGGCGCCAGCGGGTCCAGCTCGCCGTGGATCCACAGCACGGGCACGTCACCGAACCCCGGGCCCTGCGCGATGGCGTCCATCCCGGCGAAGAGCGCCTCCAGCGTGGTCTTGGGGAACGCCCCGTGGTAGACGAGCTCGTCGGCCATGTAGGCCTCGCCCACCGACGCGTCGCGCGACAGGGCGGCGGGGTCGATCGGAATCTCGGGGAATTCGGGCATCGCGAGCACCGCCTCGAACTGCGGGTTGCCGCCGATCGCCGGCCCCGACAGCACCAGTGCCGCCAGCTGCTCGTCGGTGGTCTGCGCGAAGCGCGTGGCGATGATGCCGCCCATCGAGTGGCCGAGGACGACGAGCGGCAGGTCCGGGTGGCGCTCACGGGCGTGGGCGACGACCTTCGCGAAGTCCGCCACGAGGTCCGCCACGTCCTCCACGACGGCGCGCTCGCCGCCGGTCGTGCGGCCGTGGCCGCGGTGGTCGGGGGCGACGACCACGCCGCCCTCGGCCACCAGGCGGCGAGCCACGTGCTCGTAGCGGCCGCCGTGCTCGCCGAAGCCGTGGGCCAGGACGAGCAGGAAGCGCGGGTCCTGGCCGGCGGGCGGGGCCCACACGCGGGTGGCGAGCGGGCCGGTGACGCCCTGGATCTCGAGGTCGTGGGAGGTGCTCATGGGGGTCGGGCTCCTGTGGTGTGGGGCGGACGGGGCAGAGCGGGCGCGGCGGGTGACCTCGAGGATCGTCCGGGCCACCAGCGCCGGGTCGTCGTACATCGGGACATGCCCGACGCGGGGCAGGGTCACGTGCTCGGCGCCGGGGACGGCCGCCAGGAACGGGCGGCCGAAGTGCTCGAAGGGGATGGTGCGGTCGTGCTCGGACCACGCCACGCGCACCGGGACCGGCAGCGGGGCGTCGGCCACGGCCAGGGAGCCGGCGCTGGGCAGGCCCTCCAGGATGGCCTCGAACGCGGCGCAGCCGACGGCGCCCTCCACGAGGTCGGCGACGGCCGAGGCCGGGACGCGCTCGCCGTGCTCCATCACGCCGCGCAGCGCCAGCCGGCGGAAGCCGGGGCGGCGCAGCAGCGGCACGAGCCGGTCGCCGTGGCGCTGCATGAGCCGCTGGCCGGCGCGCAGCTGGGTCAGCACGACCCGCAGGCGCACCGGACTGGCCCAGGCGCCCGCGGGGGACAGGGCGACCACCGAGCGCGCCCGGCCCCGGCGCGCGAGCTCGACCGCCAGCAGCCCCCCGAGCGAGTTGCCGACCAGGTGGGCGGTGCCGATGCCGTGGGCGTCCAGGCGCCGCTCCAGCGCATCGCCCAGCACGCGGGCGTCGGCCGGCCCGGGCGGCAGGTCGCTGCCGCCGTGATGGCCTGGCAGGGTGATGGCCGTGACCTCGTGCTCGGCCGCCAGCGCATCGAGGACCGGCAGCCAGGCGCGCCAGGTGCCGGTCAGGCCGTGCACGAGGACGAGCGGCTCGCCTTCGCCGACGCGGTGCAGCTCGTCGTGGTGCATGCCGCGACCCTAACGCCGCGGGAACCGCCCGCATCGTCCGATCAGAGTCGACGCCTGCCCTGTCGGGGGAGCAGGATCCTCCCGATGGGAGGTGACCCGCGCCTTCGCCCGGGCGACGATGCATGGCAGCACGTTCACCGATGAGGAGAGAGGGCCCTAGTGGCAACCGTCAGCGTCCAGCACCACCAGATGTTCATCGACGGCAAGGACGTCGACAGCGACGACCTGTTCGAGATCCGCAGCCCCGCCACCGGCGAGATGGTCTGCACGATGGCCAAGGGCCGGATCGAGCACGCCGACCAGGCGGTCGAGGCGGCCCGGCGCGCCTTCGACCGCGGCGACTGGTCGCGCAAGCCGCAGGACGAGCGGTCGGCCATCATGAAGCGGATCGCCGAGCGCCTCGGGACGGACCTGGAGGAGTTCATCGAGGCCGAGATCGGCCCCAACGGCGCCACCGTCCGCCAGGCCACCGGCTTCCACGTGGGCCTGGCCGGCCCGCACTTCCTGCACTTCGCCGAGGCGGCCGCCACCTACGAGTTCGAGCGCGACGTCCCGACGCAGGCCTACCCGACGCTGTCGCTGAACCGCATCCGGCGCGAGCCGCTCGGCGTCTGCGCGGCAATCGTGCCGTGGAACTTCCCGCTCGTCCTCGGGATCTGGAAGATCGCCCCGGCGCTGGCCGCGGGCAACTCGGTCGTCGTCAAGGTCGACGAGAAGACGCCGCTGTCGCTGCTGCGTCTGGCCCAGGTCGCCCACGAGGAGGGCGTCCCGGCCGGCGTGCTGAACGTCGTCACCGGCGAGGGCGCCGAGGTGGGCGCGCGGCTGGCGTCGCACCCGGACGTCGACAAGGTCGCCTTCACCGGCTCGACCGCCGTCGGGCGCGAGATCATGCGCCTGGCCTCCGGGACGGTGAAGAAGGTCTCGCTCGAGCTCGGCGGCAAGGCGCCG